>CAYJRA010000001.1:0-155071 GCA_964372465.1 uncultured archaeon
AATTCTATTCCTATTAAAAATGAAGCTCAAAATATACCATATCACCACGAATACTCCATTACCAAACTTTTTATAATTATACTGTGTCTGATTACTACTCTCTCAGCCATTTTTTAATAGCATTTTCCACTTCTTCAGAAATAGCTCCACCTGCAGCTTTTCCTTGTTTCTCTAGCACCTTTCTAAGAAAATCCATCCACACTTTTTCGGTTATATAAACAGTGATTTTTCTTTTTTCTATCATAGCTAATATTTATATAAAAAAATATTTAAACATTTAAACATAATAATGTTATAGTGGTATAATGGTAAATATAGACTGGTGTGTTGCAGAAATTATTGGAATTATAATAGGTGATGGGAATTTACATAAAACAGAAAAAAAACATTAACTATTATCCTAGAATACATATCTATTCAAAAGAATCGAAGATATCCAGACAAATTGAAAATGCTCTCCACTTAATGAAATTTAATTATGGAATCCATAGAGATACCAGACATTTACCGCCAGTAATTTGCTTTGAGATGTCTGGAATAAAAATGTTAGAAAAGTGGATAAACCAAGTAAATACAAAGAATTTGGTCCATATAAGTAAATATCTATTTTGGAAAAAATTCGGACATTATATACCTAAAAGTTCCCTAGAAGAAAGAATGAGAATACTAGACATAGATTTATCAGATTACTTAACCATTATTAACACAAAATATAAAAAGCCCCGTACAGCCCCGTAGAGAAGAAGATGTTCTTTGCGGTATGTAGTGGTCAAGCACAGAGGCCTTTGGACAACGTGGATGACAGCCTTTAACATCGGTTCGAATCCGATCGGGGCTATATAATGATTATATGAATCAAAAAGATGTTTGGGATAAAATAGCGAATTCCTGGACTAATTTTAGGACAAAACCTGAAAAAGAAGTGATTGGATTTTCACAAAACAGTGGGCCTGTTCTAGATTTAGGCTGCGGTAATTGTAGAAACGCTACTCCATTTCTAGAAAAAAATGGATTTCGTGTCGGCCTAGATTTTTCAAAAAACATGATTAAAGAAGCTAGAATATTTTTATCAAAAAGAAAACTTGCAGTTCATTTGATAATAGGAAATGCTTCAAATTTGCCGTTCAAAAATAACGTCTTTTCAAACATAATTTGTGTAAGAGTTCTGCATCACCTGGAATCAAAAGAAATGAGGATAGAATCATTAAAAGAAATGAAAAGAATTGGAGAAAAAATCCTTATCACTGTCTGGAAGAAGTGGCAAAACAGGTTTTTCTGGAAATTAATAAAAAATGGGTTTTCCAGCGATATTTACGTAGAATGGAATTGTCGTGGGAAAGTTTACAATAGATTTTATCATTTATATACAAAAAATGAATTAAAAAATGAATTATCGATAGCTGGACTAAAAGCCGAAAAACTGTGGGAAGATTCTTCCGGAAATATTTGTACGGTAGTTAAGCAATAGGTTTAAGTCTATTTGACAGCTATTCAGTGTTATGGCAAATAAATGCTCATCATGCAAAGATGAAGCTATATATCATAGAATAAATGAAGGTAGACACTACTGTAAAAAATGTTTTAGTAAAAGTGTGGAAAAAAAAGTGAGACTTACAATATTGAAAAATAAACTAGTTAAAAATGGGGATAAAATAGCTGTCGCCTTCTCTGGTGGTAAAGACTCGGGAAATACTTTATATCTGCTTCACAAAATTTTCAAAAACAACCCCAAAGTGAAAATAATAGCAATGACTATAAATGAAGGTATCTCTGGATACAGAAATGCCACTATAGATGGGTGTGTCGAATTCTGTAAGAAATTGGGAATAGAACATCACATATTCTCATACAAAGAAGCCTTTCATACAACTATTGACGAACTGGCAAAAGATAATGATGAAAGTATGTGTGGTTTCTGTGGTGTTTTTAGAAGATATTTATTAAACGAGGGTGCAAGAAGATTGAAAGCGACTAAGCTAGCTACTGGGCATAATCTTGACGATGAAGCTCAGAGTATAGTTATGAATGTCCTGAAGGGAGATTTGATGAGGTTTGCTAGAATGGGTGCCATGCCAAGGATAATAAAACATATAAAATTTGTGCAAAGAATAAAACCGCTGATAAATGTGCCTGAGAGGGAATCTGCCTTATATGCCATGCTTAATAACATACCAGCATACTTTAATGAATGTCCATATGCTAAAAGAAACGCACTAAGAATGGAAACAAGAGATTTTTTGAATAAAATGGAAGAAAGATCTTCTGGAATAAAATATAGTATAATAGCCAGTGCAGAAAGGATAGCTCCTTTTGTAGAAGCTAGTTTTAAGAAATCAAAGATCAGAAACTGTAAAAACTGTGGAGAACCAACATCTTCGGATACATGCAAAGTCTGTCAGACAGTTGAAAAGATAAATCTGAAAATCTCAGAATTGCCTTAAAGACCTTCCATTTTCAAGCTCATCTATTTTTGTCAACAAAAAATTGATTCTATCTTGCAAAAATCTGACTTGTTTCATGCTTTTAGCTCGAAAAAGTCTACTTTTTGTTAAAAATAGCTCTTCTTGATAGAATCTTAATCTGTGTATGTTCCTTCTATCCATTTCATCACATTTAATATTACTTATTAGTGGTACTAGTATATAAATGTTACTACTATTAGATAGAAATAAAGTATAACGAGTTTTTTTGAACCAATCTAACAGAAAGGATTGGTTTAAAATAATATACAAACAAGATTTTTTTGATAATATGTCGATTGAAGAAGAAATCTGTAAAGAAATTATAAAAAATATAAGTGAGGATAAAATAAAATCCAGAAAAGAAGTTCATAAAATTAAAAAACAGCTTTGTATGAAATACAAGCTAAAACACATGATTACTAATCCTGATATATTGAAATTTGCAACGGATGAACAAATAGAAAAAATTTCAGACATTATGCATATAAAACCAACGAGAACAATCTCTGGTGTTGCTATAATAACTGTTGTATGTAAACCGGGACCTTGTGGCGGATCCTGCACTTATTGCTTGCCAGCAACTAAAATAACGCCAAAAAGTTATAGCCCATTAGAACCTGCTGTTCAAAGAGCAATAAGAAATCAATTCGATCCTATAAGGCAGATTGCAGATAGATTAAACCAGTACAGAATAATGGGTCACCCAAGTGATAAAATAGAAGTAATAGTAATAGGTGGCACGTTTCTAGCTTTAGAGAAAAATTATCAAGAATGGTTTATAAAAGGAATTTATGACGGATTAAACAAATTTCAATCAAAGACTTTAGAAGAAGCCATAAAAAACAATGAAAACGCAAAACACAGATGTATTGGATTGACCATAGAAACCCGCCCAGATTATTGTCTAGAATCACATGTGGATGAAATGCTGATATATGGAGCCACAAGAATAGAATTGGGTATTCAGTCTATCTATAATGATGTCCTCTCAAAAACAGACAGAGGTCATGGTGTTGAAAAAAGCATCGAAGCATTAAGAATTGCCAAGGACGCTGGTTATAAAATAGTTGCGCATATCATGCCATTTCTTCCAGGTTCCGATTTTAAAAGAGAACTAGAAATGTTTAAAGTATTATTTAATGATCCAAATTTCATACCAGATGACTATAAAATTTATCCAACAATGGTCATGCCGAATACCATATTACATGAGCAATGGAAAGGTGGTGAGTATGAACCGCCAACAGATGATGATGTAAAAAAATTATTCGTTGAAATCAAGAAAATAGTCCCACCTTTTGTGAGATTTAGAAGAATGTTAAGAGATATGCCTTCTACAGAAATAGCGAGTGGACCAAAGAAAAGCAATATCAGAGAACTTGCCCTGGAAGAATTAAAAAAACAGGGATTTAGATGTAGGTGTACAAGATGTAGAGAACCGGGGCATGCAAAAAGGTTGTATGGGATTGAACCAGATATAGAAAACATTAAACTAGTGAGAAGAGACTACAATGCTTCTGAAGGTAAAGAAATATTTCTGTCTTTTGAGGACACAAAAAAAGATATTTTAATTTCTTTGGTTAGATTAAGAATTCCGTCTGAAAAGGCTCACAGAAAAGAGATAACAGAAAAACCATCTAGTATAATAAGAGAAATCCATACTTATGGTCCGCTGGTACCAATAGACAAAGAACCAAAAAAAGAATGGCAACACAGAGGATATGGGAAAGAACTGGTAGCAGAAGCAGAAAAAATAAGTAAAGAGGAATTCGATAAAAAAAAGTTGGTAATAATAAGCGGTGTTGGAGTAAAAAAATATTTCTTTAAATTAGGATATTCTTATGATGGACCATATGTATCTAAAATATTGAATTGATTCGTTATTTTTATACACTAAAAAAGAAATAATATTCGATGTCAAACAACATAAAATATGGAAAGGTTTTAAGAAAGGTTTTAAGAAAAATAAGACCGAGACAAAACGAAACTATAAAATTGAAGAACTTGAGTGAAAAAATATTAAAGATAGCAAATCAAGAAGTAAAAAAATATAATGGTTATGCAATAATTGCTGGCTCTTTACCAAGAGATACATGGCTTGTGGAAAAAAACGAATTTGACATATTTTTGGTCTTTCCAAAAAATATCAATAATAAAAAATTAGAGAGTTTGGGATTGCAAATAGGTAAAAAAACAATCACAAAGGCTAATGGTAAATGGAGGACGGATTATGCACAACATCCATATATAGTCGGCAGTTTTGGGAAAGTTGACGTTGACGTTGTACCTTGCTGTAAAATAGAGGTCGGTGAAAAGATCATATCTGCTGTTGACAGAACACCATTACATGTAGAGTATTTGAATGAAAATCTTCCAAAAAATTTAAGTGACGATGTAAGATTATTTAAGCAGTTATTAAAAGCGAACTATCTATATGGAGCTGATGCCAAGACAGAGGGATTCTCTGGTTATTTGTGTGAATTGTTGGTTATAATTTACGGATCACTTATCAATTTGCTTAAATCAATAATAAATTGGGGTCCAAAAGAGATTTTTGATATAGAAAATTATTGGAATAAAAACGATTATAAAAATTTAAAGAAAAGGTTCAAAGATGATATTCTAATAGTGATTGATCCTGTAGACAAAGAGAGAAATGTTGCTGCACCAGTTTCAGCAAAAACTTTTTACAAATTAAAAAAGACTGCAAGAGAATTTATTGAGAATCCAAGTGAGAATTGTTTCACAAAGAAAAAAACAAAACCGTTGACAAAGAAAGAGTTTAAAAAATGTCTCAAAAAAAGAGGAACTGATGTTCTATGTCTGGCCTTTAAAACACCGCAAGTAGTCCCAGATATTTTATGGCCACAACTAAGAAAAACGAAAAAAAGAATTGAGAGCATTCTGAAAGAAAATGAGTTCGTGGTTTTAAGAAGCGAGTGCTGGAGTGATGAAAGAAAAACTTCTGTAATTTTGGTTGAAATGCAAGTGAATAAATTACCTATAATTGATAAAAAAATTGGACCGTGGGTTTTTGATGAGAAGAATGCAAAGAATTTTATTGAAAAACATAGAAAATCAGCAATGACTGGGCCGTTTATAGAAGAGAGCATGTGGATGGTTGAAGTCAATAGAAGATTCTTGACGGCAAAAGAGAAACTCATCGATTCATTAAAAAAGAAAAAAGAAATATTAGAAGCAAAGGGTATACCAAACTTCGTGGCAAAAGAAATCAGCAAACAGTTTACAATATTAGAAAATAAGCAAATTGAAAAATTGATGAAAAGCAATGAATTTGGGATATTCTTGAAAAATTATTTTCAAAAGGAAAAATTATTCCTCTGATGCATTCCTGTAATACTCGGCACTAGCTATTTTTTGACTCTCATCCAATTGTTTGATAGCTGGTTTCAAAGAACTTTCTAGTTCTGGATAATCGTTAGCTAAATTAGTTATAACAACTTGGTGTCTTGGATATTCTTCTACTATGCTTTCAGATACTAATGATATATCCTGACCTTTATCTTTAGCTCTTTTGATTAGTTCCTTTGTTATTATCATTTCTTTACGATACTCGCCTATCAAATCCACTGATTCAAATGTGTTGCCTAATTTAGCTTCTATCTTAGCTTCCTGTAATCTTTTGTTGGCCAAGGAAAAATGGACCTCGGCTTTTTCTATATCTCCACGTACAAAAAACACTTCTACATTTTCTCTAGCCCTTTTCAAGGGATAAAATGGGTCGCTTGGATTTAGATCTAAAGAGGAAACATAGAAACTACTCATGATTAGGAAAAATAAAGTGGTGAAGACAAAAACCAATTTATAAGATTCCGGGTGCAGAATTTTTCTTCCTTCTTTGCTAAGTTTGTAATAAATCCATTTCCTTCCGGGTCTTTCTATCTTGTCTACTAACTTGGATGAAGATAAAACACCCAAGTGCTCATGAACTGTGGTGACGTGTTTGTTCAAATACCTAGACAATTCAGAAGCTGTCATTTGTCTTTTATTCAAAGCTTTCAATATATCAGATCTCGTATCAGCACTGATAGTTTTTATCAAATCCCTGGAAAGTCTGAATTCTTCGTCTTCCATGTTAAACAATAAAAAACTAACAAATTTAAAGATAACAAAGATTTAGGGTGGAACCCAAAAAAATTGTATCCATTTAAAAACATTTGTTTTTCCTAATCTTTCTTAGGTGAAAAAATGGGTAAGAAAATATTACCAATTTTGGTAATAGCCATAATACTAATCAGTATGGGAATAAGCACGACTGTATTAGCTAAAAAATCTATTGCGAGACAAGACAATAAATTATCTGTAGTTGACATATTCCATCAGAAGAAAACACCAATTACTATGGTGTCAAACGGTATAGCCGTGGATACAGAGACGCTTGAAACAAAACCGGTCATATTTTTGGAAATAAAATACAAAGACGTAACAAACATGTATCTAATTTCAGACAAAGACTTCCATAAATTAAAATTGGTGGATGAAGAGTATAACTGGGAAACAGAAACTAAAATATTCAAATATGAAACTGGTGATGGAAAATTATTAACAGTGGTTATTCAAAAATTCGACAATAACGGACTATCAAGTATTTCAGGCATTTTTGATGGTTTAATAATAAATTTCGAACCAATATATGGCCATAAACCTCTCCCTAGACCACTAGAAATATTTGAAGAATCCGCGACAATAGAAACGATAGAGAATGAAACCGGCATTAGTATATCGGCAAAACATGCAAAACCAATAGAAGAATGGATAAAATAGCACTAAATTAGCACCTCCAATTATGTTTTTATTTTTTCTTTTTTCTATATTTCTAACATGGGAGACATAATTTTGAAGCATTGTTTGATGAATGCCGTACAACATGAAGGTAAAGCTAATTTACAAGCTGTTCTGAGTAAAATTTTAGGTGAAAAACCAGAATTGAAAAGTGATATAAAATCTGTGATAACAGAAATTCAAAAAATTTTAAAAGAAGTAAACTCTTGGAATTTAAAAAAACAAAGAACAGAATTTGATAAATTGGGAATAATTGAAGAAAAACCACATATCAGAGAAGAAAGAATACTATCTGATCTACCAAATATTAAAGACAAAGTTGTAATGAGAATGGCCCCATTTCCATCAGGACCGCTTCATATTGGAAATGCAAGAATGGCTATACTAAACGATGAATATGTAAAGAAATACCATGGCAAATTACTCTTAGTTATAGATGATACAATAGGATCAGAAGAAAAACTGCCCGTATTGGAGGCATATGATATGATAAAGGATGGGCTGGAATGGCTTGGAGTAAAATGGGATAAGACATTTTACAAGTCAGACAGACTGGAAATATTTTACGAATATGCAAAAAAAATAATCGAAATGGATGCCGCTTATGTTTGTGAATGTCTTGCAGATGAATTAAGAAAAAACAGGAACAGTAGCGTAGAATGCAATTGCAGATCTAACGACACAAAAACAAATATTGAAAAATGGCGAATGATGCTAGAAAGAAAATATAAAGAAGGGCAAGCTGTTGTTAGATTGAAAACCAGTATGAAACATGAGAACCCAGCATTCAGAGACAGAGTGTTATTAAGAATATCAAACAGAAAACACCCTCGCGTTGGTAACAAATACAAAGTATGGCCTATGTTGGAATTTTCTTGGGCAATAGATGATCATCTCTTGGGGATAACTCACATCATTCGAGGGAAAGATCTAATTATAGAAGATATGATGGAAGAATTTATATGGGATTTGATGGGGTGGGAAAAACCCGTATTATTGCACTACGGACTTCTTTCTCTGGAGGGTGCTAAATTAAGTAAATCCGCATCACAAAAAGCAATTCGTGGTGGGAAATTTGAGGGGTGGGATGATCCAAGAACATGGAGTTTGCAATCATTAAGAAGAAGGGGCATCAGACCAGAAACAATCAGGAACTTCATATTAAGTTTCGGTATGAGCATGAATGATATAACGGCGCCGGATGATGCATTATACAACGAAAATAGAAAACTCATTGAACCTAATTCGAATCGTTATTTCGTAGTTGAAAATCCGGTGGAAATAAAAATCAAAAATGCACCGAAAATTAAATCAGCTGAAGAGCTGTTGCATCCAGATTTTCCTAAAATAGGTAAAAGAAAAATACCCGTGAATTTAGATAAGATTTTTATTTCGAAAGGTGATTTTGAAAGACTCAAGGGAAAGAATGTGAGACTGATGGGATTATTTAATGTGCTGCTAGATAAAAATTCTGAATTCAATGGAAATGAAATAATACAAGATATGCCGAAAATTCAATGGGTTTCTGATAAAAATATAGATATAGAAGTTGTAATGGCCGATGGGAGTATTATCAAATGTATTGGAGAGCCCGACATGAAAAAATTAAAGATGGGTGATGTCGTTCAACTAATAAGAATGTTTTATGCCAGAGTTGATGAGAAAAAGAAAAATTCAATAAAATTGTATTATACGCATAAATGAATCATCTGAAGCTGAAACTATTCAGAAGATTTTGAACGTTTCTCTGCGAAGAAGATAAATCCATTCTAACAGCCCTTGTTGTTCCTTGTTGCCTATAAAACGATGTTGATAAATCTCCCAAAAAATTATCTATTACTTCCTTTCTGAATCCATCCATTGTTCCCATAAATATTTTTTCAACGGCTGGTTGTCTTCCTTGATCTCTGGCTATTATATAATCTACAGTGGTTTTCCAAACAACTTCCGGAACATAAAAGTTTTTAGTGCCAGGAACCAAATAACCTTTTCGTGGATCAAATTCGCCACCAGCTTCATTGTATATTGCTTTGCCTGTATACGTCAGCATAACTGCTAATACTTTCTTTGTCTCTGGTGATATATCAGCTGTTTCGTATCCACCAAGTTTGATGCTTTTATCAAGAATAAGCTCTGCTAAAGGATGTGCTTCCATTTCAGGAATAAGAGTCAACGGCACCATGGATTTTGTTTTGCCGTTGTAAACCCAAATATCATTCTGGATAGCAACTGACTGTACAACATAAGACAAAACATCTGGATTAGTTATACCAAACTCTTTTTGAACATTAGCAATACTTGTACTTAATGGCTGATTTGGTGTTTTGAGAATTTGTGCAGCCCTGTCTCGTTTTTGTTTAGAAGAGAATTCTTTAGCCTGTTTATAAGCCTCTTCTGTTACATCTGATCCCAATCTTCTTCTGAATATATTATAAACTCTTTCTGTCTCTCTTTGTGAGGATGATTGAGACGAATTTAAAGCATCCCTAAAATAAGAAAAGGCATATGCAAATCTAATATCTTTTGGAACTTCTTCTTGTGTTAAACTACCATCGATTGAAATTTCAAAATTTTGAAATTCAACATCTTGTATATTCGTGGGTTTTCCATCAGGACCTGTATGGTTTGAGTGATGAATTATAAAATTCAAACGTCCATCCTTATCTGTATCGACCATATTTAATGTTCCATAAAATTTTCTTTCATATAAAAGATCAAATGGCCAATCAATGTCGCCCCTATACACTCTAACAAAACTGCTATAAGCTGTTATATTTTTACCAGAAAGATCATGACCTTCTATTACTAGTTCGTAACTTCCATTACCATCCAAATCAACAGCATGAGCATTATGATATGATTTTGGTAAATCGATCGTCCTTGTGGGTTTTTGTGATATTTGACCGTTCCCCTGTCCAGAAAAAATATAGACTTTAGAATCATCCAAAAGAGCTTCAGCCCATAAGCCCAAATTAAACTTCTCATAACGCGTATGTGTAGAGACGATCAAATCTTCTTTATTATCGCCGTCTATGTCAACAACCACACCGTGTGGTATCAATTCTGTTCTTTTATGCCGTCTATCACTAAATCCGTCTACATTGTATATTCGATAATTTTCAAGAGGTTTCACTTGGGGATAAAGTCTTAACAATGTGTCTCTGGCCTGTTTACCACTGTATACCACGGGTGGCTTTGAGTTATAGATTTGCTGTATATTTTGGCTTAAAGACAGAGGATTGGAGCTTACATTTGAATAAAGGGATAGTAAAAGCGCTATGGTTGATATCAATTTATGTGAAGTCAAACCACCCATAAAATCTGATATGCTTCCCAAAATGTCTACCATTCTCTCATAATAAATTGTTGTTTCATGAAATTAAACTTAATTAAAAAAGCTAAGTTTTATAAGTTTTTAATAGCTAAGTTGATTATCGAATATGTAGGAAATTGATCCAATTTGGAGGTGAAATTGAATGACTAAATTCAGTGTACCGAAGGAGATCTCAGATAAGGCAATCCAAGCATTAGAAATAGCTAGAAACACGGGTAAAATAAGAAAAGGGACAAACGAAACGACAAAAACGGTAGAAAGAGGTATCGCCAAGTTAGTTTTATTGGCAGAAGATGTACAACCACAGGAAATAATTATGCATCTACCCGTTTTATGTGATGAAAAAAAATCTCCCTATCTTTTCGTTCATTCCAAAGAAGAGTTGGGAAGAGCTACAGGAATTAACGTTCCAACAGCAGCTGCATGCATTGTCGAAGCAGGTGAAGCAAAAGACCTCGTAAATGAAATAATTGAAAAAGTAAAGGTTCTAAGAAGAGGTTGATTCAATGGGAATGAACGAGGCCGTACCTGCAGAAGTATTGGAATTACTAGGCAGAACAGGAGTGAGGGGAGTCATGCAAGTCAGATGCAGGGTTATTGATGGTCCAGACAAAGGCAAAATATTGACAAGAAATGTCTTTGGTCCAATCAGAGTAAAGGATGTTTTGATGCTTAGAGAAACCGAAATGGAAAACGCTGGTAGAATGGAGAGGAAATAAATGAGCAAATGCTCTTTTTGCGGTGAGAAATTAGGTACGAGTGAAGGTAAGATGTATGTTCTGAAGTCAAACATTGTTAAATATTTCTGTAATAGCAAATGCGAAAAAAACTGGTATATGGGAAGAGATCCTAAAAAGTTAAAATGGACAAAGACCTCTAGAGAAGAGAAATAATTCTAATAAATTTAGTTAAGATTAAGAAAACATAGTATTATTTTAGTACTATAATTGGGCCAGTAGATCAACGGTAGATCGCTTCCTCGGCATTATAACGAAATGGAAGAGGCTTAGGGTTCAAATCCCTACTGGTCCATTCAAAAATAAGTAGTATATGTAAAATTGGTGCTTCCGGTTTTAGCATCTAACAAAATCTACAAAACCCCGAAATTCAATAAAAACCTGTACACTATTCGCACATGCATCCGTGTGCTGGACAATTGCCGTGAGACATATATTTTACAAACTTACCCACTACTAACAACAATAAACCAAAGAAATACAGTGGCAAAACTGTCATATATGCATTCCAACCTTCACCTAATTGGGTTCTTATGCCACCCATAACAACGAACAAACCAAGTGACATCAGCACTAAACCTACTAAAAGATGCAATGGACTGCATGTACATTTTCCTTTTCCGCTTCCTGATTTTAACATACAGATATATTAGTTTAATAGGAGATAAAATTATTCTTAAACGACAGAACTAAATCTTTAAAAACATTAGGCTCGAATTAAATGTGAGATTAAATGGCTAGGCAAGAGCAAAAACAAGAAAATTTAAGAGGTATAGTCAGAATTGCCGGTACCGATATTAAGGGTGAAAAAAAATTATTTGTATCTCTACAAAGAATCAAAGGAATAAGCCATTATATGGCCGATGCCATTTGTAGAATTCATAATTTCGATAGAGGCAGAAGAGTCGGAACTTTAACTAACGATGAAGTGAAACTTATTGAAGAGACCATGAACAATCCTATGAAGTATAATGTTCCAAAATGGGCTGTTAACAGACAAAAAGACCCAGAAACGGGAGTTGATCATCATCTTATGGGTCCTAATCTATTATTCACCCATAAGCAGGATATCAGAAGAATGATGGATCTAAGAAATTATAAGGGAGTCAGACACGGTCTCGGTCTCCCAGTAAGAGGACAGAGAACCAGAAGCTCGTTTAGAAAAGGCAAGAGCGTAGGCGTTATTAAAAAGAAACAAATGCCCGCAACAGCTAAAGCCAAGAAGTGATTGAGTGAGAAAACTAAAAAACATACTGAGAAAGCCAAAAAGGCCTTGGGATAAAGAAAGAATTGAGCAAGAAAAAAAGTTATTGAAGGCATATGGATTAAGAAGAAAGGGTGAAATCTGGAAAACACAATCCATTCTCAGAGCCTTTAGAAGAAAGGCTAGAAATTTATCTGCTAAAAGAAATGAAAGTGAGGAAAAAAGACTATTGGATAAACTACAAAGATTAGGTGTTTTTGAAAAAAAGGCAACGCTCACTGATGTTCTTAGTTTAACAACTGAAAATCTACTGGAAAGAAGATTACAAACATTGATTTTCAGAAAAGGTCTTTCTAATACAATAAAACATGCGAGACAGCTCATAACACACGGCCATGTTTTCATAAATGATAAAAAGGCGCCACATCCTGGATTCATGGTTACAAAAGAATTGGAAAATAAAATTTCAACAAGAATAGAAACCCAAAGAGGACAAGAGGTAGCTGAAAATGGTTGAGAAAAAACAACCAATAAAAAAGGAGAAACCAAAGAGGTTTGAAATCAGAACTATCAAAGAAGGCACTTGGGGTATTGCTAATATTTTTTCAACAGTCAATAATACAATTATCCACATAACAGATATTACGGGATCTGAAACAATAGCAAAATGTTCGGGCGGCATAATAACAAATAAAGACAGGGACCAAGGTGGTCCATTTCCAGCAATGCAGGCAGCAACAAGAGCAGCACAAGAAGCAATTGGGAAAGGGATTATAGGTGTAAATATTAGAGTAAGAGGAAAGGGCGGTCATCACAAAAGAGCACCTGGACCAGGAGCTCAACCAGCAATTAGAGCATTGGCTAGAAGTGGTTTAAGAATAGGATTGATTGAAGATATAACCCCAATTCCAAGCGACGTAACAAAAAGGCCTGGTGGTAGAAGAGGAAGAAGGGTTTAATCATAAAATTGAATAATATTTTAAGGTGAGCATTTGAAAGTAAAAGTTTTGGAAACAAAAAAGGAAAAGATCAAATTTGTTATTTCAGACATATCATCTGGGTTGGCCGGTGAGTTGAGAAGAATAATAATGTCTGAGGTTCCAACTATGGCCGTTGAATGGGTAAATTTTACTAAAAATGATTCTTTACTATGGGACGAAATTGTTGCTCATAGAATTGGCTTAATACCGTTGACGTTTGATTCGGAATTTTATTCATTGAAAAACGATTGCAAATGTAAAGGTAAAGGATGCTCACATTGTGAAGTTACCCTAGTTCTGAAAAAGAAGGGGCCGTGTGTTGTTTACTCCGGGGATTTCAAATCCACTGACAAAAAAGTAGTGCCTATTTACGACAAAATCCCAATTGTTGAACTAAACGAAGATCAGGAATTGGAACTAGAAGCTGTGGCACAATTGGGTGTTGGTAAAGAGCATGCAAAATGGCAAGCTGCTGTAATAGGATACAAAACAGATGAAAAAAAGGAGAATTTTACATTCAATTTAGAAACTGCTTGCGGATTAAAACCAGGAGAAATATTAAAAAAATCAGTAGAAATTTTAGAAGATAAATTAGATGGGTTTTCTAAGGCGCTGTCTGATCTAAAGTAATATTTTAAACTCTAATACTACTTATTATTTGACATGCGGGAGTTGCCAAGCCTGGCCAACGGCGCAGGACTGGTTGTTCAGTGTGAGACTTAAGTTGGTTATAGGATATCCTGTCCTTTAGTAGGTTCGCAGGTTCGAATCCTGCCTCCCGCACTAATAAGCACAATAATTGAAACAAAAAAATAAAATTATTTCAAATTTTCCTTTATCCTTTCTAATTCTACAAATAATCTTTCGAATTTTGTTTCAATCAAATCCACCAAATCCTCATGGGTTATGTGTTTCATGTGTTCAGTTGGTAACCTATGCTCGTGTGGATGGGGTCTTGGACGTTCACTTTCGTATTCCAATATTCTTTCATGCGGTAATGACATTTTCTCACCTCCATTCGAGTTTCATATAGTATTATGAAACTTAAACTATTTATATCTTTCTACTTTTCTATAATAGTCGAAAACTTTAATAATTCAGTTAGCATAGATTACTGTATGAGACCAGATATTGTACATAAGGCCTTAGGAAATGAAATAAGACAAAAAATACTTTTAAGCATTGCCAATAAGGACAAATATCTATCTGAGATAGCTAATGAAATAAATCTTGCGCCGCAAACAGCAGATTTTCATTTAAACATACTTGCAGAAATAGGACTTATCGATTTCAATTGGCAGGAGGGAAAAAAATATTATCATCTTAAGGATAAGAAAATACTAGAATTTTTACGTGAAAGGAAACCAATACCAGCAAAATTCCATCCGAAGCCACCGCATGAAGTGGTTTTGGAAGAATTGGAAAACATAAATAAAAGGCTTGATGTTATAGAAAAAAAATTAGATGAATTGAAGAAATAACTATTTTGAGTAAATAAAGATATTAATCAAAGAAAAATAGCAAATTAATTTATTGTTGCAGGGGTCGCGTAGTTTGGTCAATCGCGTAGAATATAACATGCGCAAGCTTCAGGAGCCTATCCTTTAGTAGGTTCGAGAGTTCAAATCTCTCCCTCTGCATCTTCATTAAAATTATAGATAGTTACTTGAACATATTGTTTCAATATTTAATGATTAATTTACAGGTAATCGCATGAATTTTGAAATTGTTTCCGTTGTTGGTTTTTTGGTTTTTTTAGCTGTGATGATATACAGAGACAGGAAAAATATTGAAATAAAATCTGTACTGTTTATTAAAAGAAGCCAAAGCGGCAAAAAATTCATTTATGATTTTTCAGAAAAACATGAAAAGATTTTGAGATTAATTGGGACAATTGCTGTAATAGTCGGTTTTATTGCATCTATATATGCTGTTTGGTTATTATCAGAATCAACGGCAAATCTATTTTTGAAATTATTTTTCGAAAAAGAAGTTGAAATAAAACCATTCAAACTGATTCTACCAACAGTTACTGGAGTAAGACTTCCTGGGTTTATATTAGGCGTTCCATTTTGGTATTGGATAATAGGTGTATTTACCGTGATGTTTGCCCACGAACCGATGCACGCATTTCTTGCAAGAGTAGAAAAAATAAAAATCAAGTCTTTCGGTGTTTTGTTGTTGTTAATACTACCGGGAGCTTTTGTAGAACCTGACGAAAATCAGTTAAAAAAATTGTCTAGAATGAAAAAACTTAGAATTTATGCTGCTGGTAGTTTCGGTAATTTTATTGTTGGTTTGTTCTTTATATTACTCACCCTGAGCTACAATTTTGTTTTAACAAATATAATGGAACCGCAAGGAGTAGTGTTCACAAAAACTGTAGAAAACAGTCCGGCACAAAAAGTAAATTTAGATGGAATTATAATAGGGATAAACTCGAAGGATGTAAAAAGTATTTCTGATTTCGGAAATATAATGCAGGATGTAAAACCTGGGGATGATGTAATTGTAAAAACAACTTTGGGTGCATTCAATATACAAACATCCTCTAATCCAGAAGCTCCAGAATTTCCTTTTATAGGAATAGAATACCCGCGCACATATTTTATTTATAGGGGGATATTCAACGCAAAAGGTTCTGTCTCAACAGACGTATTAAACATAATAATTTGGTTTTCTGATCTGTTCGGATGGTTGATATTGCTGAATATCGGAATAGGTATTTTCAATCTATTGCCTGCAAAACCGTTAGATGGGGGATTAATGTTTGAAGAGGTTGTAAGAATGTTTTACAAAGGAAAAAATCCAGAAAAAATAGTAAATACTGTTTCAATTTTGGTTTTGATTCTAGTGTTGTTGAATCTGTTCGCAGAAAATATAACAAGTTTAGTTCATTCAATTATTTAGTTGGTACTTCAATTTTCCTGAATTCAAAATTTCTTATGGGATAAATTTTAGATCCATATTTCATTATATGTCTCTTTATAGAATCGTCCATAACCTTTACCAAAAATGCGTCAAGTTTATCTGAGGAAACCGCTTTTTCTATACTATCTTTAACGAATTTATTAATGGATTTTTCGGTTCCTTTTTTAACTTTTCTGTTAGTGATTGAAACGGATTTAACTATTATTTTTTTATCATCTTTTGTTTTTAGTTTTTGAACTGTGTCGATTCTATCTATACCATGTCTGACCATCCTAGATACGTAGTCTCTGAGGCATTCTAGACCTGCAAATTCTGTTGTAGCGTTTTTATCATTGATATTTGTTATTCTAAACTCCACTTTAAAGTAATATTTGTTCATATCGTTGGTCAAATTGATCATTGGTGTCTCAATCTTTCTCCAAATTAATTTTTTTTGGTCATCAACTGGTGTTTGACCTAAGATCTTATTTGAAAACAATTCTGGCGCAGTGATTGTATACCACTCTTTTCCTTTGATTTTCTTTGACATAATAATCACTTTTGTTGTACCAGCAATTTAGCCACTGCTGGATCATAAGACCAATCAGGATCGATTACTTTTCTCCTAGAGTAGTATTTACCCAATCTTCTTACTTTAGATTCTAATAATTCTAAATTTCTTTTAGAAGTATAGTCCTTCTTATTTTTCTCGAGATGACCGCGTAGAACAACTGCGCGTTTAAGTAAATTTAACAAATCTTCTGGAAACTTAGAATAAAGATTATTTTCCTTCATTATCACACTTACAGTTTTTTCAATCATTCCTTTTGTGGACGGGATGCCAAATTGATCTCTCAAAGTTAAACCTATTTTTGCAGATTCTTTGCCTTCTTTAGCAAGATTAATAACTAATTTTTCAACTTCATTTTTCTTGTATCTTACCCATTTTGGTGTTGTTTTAATGGGTGGTTTTTTTGAACTGGACTTGCCTTTTCTTCTCGCATGAATTCTTGCCATCTATTCACCCTTCATTTCCTGAAACAACCATACTATAACCAAGGCTATAGTTGATAAGAACGATATCAAACTACCATACATAGCCAGAATAGCTGATATACCTCTTGTACCAAAAACATTTAAAGCAATACCTGAAGACAGCATTAAAACTCCCACTATTAAAGAGTAGATGCAGTAAGCCTCTGCTCTAGTATATTTACCTTTTTCTTTGGTCAAATCAAGCAAGTCTTTTAACATATCTACCCTCTTTATTACAAAAATGTATCTTTATATTCTTTTTTATATACTTTTAAAAATTCTACAAAGCCGGTGATAATTTTAAGAATATAGCAAACATAAATTGGATATTAATTTGGGGGTTAAGTTTTTTGATGTGTAATGTTAAGGAAGGTCGTTCATGTAACAACTTCAGTTCATGTCCCGTTTTGTTGGCAACCCTACAAAGAAACTATATGAACAGAACGCTGGATTCTATTTATAAAACTCTGCACAAAATAGAGAAACATCTTGAAAATACAAATAAAAACCAAAAACTTAAAAACGAAGAAAAGGCCTCCTGAACAGTTATTAGTTTATCTATCAATTTTCTATTAGTGAACTTATGGAGACTGTTGTTCTGATACCCGCCTATAATGAAGAAGAAACTATAGAAGAAATCATAGTTAGACTTAAAAAAATGGACGGGATAACGCCACTGGTAATAGATGACTGTTCCTCTGATAAAACAGTTCACGTGGCTAAAAAACAAAAAGCAATTGTAATAGAACATAACAAAAATAAAGGCAAGGGAGAAGCTTTAATCACGGGTTTTGATTTTATTCTTAAAAAAATGAAAAACAGCAAATACGTGGTTATTCTCGATGCGGATTTGCAATATATGCCTGAGGACATTCCTAGACTAATAGAACCCTTGAAGAAAAATGAAGCTGATTATGTGACGGGATATAGAAACTGGTTAAAAGTTCCGTTTAGACATACTTTAGGTAATTTCGTGTGGAGATTTTCATTCAATTTGTTATTTGGAACTGAATTTAAAGATACAAACTGTGGTTTCATTGCAATGAATAGGAAAGCTATAAAGATTTTAGCGAAAAAGAGTTATGGCGGGTATATCATTGAGAACGTAATGCTAGTAGAAGCTATAAAAAATGATTTGAGGATAAAACAAGTTCCTATTGATGTATATTATTATGAAAAAAGAGGTGTTTTGACTGGATCTAGGTTTGTTTTGGGTAATTTAGCTTATATTATAGAAACGGGAATTAAACGCAAATTTGGTATAGAATTGAAACTATACGAAAAAATTGAAGAATTGAAGCTGATATTCACGAAAGGGAGTGATTAACCGATTATTAACATAGTGTTAAAATCGTGCATATAGATAAATTTAAAGAACTTTCCTTCAAAATATAGATAAATGATGGGGCTGTAGCTCAGCGGGAGAGCACATGCAAAAAAAGTAGCTTAAACGGCTGAAGCCCGTGGTGTCGCTGGAAGATATGAGTCTTCTCGTATCTGGCGAATTCAAATCCGGCCAGCCCCATCTTGTTTTTTAATTTTCAAGCTTTAGACTTCAAAGAAAACATATTATACTTTTATCAACTAATATAATCAGGTGGTATTGATCAAGATAAACATCGCCCCATTGGGGAATATAGATCAACTCCTATTGGATGAAATCAAAAAAGAATTAAGAAAAAGGTTCAAATGGTCTGTTGATATTATTAGACCTTTAGAGATTCCTCAAAACATTTTCAATAAATTTAGAAACCAGTATGAATCTTCACTCATTCTAGAATTTCTAGCAAAACAATTCCCAGATGATCATGTATTAGCAGTAACAGATGCCGATGTTTACACAACGGGGTTGAATTTCATTTTTGGACAGGCCAAGTTAGGAAGAGCTGCACTTATATCCACCCATAGACTAGCTCCAACTTTCTACAAAGATAGAATAAATGATAAATTACACCAAGAAAGAATTGTAAAAGAATCCGTACATGAAATAGGGCATATGCTGGGATTGCAGCATTGTAGAGAAGGGGGTTGCATAATGTCTCCTTCTGGCACAATCAGAGATATAGACAATAAATCTACAGAATTTTGTCACATGTGTGAACTTCAATTAAAATAAGTTTAAAAAGATAATAATTATAGTAAGATACCATGCTAGAAGGAGAATTAATCGAAAACAGAGTCATCATTTGGGGCAAAGAGTCTTTTGAGTTATACGATGAAAATGGATACGGAAAACCGTTAGAAGATAGACTGGAACTTGCTCTTGTTGAAGCTGGATTTTTATTAAAAAAGGATAAAATAAAAATTCAGACAAAAATTAATGAAAAGAAAAAAAATATCAATTTTGAGGAATTCTATAGATTAGCCTCTGAAAGAGAGCCGGAATTTCATCAAAAATTCGTTGTTTATTCTGACCTCAGAGAACGCGGTTATCTGGTTAAAACTGGCTTTAAATTCGGTGCTCATTTCCGCGTATATGAAAGAGGTGTAAAATTGAAAAGGGGACCAAAAGCAGCACATGAACATACAAAATTTGTAGTTCATTCTATAAAAGAAGAGGATCGTTTTTCTTATCCCGAATTGTCTAGAGCTGCAAGGTTAGCTCAAAACATAAGAGCAAAAATGGTATGGGCTGTTGTGGATTCGGAAAATGATGTAACATATTATACGATCAACAGATTTACACCTTAATTGTGGGTAATTAAATGTCCACGTATACAAACGAATGTTTAGATTATTATTCAAAACAGAGTGTATTTACTAAACCCGGGTTATTTTCTGAGTTATTCAAAAATTTACCAAATTCAATCCATGAGTTATGCAATATCGTACACAATGTAGTAATACACAGGGACACCACTAATTTTTTGTATGGTTTTGATCTTCCAAATAATATAAAACAAGAAGCGGATACAAGATATGTTAAAGATATATTATCTAAAATTCAAGAAAAGAACCTATCTCCATTGATAACACCAAGGCAACCTGAAAGCCGTTTCTCTGGGACATGTAGAGATTTTGCAATATTATTATGTTCTATGCTAAGACACAAAAATATTCCTGCACGCATTCGTTGTGGATTTTCAAAATATTTCGTACCAAATAGATTTGAAGATCATTGGGTTTGTGAGTATTGGGATATAAAAGAAAAAAGATGGATATTAACAGATCCTGAGATTAGTAACTTAGAAAAAGATGCTTATAATATTAATGTCAACACAGAGGATTTGCCGCGTAACCAATTCTTAGTGGCAGGAAAGGCTTGGAAAATATGCAACTCAGGTGGAGTAGACCCAAATCTATTTGGGGTTTCTTTTATTAACATAAAGGGTATTCGATTCGTGATAAGTAATGTTCTTAGAGATTTTGCAGCTTTGAATAAAATAGAACTTCTACCGTGGGATTGCACAAAATTTAGTGATAAGCAGTCTAAAAATATCTCAGAACTCTCAAAAGAGGAAATCGAACTGATAGACAAACTTTCTGATCTAACTATCCTAGAAAACAATAAATCATTTTATGAGATAAGAAGATTATACAAAAAGGATCCAAGATTACAAGTTAGTAGTAATGTGATAAGTTATACGATAACGGGACCTAAAATAGTCAACTTACCTCAACCTTCAATAAAATAATTTGTATCTTAGCACAGCGCCTAAACCACCGAAACTGTTAAACTGTTGCCCTATGTCGTGGGATGTCGAGATGATAAAAACTTCTCCATTTTTCTTCTCAACTTCTTTTGCGATGTTATCTATTCTCTCATCACGTATTTTTTCTTCTGATACAAGCAATGATTTGATAGCCCCTGAGAGCTGTGCTTGCTCAACTTCATCTGTTTTGTAAACGACAAGACCATCTTCCTTTTTCAAATGTATGAAAAATTCCTCCACTAATCCACTCTCTTTGACAACTTCGCTGTGTTTAATTATTTTTTCCAACATTCCTCTCTTCAAAATTTCGATAATTCCGGATTTCGTTGCTGATGAAGTGGAATCAATCTTAATTTTTTTAAATAGAGATTCATCTCTCTCTTTTATTATATTCGATACGTGCTCTTTGACAAACCCTGGCCCAGCTATTATAATGTTCTGAACATTCTCAGACAATTTCTCAATCTCGGTTGCGATTTTTTTATAATATTCTATTAACTTGTCCTCTTCCTGTATAGAATGTGGGTTTGTGAATTCTGATATAATATCAGCAGTCCCTTTTTTCAGCATTGCAATAGTTATTTCGTCATAATCCATAACAGCGATCAAAACATTAGGAACCTTTGTTTCAGCTTTCTTGAGTTTTTCAAACTGATATTTACTCCACTGGGGTTTTGTTATAATTAGAACGTCCCCGGATTTAACTTCTATTGTATGATATGAACTCAGTTCAGTTTCTTCCGGTCCTTCAACAATTTTACCAGCAAGCCTTAATTGGAACAAGTATTTTTGAAATTCTATCTTTTCCAGCTTTATTTGAAGAATCATGGGTTTTTTTCCTATTTTTTGCTTTTCACCGTCTCTCAATAAAAAAAGACTTCTCATAGTTCTAGCTTTAACCAAATCTCCCGGTTCAATAATGGTCTTTAAGTACCAGAGATCGTCTTCCGTGTCAACTTTAAGTTTAACTATGCCTTTCTTTAGGGCTGTTTTTAAAATTCTCATTGCTATCACTTAATATATGAAATAAGAAAAAGTTATTAGTTTTAAAACCAATAGAGTTTTAGTATGAAACAAAAAGGCGAAACCAAAATAGACGAGTTCATTTGGATAGTAGGCACAGGTATGGTTATTATAGCGGTGCTTTTGTTCACACTGCCATCAGAAAAACAAGTGTCAAGTGATAATACTACCCAGAATATAACCGAAATTAGAGGGGAATTTAGGGTTGGCGCTGTCAGCAAAGATATCCCCAGAAGTATAAGAATCGGTGATTTTTCCGTTAGTTTCACCCTGGGATCTAATACCGTGAGAGAAGAAAGAGATATTGAGGTTAAAAAAAGTTTATTCGAAACAAAAGACTCCAAAATTAGCGGAAGAATTGATGAAGATTTGAATTTAGTGACAGGCGGCTTTCTTGTCATCGATGTTCTTGATTACAGCAAAGTTGGAAATTTGATCGTTAAAATAAATGACAAAGAGGTATACAATCAAGAAACAAACCCCGGAGAAGTTAACATACCGTTAGAAAAATCTGACCTAAAAAGTTATAACGTGATAGAATTGTCCAGTTCTGGTCCTGGATGGAAATTCTGGTCTTCAAGTATTTATACAATAGATAAAGTTAAATTTGGAATTAATTTATACGGAAGATCTGAAAAAACCTACCAATTCCAATTAGATGAATCGGAATTAAAAACATTTAGCAGCGGTAGTGTTGCCTTTGATGTAGCTGACAAAGAAGGTGACGGAAATTTAATAATAAAATTAAATGAAAAACTTGTTTTCAAAGGTGACCCTTCCAGAACCTTTAGAAAGTCCTTTGACATATTTGATGTTGGTTTATCAAAAGGAAATAATGAAATATCATTTTCAACAGAAACGGGCACTGTATATGAACTGGATGATGCTCAAATTATAATTTCACACCAAGAAACATCTAGGAAAAAAAGATCGTTTAGTTTTATTATAACAGAATCTGACCTAACCAAATTAAAGGGTAATAAAAGGGGTGTTATTGAATTTTTCGTGGTTGATTCTAACTTTCTTGGCTCATTAAAATTAAGTACAACAGATGCTGACGGAAACGAACACCCTGTTGGGGTATTGAGTTCGTTCAAAGAAGGCGAAGTGGTGAGAATGAATTACGATGACAGCGATGTGTCTGTAGGGACGAATACTATAAACTTTGAATCACTTGATGACGGCAGCTTCACTCTCAGCAATTTAGAAGTTAAAAAATGATCAAGTACCAAGCCAAATTAAATTAATGAAATCTCTTAATCCTGGGACGAAACCCAAAAGCCCTATTGCAAACTTTATAAAATTCTTAAATTCTTTCTCTTCTTTACTTCTGTCAATTAAATACAAAACTGCTGACACAACAGCTAATTTTAAAATTACAAAAGAAATACCCGTCCCTGTTAGGTTTATTATGTATCTTGGCAAGACATGCAACTCGTAATAATTAAAATAGTCTATTGAAACAAACGTCACAATGGAATCAAAACCGTGAACACCTAAAAGAATCTTGTTTTCTTTTGACCATTTTATAAGAAATAATAAAAATAGAATAGGCAAATACCATAAAAACACGTAGAAAATTCCCTTCAAGTTATTTAATCTAATTACTGTCATTGTGGGCAGAAGAAGAATAATACCCAATATCAACATTGTCTTATAATAAGGGAGTCTTGCCTTTTTTTGTATCAAAATCGAAATTGCTAAAGCGGAAATTATTATAGAAAAAAATAACAACCATATGCCCGGGGACATAAATAAAAATCCTTTTAATATGCCGGCATCTTCAAAAACACGCAAGTTGACTCCTAGCAGAACAAAAGGCAATATTGCAAAAATGAATTCTCTATTAATTCTTATTTTAAATTTTTCAAGAAGTTTAAATGTTATATACGAGAATCCAACAAACAACAAGGCGTATGTTATAGTATTAACAACGTTGTATCCTTCTCTAGTAACCAATGAATCAATATAATATCTGTATAGAAAATCAGTAATGTTCATGAAAAAATATTATTCTTGAATATTAAATATATAAGTGCGGCTTTCGATACTACATATAACAATGTCGAGTCTATAATCTTGGGCTGTGTCTATTTCTATTTATTATTTAACTACTGGTATTTCTAAAAAAATAATTTAATTGAAAATAAAGATAAATTTAATAATATATTACCCCAGAATAATTTAATATGAGCAAATCAAAACCATTGCTGTTATTAGCCTTCATTGTTTCAATAGCTGGGTGCACTAGCTCAGGTGGTGGGGGTGGTGCAGGAGGAGGGGGCGTTTGTTCTGAATACCCCGGAGCATCAAATGCGATGCATGTGATTCAATTCAAACCAGATTCTTCAATATTTCAAAGTAGAGATGAAATATCTGTAATACTCGGAATTAAAAACAGTGGTGGTTTACCCGCAAAAAATATAGAATATGAATTGATTGGTCTGAATCCTGCCGAATGGATTATATCCCCAGGAGAGAAAATTGGCGGTCCTCCTTTATTGCAACAACCTGATCCTGCAAGCAAGACAGGTGGTGACGAGGATACAGCCGAATGGATTATTAAGCATTCTGTTTCAAGAGGGGTTGCTCTTCCATATAAAATAGAAGGTAGAGCCACATTTGACTATGAAACAGCATCCGAAACAAATATTCAAGTGGCAACCAGAGAGTATGTGAAAAGACTACCAGAAAACCAAAGAAGTGGTTTTGAAAGTGGACTGGGAGTATCAACTTCCATAGTTAGTGATGGTCCATTAAAAGTTTCTGTTCAAGGCACTGGAAAGGTCATTAATCCAGGTAACAGTTTACCAATCAGCGTAACTATAATAATAAAGAACGAAGGCGGTGGATCAATATTTAATAGAGCTAATGGGAGACCAAATGAAATACAATCAGTTACAATATTAAGTGGCACTACACCCATACAATGTGGCCCTGGAGTAATAAGTGGTGTGACATCCAGATTAGATAGCTCGGGTTCAAAAACATATAACTGTAAATTACCTGTATCGGCTTCAAGCAACATCGATTGGTCAAATGTTCCATTGACTGTTAGACTAGGATATTCCTATTATGTAAACAAATGCATAAGTGTTACAGTAAACCCACCCATATAAAATGGGCTCGAGGAGAATCGAACTCCTTTTTTTGCCGTGTGAGGGCAATGTCCTAACCGTTAGACTACAAACCCATTAAAAATCAGTTAATGACTTTTGTTCGTGAAACTTTGCTTTATTTTGTCTTTCTTCTATTCCAACAAATTCTTTCTCATCGAATATCGGTATTCCATACTCACCATCATATCCCGCCACATAATTTATTTTTCCATCTCTTACTTTTATTATTGCATCAGCAATTTTCTCATTAGTAATTTTAACCAGTTCTTCTTTAGAGATATTTAATAAAACATTCAGTTCATTTTCGAATTTTGCAATCAATTTATCATGTTCAGCTAAAACTTTTTTATTGTAAAGTTGGCCTACTCCTGTAGCATACGAAATTATTTCGTATAAAGGAAGTAATGTTTTAAAAGGTATGGCATTTTTGGGTATAAAACCCTCAGGCCTGTCTATCAGTTGTTCAACTCTTTGTGCGACACCTATTGTAAGTTTTCTTTTGCATTTTTGGCAAATGTTATTTAGTTTTACTGCTTCTTTTGGCTCTAAACTAATTCCACAATCTTTATGCCCAGTAAAATGATATTTACCATAAAACGGTGACGTTTCTATAGTAAATAAAAACTTTTTTTTATCTTTGTTTTTTATTGCGTTGTGAATTTCCCAATAAGTTATTTTTTCTATATCAAAAACGTTGGCTTCTCTCCCTAATCTCCATGGGTTTGGACTATGTGAATCCGAAGAACTTAATAAAGTAAATTTATCTAGAGCACTAATCCGCCAATTCATTGCTGGGTCGCTGCTCATACCAGTCTCAGATGCAAAAATATTTTTAATCTGATCTTGATAACATTCCTCAAGTGAATTAAATCCAGAATATTCACCCAAAGCTCCAAACCAGCTTGTCCACATATGAGATGGATAAATAAAAATGTCTTTACTTATATTCATGCATATTTCTACAAACTCGGAGGAAGACATTTTCAATATAGGTCTGCCGTCAAACTTTAGATTTCCAAATTTTGATATTGCCTCATTCATTTGTTTTGCAATTTCTAAAGATGGTAGATGATATACATGATGAATTTTTCTATTTTTGTTATTGAAATTATAGATTGTAGAAACCTCGCCTGTTAACATAAATAACATATCATCAAATTTAAAAAGTCCAGAATCAGGAATTTCCTGAAGTTCATTTTCCAATGTTTGCAGCCAAATAGGATGTGAAATATCTCCTGTGCCCAATAAATTCAATCCTTTTAATTTTGCTCCTTTGCTTAGATGTTCTGTGTCCATATTTTTACTTGTAGCACGTGAAAACTTTGAATGCAACTGAAAATCTGCTATTATTCTCATAAAATCACAACTCTAATTCATCCAATGAACTTATTACTGTGTGATTTATCTCTTTTTGATATCTGCCATTTCTATCAATCAAAATAGTCTTGAATCCAATTTTTTCGGCAGGAATTATATCGTTAGAATAGCTATCTCCTATTAAACATATTTCACTCGGTTTAACATTAGTTTCTTCCAAAACCAGTTTAAAAAAATCTAAATTTGGTTTTGCCAACCCAACGTTACATGATAAAATAATTTTATAAAAGAACTTTCTTATTCCCAAACTTTCTATGAATTTATCCGAATACTCTGTACCTGTACTAGATAATAAAACAAGCTTGTATTTTTTAGATAATTTTTCCAAGTTAGACATGACGTCGTCAAACAATTTGTTTGTTTCCGTAGCTTTTTCCCATAATTTCAAAATCTCTGGAATATTTGTTTTTATATTTTTATATTTCATTGTTTTTTTTAAAAAAGATTTTTTATCCAGTTTGGTCGGAAACCACTCTTTATCGCAATACTTCCAATAAGAATTTACGTCATCAAAACCCAGCTTTTTAGTCAACTCTTCCATTATTTTTTTATCGTTTCCGGCAACCAATGTTTCCCAAAAATCAAAAACCAGAATTTTGAAAGTCATAAAATAATTATTATAGTAAAAGAATTAAATGTCTCTTATTCCATCTTGTGTCACTTTAAACACGCACTCCCCTATTGGAAGATCCGGTGCATCCATCATTTTTGCTATTTTTTTGTCTCCACTTGATTTTCTTAAATACATCCTATAAGTAGCTTGATGAGCTAACACATGACCACCTACCGGTGTAGTTGGATCTCCAAATAAGATAGCCGGATTGGCCAAAACTTGATTCGTTACATATACAGCAAGATTATATGTATCCGCTAATTTTTGTAGTGTATGAAGATGCCTATTTAATTTCTGCTGTCTTGGCGCCAATTCGCCTCTACCGGTATAGTCCGATCTGAAATGAGATGTCAAAGAATCGACAACTATTAATTTTATGTTGTTGGCCTCTATCATCTCGCCTGCTTTTTCCACCAAAAACACCTGATGATCGCTAGTGTATGCCCTGGCAACAAATATATTCTTCAAGACTTTCTCTGGATCCAAACCCGCTGCTTGAGCTATTTGCATGACTCTTTGTGGTCTGAATGTGTTTTCACTATCTATCCATAGACAATTACCGTTCAATCCTCCTTTTTCAATAGGTAGTTGTATATTAACGGATAACTGAAATCCAAGCTGGGTTTTCCCTGAACCGAACTGAGCAAATGCCTCAGTAATTGCTTGTGTTTGAATTCCGCCACCAAGCAATTCATCTAATGTCTTACTGTTGGTGGTTATTTTACTGGTCTTCTGCTGTTGCTTCCATACTTTATCAGCAGAAACAAAACCCATTTCTAGCAAATCTCTAGCACTTACGATTATTTTGGTAGCGGTTGCTTGGCTTATCTCCAATATAGATGCCAATTCTCCCGGAGACGAGACAGCAATAGCCATAGGATCGTTAATACCCACTTCCGTCAATTTTTCAGCCATTTTAGGCCCTATACCAGATATGTCTTCCAACTTTACCTTTTTTTCAGCCATTATAACCATCTTAAATTTTCAATTTTATCTATAAGTCTTTTACTTTCTTCTTCAATATCGACCGTTTCTACGTCATTAACCACAATTTCCAAAGTTTCAAAGATCTTATTCTTCTTAATTCTACCTCTAAAAATAAACTCTTCACCCAATACATTATTCTTTATCATTTCTGTTATTTCGTTTTGTGGTAGATTTATTAGTGATAATGGATCTAGATTGGAGATTGATTTTGCAATATCTCTGAAGAATACACCCCTTATTGTGGAAGTGCCATCGTCTATAATACCGCTGATTATAATATTTGGTTCAGCATCTATCTTCCCATGCTCTCTACAGAAATGTCCCTCCTCCTTCTCCTCGACCTTAGTTTTACATTTGGGGCATGTTAAAAACAGAGGGTTTATGTTGAAAATATCGACTATTGTACCTCTTATTTCATATAAGCCTTCTTTCACACCTTTTAGTAGTGTCCTTTTTACTATTCTCTTGCTTGATTCCGTTGGAATGGTTTGATCATCCTCTATTTTTTCTATAGAAGAAGATTTCAATAGAACCAACTCGACGCCGCCGTATATATTATCTCTTGAAGTTGCGTTTTTTATTTGTATTACATCCCCTGTTTTTATAGTATTATTTATAATGTCTACCTGTTTATCCCAGATTGGGACTCTGGTTTCTCCACTACCGTCAGAAATTATCAAATTTGATACTCTCCCAATATTGCCATCTTTTTTGTTGAATTCCTTTATTGGCGTTATATCTAAAATCCTTCCTTTTAGGTTGATATTTCTCATGCCACTGACCATGTCTTTAATTTTCACGTCTCTTTTTTCGACAGTTTTCAATAAATCTACTCCCAAATCTCTAGCTACTAAATGTGCAGCGCCTTCTGAAGAAACCAAGCCGGAGAATTCATCTTGTTTTTCTTTGATTTTATCCATTAATTCATCTCTAGATATAGACGCCTTTTTCTCTAACTCGGATAATATTTCTTCTAGATTTAACACAAAACCACTGATAGAATTATGAAATTAAAGTTGAAATATTAGAAAGGAGCTAAGATGTAATTTTCCTTCTAGCCATTTTCACATCCTCATCAATAATGGTCTTTCTTCCTGCATGTTTAGCCAAGGCAAAGGCTTCAGCAGACAATCTACTGACATAATCTGTTAATCTATTAGAAAACTCTTTTACTGCTCCTTTCGACACTCTTTTGGCTCCTGCTTTTCTTAATAGCCTTTCTAGAGGAGCTAAAGGTAAATTTTTCTTGTCTTTGACCATTTTATCACTTATTTAATAATTTTAACACGGCGTGTACTTAAAATTTTCTTTGTTCCATAGTACATGATTTTATATTCAATAGAAGGTGTTATATTTGTTTCTACCAAAAAAAGTATAATGAAAATAGCCTTATTTTTTGATATATTTGCCGAAAGAGGCGGTTCTGAAAGAGTCGCTATAGATATAGCTAAAGAACTGAATGCAGATATATATACAACACATGTAGATTGGAAAAATTCTGATGAAGATCTAAAGAAATTGAAAATAAAGGAAACTGGCTTGCTTTTCAAAAATTCTAAATTATTAACTTGCAGCGAAATCGCATTCAGGTTTTCGATGTTAAAAGTGAAAGGTTATGATGTGTGTTTATTTACAAGAATATATTCCATTGCTGGAGCCAAAAATCATCATCCAAATATTTGGATATGCAACAGTCCGAATAGAACTATTTATGATCTACACGAAACAGTTTACAAGAGATTGAGTTTTTGGCAAAAACCCATATTCAAATTATGGTGTTTTATATACTCCTATTTCGATAAAATGTGGGTAAAAAACTTTGATAAGATTCTTTCAAATTCAAAAAATACTGAAAAAAGACTAAAAAGATATTATAATATTGAAACCAAGATTTTATATCATCCAGTAGACACAAAAAGATTTAAATACAAAACTTGTGGGGATTTTTATCTTACTATAAACAGGCTAACTAGAGAAAAAAGGGTTGATCTAGTAATTAAAGCCTTTAAAAAAATGCCAGATAAAATTTTATTGGTTGTGGGCGATGGACCAGAAAAGAATAATTTAATCAATTTAGCGAAAGAACATAAAAATATTAAATTTCTTGGTAATGTTAGTCTAGATAAAAAAATAGAACTTTACTCCGAATGTATAGCTACGATTTACATGCCTATTGATGAAGATTACGGACTAATACCGTTGGAATCAATGGCTTCAGGAAAACCTTGTATAGCAGTAAATGAAGGTGGTTGTAAGGAAACTGTTATTCATGGTAAAACTGGGTTCTTAATAAAACCCCAAACTGAAGAAATAATAAAATATGTAAACCATTTAAAACCAGAAATAGCGAAAAAAATGAAAAATGACTGCATGGAACAAGCCAAGAACTTCGATTTAGAATTATTTATCCTAAAATTAAAAAAGGAAGTTAATCATTTACTAAAAGTGAAGAAATGAGATCAGAAGAAGAATTAAGAAGAGCCCCTTATGTGGAAAAAACATTCAGTATAGTTCAGAAAGAATTGATGGGTAAAGTTCTAGATTTGGGTTGTGCCGATGGCATATTTTCATATAAACATAAAAACGTCATAGGATTAGATATTCTAGAAGAGAGATATGTGGAATTTTATAAATTGTCTGATGGTAAATTTTTGATTCCGTTGATAAGAGGCAACATGCATAAATTACCTTTTAGGAAATCGTCTTTTGATTGTGTTTTAATAAACCACACTTTAGAGCACACAAACAGGCCAAATGACGTTCTGAAGGAAGTAAATAGAATACTAAAACCGAAAGGAAAAATAATAATTGGTGTCCCAAATTCGTATTCTATTCAAGCATTAACAATGAGGAAGTTTTTTGGAACCGATTTTTATGCATATGTAAATGAACACAAAAGCAATTTCAGTTTCTTGTCATTAAAAAATATGTTGATTAAAAATGGGTTTGAAAAAATTAAAGAATATAAAACAGCGTTTCACGTTCATATTATAGGTAAAATGTTTGAGTTGCCAGTATTAAGGAAAACTGTCCAGAATATGGCAAAAAAAAACAAAGAAATGTCACAAGATATTATTCTGGTCGGAATAAAAAATGAATAGTGTCAATATGGAACAACCAGAAGTATCAATTGTCATCACTGCCTACAATGAAGAAAAGGATATACCAAATCTTTTGAACTCTCTGATGAAAATAAATTATCCTAAAAACAAATTAGAAATTATAGTTGTTGATGACGGTTCAACTGATAATACAAGAAAAATATTAATGAAATATAAAAATATAAAAACTATTAAAGGACCACACAAAGGCATGGGTAATGCCAGGAACCTTGGGTGGAGAAATTCTAAAGGTAATATAATAATTTTTATTGATGCAGACATGGTACTACATAAAAATTACGTAAAAGAAATCGTGAAAAAATTTCAAGAAGATGAAGATATAGACAGCGTTGAAGGCAATGAAAAACTATATAATAAAAGTAAATTCATAGCAGAAATGCTGCACCTGAGACACGAATTGGGGTGGTCGCAAGCAAAAAAAAGAATACCCAGAGCTATTAAAAAATATGTTCTAGAAAAATTAAACGGCGTAGACCACAATTATGGATATTATGTAGATTGGGAGTTGTTTTATAGAATGTGTAAATCCGGATATAGAATAGAATACGCACCAAAGGCTATTTTATGGCATAAACAAATAGAGGACTGGGAAGAATTAGCAAAACAGGGCAGATGGATGGGTAGATCAATGATATTCTCATTAGCAAAACATAAACTAGAAACTATTAAAAAAATCGGTTTTACTTTGTTGTTAACTTTTCTCCCATTATATATTTTTCTGCTTTTATTTCCGATGCCGTTAAGATTTTTTGGTATAATAAGTTTCTCTGTTTTTTTATTCGTAGAATTTAAAAGAACAATAAAAATGTTTTTAATAACAAAAAAATTAAAATCCTTCATAACCCCCATTTTTGATTTCATTTCTATGTCATTTGTGTTTTTAGGCATGCTAGATAAAATATTCAATATAAAATTAAGAAAGGTTAAGGGAAGAATATAATATTATTAGGTTTATTATATTAAAGTTCTAGAATAATTCCATGACACTACCAATTTTTGATATCGGAAAAGATTTCCTGCCTTCTGGCATACAATCGCTACTGGCTAAAATATATTGGGACATAAAAAATTTTCTGAAATATGGAACAACTGATATGTTCAAGGCGGTGGAAATGGAAACCATATCCGTTTGCAACAGAAGATGTGTTTATTGCCCTGTAAGATATTATAAGAGGGAATCCAAATTAATGAACGAAAAGCTGTTCAAAAAAATAATCAGTGATTTGGCAGAAATAAATTTCTCCGGAAGAATATCCCCGCATTTCTATGGAGAACCGTTGTTGGATAAAAGATTACCCAGGTTGATGAAATATGCAAAAAGTAAATTACCAAATTGCAAAATAGTAATATTTACTAATGGGGATTTTCTAGATAAACAAACATTCGACAAGTTAATAGAAAGCGGCGTAGATAAATTCTTAATAACACAACATGGGGAAGGTATGTCTGTTACAATAAAAGACTTATTTAAAGAATTAACATTGTGGCAAAAAAAAAGATATATACATTATCGTGTTTACACAATGCAAAATACGGAATTATCAAATCGGGGTGGTTTGGTTGATCCACAAAATATGATTAAAATGAAATTCTGCCCGTTGCCTTCAGATATAGTGGTAATAGATTATAATGGGCATGCTATTTTGTGTTGCAATGATTATTTTTCCCAGCATGCTTTTGGGGATGTAAATAAAGAAAATTTGATTGATATATGGAACAAACTGATGTGGCAAAAAATCAGACAGGACTTGATGAAAGGAATATTTGGTTGGGAAATCTGTAAAATATGCGTTGGATTGAAACCGACCCCAGAAAACCCACCAAATTATGTTGCTCCTGCAGATAAGGAATTTTTAGAACAAATAAAAAACATGAAATAAACTAAACTTTCAATAATAATTTATCCTTTGGAATCAAAGTTGAGTTCGAATAATTTATCTCATAAAGAATTGTCCCGTCACAACCGCCCTGTAGCTTACATTGCGGTAATTTGGGACCGTTTTCATATATATTCTTAAAATGTTCTGGATTTTCTTCTAAAAATTCAACAAAACTTATTGGATATCTTTCCGTTAATTTTTCGTCATTCCAGCCTATCCAAGATTTCTCTATAAAAATATGGGTAGAACCCTGCATTTTTAGGACAGATAATGCTAAAGTTAAGTTTTTACTCAACACCACATCCCCGCCGCCTCCACCAATCTCTCTTTGACAGTTATAAGCAGTTGTTCCGGCTCGTATAACAACACCCAGCCTGGAATTTTTTGGTGTGTTCTCTTTAATCCATTTGCAAGCTTCGGCATACGCTGGTGAGAATGAGCCTTCTTTAATTTTTTCCATTAGTTTGACTTTTCCTATATAATTATAGTAACTGAAAACAAGGACAGAAACAAATATTATCAAGGCAAGATATCTGTAATGTTTGCGTACGAATTCATAAATTTTTTCCAGATAATTTGCGCATATTAATGCTATAAATGGAACCAGAGGTAATAAAAATCTAGATGTGTCTTCTGCTCTCCCAGGGAACGCAAAATAAGCAACTGGTAAAAATGATGCCATTGCCGCTAAAACTGCAATATCTGCTTTGTTTTTTCTAAATAAGAGTAAGAAAAATCCAAGAATAAAAAACAAGGGAATAAATATTATAGAACCATATGAAAACTCAAAATAATTCATTATTCCCATTTTAAAGGCGTTGCCTTCCACACCACTCTCCTCAGTTCTACCCTCATATTTATTTTTTTCCTCGTACGAAGATCTCTTATAGCAGGTTGCATCGCTTATCAGAGGTAATGGCGCACAAATAGTTTTGTAATAAACAAAATTTCTCAAAACAAATGAACCGGCCAATATTAGAAAAATAAAAGCAACTGGTATGAATTCCTTTAAAACGTATGAGATTTTTTTCTTTTCTACTAATCTGAGTAGAAACATAAACAATAAAAGAAGAGGTATCACTGTATATCCGGGTGTTTTAGCCAAAAATGATAATCCAGAAAAAATACCGCCCAGAATCCAGTATTTTGGTTTTTCTGTCAATAAAGCAAGTATCAATGACATACCAGCAAGAGAGAAATACAGTGAGAAAAGTGTATCTTTATATGCTAAAAGAGAGTATGTAACCATCGATGGTGTTGCAACAGCTATAACAGCCGCCATTACTCCTACTTCTTTGTTGAAAATTCTTTTTCCCAGAACATATGTTGATAAGCCTATAAGGATTACGCCTATAAACGGCGGGAGAATTTTAATTATAAATTCATGAAACCCGAATGTTGAAAAAAAACCACCCAAAATCAAATGCCAAAGTGGGTTGTCAAAAAATCCGTTCTTTGAATCCTCGGAGCCTAAAACAGGATTCCATACTGGATAATCTTTGTTCTCTCCAATATATTTTGCTAATATAGAATGGTATCCTTCATCTCCGAATGCCAAGCCTCTAGACAATATTGCCCTAAATTCCAAGAATGAAAATATAGACAATACAAGAAGTAAAAACAGTATTTCTGGTTTTGGGATTTCTAGTGTAATCTCTTTATCTTTTGCCATTTTAATTCTTTTATTTTCATTTAATTTAAACAATATAGCTTAAAATAGGAACACTCAAGATTTATAAAAGTAATGTTATTTATAAAATATAATGAAATATAACACCGTTAATTATAAGTGATAAAATGAAAATACTATTATTAAATTCTCCGTACAGAGTAAAAATCAGTAAGGACAGTAGGTGGCCAGAATTTACCAAATCCGGTACATTATATTATCCTTTTTGGCTTAGTTATGCAACAGGAGTATTGATGGATTCCAACAAACATAAACCATTATTAGTGGATGCTGTGGCCAAAGAAATGAGTCAGGAAGAAACACTAAAATTGGTTGAAATTTTTGATCCTGAAATGGTAGTTGTTGAGACTTCGACTCCAACGATACACAGTGATATAGATTTTGTTGATAAAATAAAGGAAAGAAAAAATACTATTATTGTTGTGGCTGGAAAACATGTCAGCGCTTTGCCGATAGAAACAATGCAGATGTCGAAAAACATCGATTTTCTTGCTAGAGGAGAATATGACTATACAATAAAAGATATAGCAGATGCATTAGAAAAACACAACTTCAAAAAAAACAAAAAACCGTTCAGACAAATACCTGGAATTTCTTTCAGAGAAAACAAAACTATAATAAACACGCCTCCCAGGCCACTGATCCAGAATTTAGATTTTTTACCGTTTGTTTCAAAAGTATATAAAGAATTTCTTAGTGTCTATGATTACAGATATGCTCTATCTAGATATCCTATGTTACAAACATGGACTAGTAGAGGATGTCCAGCTAGATGCAATTATTGTGATTATCCACAAGTCTTCACAATGCACACATTCAGAATGAGAACGCCTGAAAATGTAGTGGATGAGATTGAATTTATAGATAAAAAATTACCCCAAGTCAGAGAAATTTTCTTTGAAGATGATACTTTTACTATCAATAGAGATAGAGTAATGGCTATTTGCAAAGAAATAAAGGGAAGGGGACTGGATGTTGTTTGGTCATGTAATGCAAGAGCGCAATTAGATTATGAATTAATGAAGACTATGAAAGATGCTGGCGCAAGAATTCTTATAGTTGGTTATGAAAGCGGGAATCAACAGATATTGAATAATATTAGAAAAGGAGTAACACTAACTCAAGCAGAAAGATTCACAAGGGATGCGAAAAGAACTGGATTAAGAATATTTGGTTGTTTTATGATTGGCCTTTCAGGAGACACAAAAGAAAGTATAGAACAAACATTTCAATTTGCAAAAAAAATGAACCCTGATATGGTATTTTTCCAACAGGCTGTACCTTTTCCAGGAACTGAATTTTATGAATGGGCAAAACACAATAGTTATCTTGTGACAGAAAATTATGAACAGTGGTTGGATGAAAACGGACAATTAAAATGTTTGATTAATTATCCTCACCTAACATCAAATGAAATCAATGAATTGAGAGATAAATTAATGATAAGATTCTATACAAACCCCAAACACATGTGGCAAACAATCACCAAAAATCTGGATCCGGTAGAAGGTGTTAGAGTTGTTAGATATGGTCTGAGTTATGCTGCCTATTTAATGAAAAGAATGACAGGAAGTAGGAAAGTGATGGGCGTTGCGAATAGTAATGGGAAAATCTTAACATCGGCGGAAGATAATCAGTCAATACTACACTAAAAAAGAACTTTTTGTATTGATTCAACTATAATTTTAATGTGAAACAATGAAAATTTTAATGACTCAAGAATTTTTTCAGCCTGATATTGTGGGTGGTGGCGAAATTCTTTCATTAAAGATTGCGAAAGAATTAGAAATGATGGGACATGAAGTTAAGGTAATATGTTCAGGTAATAGTAAAATAAAAAAGTATGAAGGTATAGAAACTATCAGAATACCTATAAACAGATATCTGATGAACTTAACCTTTCCACTAATAAATAAGCATATAAAAGACGTAGACTTGGTACACACAAGTAGTGGTAATGTGTGCTACGCTTCATATTTAGCTGCTAAATTTTCAAAAAAACCTATTCTTTGCTATATTAATCATATTTTTGGAGATAATTGGAAGTTTGTAAAGAGTCCTATTATTGGAATGGCCTTCAAGACAATGGAAAAGTTCTATTTAGTTAGAGACTACGATGCCTTTGTTTTTCAAAATAACTTATCAAAAAAAATTGGAATTGAAATGGGAATTGACGAAAAAAGAATTTATATGGCAACTCCAGGTATAGAATTTAAAAAATATTCACACAAAAATAAAAAAGATCAATATGTTTTATTTGTTGGTAATTTTTCCATGGATGAATCAATAGCTAAAATTAAGGGGTTAGATAATTTAATTGAAGCTGCAAAAATATTGAAAGAAGTAGACTTTATGATAGTTGGTGGTGGAGGTTATATAGAAAAAATGACGACATATGCTCCAAAAAATGTGTCATTTACTGGACCATTAAAAGGTAGGGATTTAATAAATATTTATAAAAAAGCTTCAATTTTTTGTTTGCCGTCCTTAACAGAAGGTTTTGGAATAACAATATTAGAAGCTATGGCATCTGGTTGTGCTATAGTATCAACAGTGGACATAGGACAATGGGGAAAAATAATGAATTCGAACTCCACAAATGAGATAGTGAAAAATATAAGATATTATATAGAAAATCCGCAAAAAGCAAAAAAAGATGGTATAGAAAACATGAGAATTGCTAAAAAATACGCTTGGCCATCATTTTTAAAAAGATTAACAAACATTTATGATTCTATAACAATAAAGAGATAAGGTTCTATGAAATTTCAAAAAGTAAAATTAAATTTTTTGATATCAGCTGTGTTTTTGGCGTTGTTGGTTTTTATAGCATACAAAAGTAGAACAGCTCAAATTCCTGATTTAGTTGCAGATTATGATCCATGGTGGTTCTACAGACATGCGAAAGAAATATTGGACAATAATTTGAAACCACCTAGTTGGGATATTTTATCTTTTTTCCCTCCTGGTAGACCCTTTCCAACAAGTAGCGGGTGGCTCTATACAATAATTTTGTTTTACAAAATACTGAACATTTTTGCAGAAACAACATTTATGAAAGCTGCAATTCTTTCACCCGCAATAATGACAGCACTTAGTGTAATACCTGCTTATTTTCTAGGTAAAAGACTGTCAAATGAATGGGGTGGTGTGGCAACCGCTATATTTGCCGTGATGACACCTGTTTTTATTGGTGTATCTTTGGCTGGCTATTTAGATACAGACGTTGTTGTTGTATTTTATTCTTACCTGTGCGTATATGCAATGTTTCTTGCAATGAAAAATCCTAAATGGTATTTTATAGCGTTTGCTGTAATGACAAATTTATTATTTGTTTATAGTTGGTGGTTTGGATGGTATGTAATTTTATTCTTTTCAACTTTAATACCATTGATATTTTTAGTAAATTTTATCAAGCACTATAAACGAAACAATGGAAAAATAAACCTTAAAGAATTTTTGAGGGAGTTAAAAGAGCCTTTATTGCCTCTAATAACTATAGTAATACTTACAAATATAATCGGTGAATTAATCGGACTTAGCAATGTTATTATATTTGTTTTAACTGCCTCTGGATTTAGACTGGGTCAAGGTGTCATAGTAAACGTTTCAGTGGCAGAATTACAACCAGTGGATGTATTAACAAAATCCGGATTTAACTCAGTTATCCAAAGGATAGGAACAATACCATCATATTTCATGCTTATAGGATTACCTATTTTAGTTGTATACAAACTATATAAAAAAGAAAAAATAAGTGTTGAAGAAATTTTCTTGTTCTTTTGGGGATCAATAACATTTCTGATAATCCTTAATGGAGTTAGGTTTGCTTTGCTTTTCTCGGTAGCTGTAGCGGCTTCAGCCGGTTATGTTATAGGAAATATAATAAACTATATAAAAAACAAAGAAACTCTGTTGAAGTCAACAATTTTTGGTTTGTTGATTTTCCTCTTAATATTATATACTTCACAAACGCTAGCCATATCGATGAATTCTGGTGGATACGATATAAGTTCTAACTGGATAAGTATGTTGGATTGGCTAAAAAGCAATGCTAACAAAAAATCTTTGGTTACAACGTGGTGGGATCCTGGCCATATAATTGCAGGCTATACTGGATTAAGAGTTCATGGTGATGGCGCCCATTGCGGACCAACAGAATGCATTCCATACAACCATAATGACAGAATACAAGACATGGGAAAGATAATGTCAACTAACAATGAAACGGAAGCAGTAAAAATTCTTAAAAAATATACTCAATTAAAACCTGAAGATTGCGAGAAGGTAAAGATCAAATACGGCGATATAGTACCTAAAGAGGCTTGTGAAAGTATATCTGATGTTTATTTCATATCAAGCAGTGATTTAATTGGTAAGTTTACATGGATGAATTATTTCGGTGGTTATAGATCACCAATAGGATCTCGTGACGACTTCTTAAAAAATCCAGGATCTTGCTGTGCGTCAACACCAAAAACAGAAGATGGGCAAATGTCATGCGGTGAATTCAGTTATCAAAACAGAGGTGTTTGGGTTTGGTGTCCTTGGATCTTAAGTTTACAAAGAGATCAAACAGGTAAACCTATTGTAATGGCAAACAAAGATGGTAGCAATGTATTTTCATATGATTATGGTGGTACTGGTCTAAGGTTTAGTATAGTACAAAGAAATGACACAATAATACCTATCTATAATAATAAATTTGTAATAACTAATCTAATGTTTTTCAAAGAAAGTGGAGAAGTACAATTGGTTGATTTATCTGACTACCCAACAAAACTGGAAAAAATAGATGGGTTACTGTGGATACAACCCGGTTTTGAAAATGCAATATATTTTGCACCACAAATAAAGGACAGTGTGTTCGTAAAAACATTTTTCTTTAATGGTGAAGGTTTAAACAACTTTGAATTAGTGTACTCCAATCCAGAAATAAAAATGTTTAAAATCAAAATTAATTAAATTCTATCAATTATTTTATTGAGATAGCTCAATTTAGCTTTATTCAAAAGAGATTTTATTATACGCTTATCATCATACTGATAGAACTTAAAAATTACTAACAACAAAAAATACGAAATAAACGAAATACCGCAAACAAAAATTAACAAAAATGGATTATTTAAATGCGATTTCAAAAATATCCATGGTAAGAAAACCATAGTAGAAACTAAAAGAATTTTAAATAAATCAATAAATGGAAATTGTAATTTCATGATTTTTCTTAAATTTAAAAAACTTAAAACGAAAAATATCATCATAGTTAACAAATAGCTAATTGATATGCCGATATCTCCTTTTACATATGATAACACGGGAGTTAAAATAAGGAATATAGAAGATACTATTAACAAAATATGCTTATATGTTGCGGGGTTTTTTGCAGCATATATAGCATTGTTAAATCCTGTTGCAAGTGCCATTATTAATGATGATACAGAAAGAATTGGAATTAAATATTTAGCACTTATATAATTTTGATTTGAAAATAACAAAATAATGTTTTCACCAAATATTGAAAAGGTAAAAATAATTGGGATGGTAAAAAAAATCGAATATTTCACTGTGTATTCTAATAATCTAACTGATTGATTTTTGCTTTTATTTGTTGACAATTCTGATAAAATTGGAAATATGGATAATGATAAAATGTTGGGTATAACAGCTATGACAGAAGATATCAGCATGCCTACACCAAATATACCAGTTAACTGAACGTTTTTCACTATAGACAGAATAATATATTGTGAATTCGTAAAAAGAGAATTGGAAAACGTACTTAACAAACCAGGTATGCTATATTCAAACAGTTCTTTATCATATAAACTTTCTATTTTAAATGTTATCATTTTTGGTGTAAAAAGTAATATTAACCAAACAACACTACCGAACAAAAAACCTATTATTGGACTCAAATATCTAAACCCCAGTAAAATTAATAAAAAACACACGAAAAATTTGGTTATACCAAATAAACTTCCAGAAATAAAATATCTTTTCATATCCTGAGTACCATATATTATATTCCCAAACAAGATGGCCATAGAATAAAAGAAAAACGAAATTAAAGACAGAATCAAGATAGAAATATTTGGTAATTTAAGTAAAATTGAAATTGGTCTTAAATTAAATATTATGATAGTAAAAACAATGAAATTAGATATAATAACTATAAAAAAGGATTTTGATACTATATTGTTTATTCTATTACCATTTCTTTTTTTCAGATATTCTGGAATTAATTTAGCAATTGCTATATTAAATCCGAGTGCTGCAATGCTTGAAACAAATACTGAGAAGTTAATGGCTGTAATAGATATGCCAAAGTCTTCTTGAGTCAAATATTTTACTGATATAAGTTGGAAGAGAAAGGAAGAAATTGTGAGTATAGCCCAAACAAAAATCATATAAAAAGTGTTTGAAATTGTTTTCTTGAAAACTGACATACTAATCACCTTTTAAAACTTCATTATAAACATAAAATGTGTTTTTTATCATCTTTTTTTCATTGAAATAATTTTTTACCCTTTCTTTTGCATTAATGCCCATTTTTATCCTCAAATTTTTATTATTCATAAGTTCAACAATAGCGTTAGCTAAAGCTTTGCTATCTCTTGGCTGAACTACTTTTCCAGTAAAGTTATTTATGTTAACATAAGATACACCACTACCGCTAATGTTTGTCGAAATAATAGGTTTTCCAAAGGCCATTGCTTCTAATTGCACTATTCCAAAGGCTTCTGATTTGTAAATTGATGGTAAAATAAAAATGTCGCAAGAATTATAATATTTTAATAGTCCTTTATCAGAAAGTTTTCCTACAAACATAACAAAATTGTCAATCATAAGCGATTTCGTTTGTTTTTTTAAATTTTCTTTTAATTCACCATCACCAACTATATAAAGAATAAATTTCTGTTTTGCTTTAGAAACTATTTTTATTGCTTCTAAAAGATAGTTCAAGCCTTTGTAAGGAAAAAGTCTGCCAACAAAGAGCAATTTTATTTTATCTGATTTTATTTTATCTTTTGTTTTAAATTTAGATACATTGATACTAAGTGGTATTACTGAAACTTTTGAATTCAAACTAGACAAAATGAATGAATCTCTGACATAATTTGGGCTCGTAGCTATAATTTTTCTACAAAAAATTTTCAACATCGGAAGCAAATATATATATCTAATAAAATTACCAAAAAAATGTATTGGTGTGTAATTAACAACATCCGAATGATAGGTTACTACAACTTTTGAATTTGGATTAAATATAAGATAAACTAATAAATTAAATTCGAACCATGGATTAGGAATGTGCAGATGAATTAAATCTGGATTTATCTTTTCTATTAATCCTATTATAGGAATTGTGAAGGGAGCCCTGAAAATTTTTGAAATTTTAGGCAGGCGTATTATTTTTATTCCATCAATAATCTCTTTTTTGTATTCATTCGATGAATTAAAAACCACGACGGTAACATCATGACCGGATTTTACAGCCTCTTTGGATATTGCATAAGTAGCTCTTTCCACTCCACCAGAATCAGGAAAAAAGTATTTTCCTAAATGAAGTATCCTCATTTTTATTACCTTCTATACCATCCGTTTCTAAAAAACATAAATAAACCCATGGTCCAACCAAACACCCATGCAATAGTTCTTATAACAAGAATGCCAGAAACTATAGGTATATCATCAATCTCTTTAGATATTTTTATGATATCTCTTAAATATAAGAAAAATAAAGAAAACATGGATAGTAAAGTTATTTTAATAAAAAAATTGTTGAAAAGCGATAAAAATAAAGAAAATACTAAAAGAAAGGCAAATCCTAATGTGAAAGCCATAGAGGTCGTAGAAATGTTGTCTCCAAAGATTTTTCCTTTGTGTTTCCAATATAAAAACACATTAATTAAGGCATTGTTAAATTGCTGTTTAAAAAAACTAGACCAAGAAGGTCTATGGTAATGATATACTATTGCATCTGGAATGAATTTCATTTTACCTATTTTAGTAAGTCTATATCCAAAATCTGACTCCCAAGACCAAATAAATCTCTCATCAAACATGACTTTCCTAGCAGTTTCAGCACGAACACATAAATTCATATCTGGTCCTCTAAAAACAAATTCAGGTGAACTTTTGAATCTAAATTCCAGCTCTCTCCCTATGATTTTTTGAAATTTGTTTAGATTCTTAGGTGTTGCACAATACCCTGTCGTAGCTATTATATCACCAGAAGTAAAGCCTGACAGTAATTTATTTAACCAGTCTTTTCTAACAACACAATCAGCATTCGTATATGCTATAAAATTACTTTTTACTAATTTTATTATTTCATTATGTAGTTTTGGAACTGTCCCTGACATTCTATCTAGGAAAATTTTTTTATTATATCGTCTCAATATACCATATGTTCCATCATTAGACATATTATCGATAACAAAAATTTTCTTGTTTTTATAGTCCAAATTAAGTAAAGAATCAATACACTGTTTTATTGTAAATTTAGCATTTTTTACTGGAACAAATATTGAAACTGTCGGTCTTTTTATCATTTAATCACTTCTAATTCCACGTACATTTCTCCTGCCGGAATAAGTCTACATAAAAACTTTTCATAAAATTTATGGTTTATATTCATAAATGGATAAAATAAAATATTAAAAAATTTAAATTTTGATAATTTTCTAACAAAATATAATTCAATTTTCTTTAATCTAAATTTTTCATTTATAAATTGATTTTCTTTATTTTCAAATGTAAAATGTAAAAACGTATTAACAGTAAAATACCTAACATGACCTATATGACCGAAGGCTGACATATCTGAAGCATGTGGTGTCCATATTCTTAATATACCGTGAGGTTTAGATACTCTATGTATTTCTGACATTAAAAAAAATAAGTTCTCAATATGTTCTAATATATGACTGGCTATTGTTTCATTAAAAACATTGGATTTGAATGGCAATGAACAAGATTCTAAATCTGATATAACGTCAGTATTTTTAGAAAAAAATTTATCTAAACCAAATATTGTGTCTTTAGAATTTCCAGAATTGTATTTATTTAATCCGCAACCTATATCAAGAATTTTGATTCCTATCACCAACTAAATTAATATATATTTCTTCAGTTTTTTTACTTGTTTTCTCCCAATTAAAACTGGAAGCATACTTTATACCGTTAGCTCCGAGTGTTTTTCTTAGTTTTTTGTTGTAAACCAATTTAAGTATGTTCTCTGTTAAATCATCAACATTCCTCGACCTTACTATTAATGCTGTTTTATTGGGCAAAACCGCATTAGTTTTTTCTAAAATAGTAGAAGCTATAACAGGCTTCCCACATGCACCTGCCTCCAAACAGGTCAAGCTTAATCCTTCAGTATCAATACTGGGTAAAATAAAAATGTCTGATGCCTTGTACCACGATGGCATTTCATTAAATGGGACTGAATTTACAAAAATTATTTTATTCGATAATTTAAATTTGCTAATTAAATTCAATAATTTTTGTTTATATCCATGATATATCTCATCACCAACTAAAATTAACTTAAAATTAGAAAATTTTTTATTTATATTATATAAAGATTCTATTAAATACTCCAGACCCTTTTTAGGATAAAACATGCCTACAAACAAAATTAAAAATTCATTCTCTAAATGTAATCTTTTACGAACGTCACTTTTAACATTTGGGTTGAATTTTTTAATATCTATACCATATGGTATGACTTTGATATTTTTTTCTGAAACGCCTAAAAATTTAACCATTTGATTCTTAACTCCAGGACTTACAGTAATAACAGAATTTGAAATTTTACAAACAAACTTTCTTAGAATACGCCTTGAAGCTCTACCAATCCAAGACCACTGTGGGTTGGACCTTATAAAACCTGTATCGTGTATTGTAGTCACTAAAGGTTTATTTTTTAAAAATTTAATAAAAATTCCTGATAGTCCTGACACCTCTGTATTTGCATGTATTATATCGAAATTTCGTTTTAGAGCAATTTTAATGGAATAGAAAATAAAATGCAAAAAAATAAGAAATCTACTATTTGTATTAGGTGGAACTATTTGTAATATGTCTTTCCGATTTTTTCTTTTTGAATTAAAATGAACAATACAAACAATTTCATGGTTTTTTATTATATGATCATATAATTCATTAATATACGTTTCTGTGCCCCCTATTGCGGGTTTAAAACCTCTAGATATAAATAAAATTTTCATTTAATCACTTAATTTTTTAATAAAATATTTAATTTTCTTTACTATCAAACCTCTTTTGTATGGCTTAATTTTAAGGTTTTTAGCCAATTCTATAGACTCTTCAAGCTTTTCTATATCATAAACACAAATTGCTTTTTTATCTCTTTCTAAAATTTCAGCTAATTGTAACTGATGATTATCAGTATGTTCATTAAATTCCTTAAGACGTGGAACTATAATAATGGGTTTTTTATATCTTAAACATAATAAAACTGTACCTATACCACAATGAGATACAATAATTTTAGATTTTTTTATAATTTTTATAATTTTTTCATAAGAAATAAATTTATAGATGTTTTTTATATGTTGAGGTTTATAGTTTGAATAACCTATCTGTAGAAGAAATTTATAATGCTTTTTTTTTGCTATTTTATCAATAGATTTTATTAATCTATCAAATGGCTGTTCATGTGTTCCAACAGTCACAAGTATCATATTAACAAACCACCATATTGAGCCTTTTTTCCGTAGTATTTCAGTAAATATTTCCATTGAACGAAAAACAAATCTGCAAATGGATATAATATTTTACCAGTTATAGCTGGCTTAAATACCTGAGCAGAACATTCAGTGTATATTAACTTTGATCTAAACAAAAGCTTACCCAAAATAGAAATTGGAATCGTAACGCCAGCACCTGTTGATATAATTATTTTGGGTCTTTCTTTTAATAAAACCAAAAAAGATTTTAATATTATTCTAAAATAAACTAAAGGGTTACGCCTTGGATTAAATGTAAAATAAACTAAATACTTTTTTAAAGATCTTTTTATATGGTTAACATAAAATGTGAAAAAAAATATTTCATGATTTTTTAATTCAGACACTATCTGTAAAGCTTCCGCTAGATGTCCACCTGCGCTCGAAGATACACATATTTTCATATTCGCTACCACTCTTATATTTCATTCTATAATTAATAGTAAAGAAAAGGTTCTAAAGGGTGGTGTTTTGGTTAAAAATACATTAATTGTGTGTGATACAGATTTCGGCGGAATATTCAACTACGCAAAGCCATTATACGAAAAATTAAAGAATAATATAAATGTTGATTTTTATTATAGAAAGGGAGGGTTACTAAACAGAATACTATATTACACGAACTTAATAAAAAAAATAAATAGCGGGAAATATAAAAATGTTGACATACAAGCCTTAACTTGGCCTATTACACTACTTATAATATTTATTAAAAAAATGAATAACTCATTTAAATTTATATTTGATTCACATGATGACCCATTAACTAGTAGAACAAAATATAGACCTATCTTCACAAGAAAGTATATTCTGAAAAATAGTGATATAATAGTTGTTCATTCGAAATATAATGAAAGTATAGTAAATAGTTTAGGATTTAATAATACATTTTATATTCCATTGGGACCGTATATGGAAAATCCAAAAATTATATCTCAAAATAAAGCAAAATCAAAGATAAAAGTGAAAAAATATGAAAAAATGTTATTGTTTTTCGGCATAATTACACCTGACAAAGGATTGGATGTAATTCTAAATTCGATGAAAATTATAACTGATAAAGAAAAAAATATTTTACTTTTTATAGTTGGCCCAATAAAAAAAAATTGGATGGATTGGGATTACTACGAAAATATGATAAAAAAACTGAACATTGAAAAGTTTATAAAAACCAAATTAAAATATACGCAATTAAATGAACTCTCGCAATATATTTGTGCAAGTGATATAATAGTAATGCCATATAAAGAGATAACAAATAGTTCTGTGCCTTTTGTTGCATATCAATTTAAAAAACCAATAATAGCAACAAATGTTGGTGGTATGAATGAGATAGTAATAAACAATAAAACCGGAATATTAGTGGAAAGGGAAAATGAAATTGAATTGGCAAAAAGTATCCTGAAACTTATTAATAATAAGAAAAAAATGAAAATTTTAGGAGAAAACGGGTTTAAAATATTGAATACAAAATTTTCATGGAACACGATTTTAGAAAAATATAAATTAATCCTAAAGTGATAACTTGGCTGAATTGAAATATCCAAAAAATGAAATAAAATATTATTGGTCTTTTTTTAGTAAATGTAAAGTGGTTTTAGATGTTGGGTGTGGCAGCGGATGGTTTACAAAGTTTAAAGACAAAGCTATCGGTATGGATATAAATACAAAAGAATTTATTCGCGGTGATGTTAGAAGACTTCCATTTAAAAATTCTAGTTTTAATGGCGTATTTGCCTCGCATATAATAGAGCACACAAAAGACCCAAGTATATGTATCAAAGAATTTAAAAGAGTTTTAACAAAAAATGGAATCTTACTAATAAGGATACCTCAAGGAAAATACATGTATCCGGAATCAGACCCTACGCACAAATTTATATTTACAAAAAATTTTTTGGAAGAAATGATAACGAAAAAAGGCTTTATAATACTTAAAATATGGCAAAGACATCAATTTAGAGGCATGTATAAGATATTCTCAAGGTTTGCCTTGCCTGTTGCCTTTTTATTAGGGAAGTTTTTGAAACCAACAGAGATATTATTATTGGCAAAATCTGATTAAAATGAAGATAGGCATTGTGACTGATTTCAAAATCGAAAGTGGTTTAGGAAGATACGCTTTCGAATTGTTTAAACATCTGAAAAATACAGAATTGATTTACTTTGATTCTAAAAATACATCAAAAATGAAAAATATAAAAAATATAAAAAAGTTTAATTACCCTATTTTGAAAGATACACTAAATGAAATGTTTTTTATACCAAATAAACTGAAAAATTTAAATAAATATGATGTATTACATGCATCTAATCAGTTTTTATCTGGAATAAACACAGGAACAAAAAGAATAATAACTGTACATGACATTAATTCGTTATTTTGTAGCGATTTTAATCCAATAATAAACTATTTTCATAAAAAAATGTATGATAAAATAAAAATATTTGATCAAATAATAACAGTATCTAAAAATACAAAAAAACAATTACAGGAATATTATAATCTTGATGATAAAATTGTAGAGGTTGTCTATGAAGGTGTTGACAGAAATAAATTCAAGCCAAGAAACAAAGAGGAATCCAGATCAAAATTAAAACTCCCATTTGATAAAAAGATAATATTACATGTTGGGTCAAGTTTAGGTAGAAAAAATATAGATGGATTGATAAAAATTTTCTATAAAATTAAAAAAATAGAAAAAAATAGTGTTCTTATCAGAATAGGAGATTTTAATAGTAAAATAAACACGTTGATAAACAACTACAAACTCAACGATTCTATAATACAAGTAAACAATGTACCGGAAAATCTCCTTACATTATATTACAATTCCTCTGATTTGTTTATATTTCCATCTTATTTCGAAGGTTTTGGTTTTCCGGTATTAGAAGCTATGGCATCTGGAATACCAGTAATAGCTTCCAACAGATCATCCATACCAGAACTTGTTGGGGACAAAAAATTTCTTTTTAATCCAGATAATATAGACTTATTTACAAAAACCTCTATTGAAATTTTATCAAATAATAATTTGCGTTATGATATGGTTAAAAAAAATCTTAAAAGGGTGAAAGAATTTGACTGGAAAATGGCAGCAAAGAAAACTTATAAAATGTATAAAAGGTGTTTAAATTAAAAATAAATTTTACAATAGTAATTATTTTTTTATTTTTCTTATTAATAAGATTGTTAATAACACAAGACTATGTTTGGGGGGCAGATGAGGGTACACATGTATTGATAGGATTTTTTATAAAAGACATAATAAATAATTTAAGGAATTTCAATTCTATACAAGATTTAACAAATTTTGCAACAAATTTTGTTGTAAGATATCCAAAAGTGACACCGAGTTATCCACCAATCTATCATATGCTAATAGCAACAATTCTATTTTTCTCAGAAAATATTATTATACTAAGAATATTCAATATAACAATTTTATTATCAACAACTTATGTAATATATCTTCTATGTAAAGAAATAGTGAAAGATGAAAAATACTCAATACTGGGAATTATAATTTTTTTAACTTTTTCTAGTATGTTTCATTATGCAGATAAAATAATGATGGATATTATACAAATTCTAGTATTTTCTCTATCTGTACTTTATTATATAAAATTAAAAAAAGAGAAGCAAGTAAAAAAAATAGAATACATAAAATTTGGGGTGCTTTTGGCAATTGCTATGCTAACAAAATTCTTTTCTTTGTTTCTTTATCCAATAATTTTCCTCGACTCGCTCTTATCTAATAGAAAATCATTAAAGCAAATCATAACAAGTTTTTTAGTTTCTGGAATAATATTACTACCATATGTATTTTTCGTTTTAAAATTTAAATTATACAATCTAGTAATACATATTGCAACAACACCCTTTGGAAGTAAATTAAGATATTTTGATATATTTTTTAATTTTGGTCATTTTATTGGACCACTAGTTGGAATGTCAACAATTTATTTTTTAGTAAAAAATTACAAAAATAGATTTTATTTTGTTTGGCTTTTTATTCCTTTAACAACTTTTATGTTATTTGCAGATGCAGATCCGAGATTTGCGTTTATTTTAATGCCATTATACGTAATATCAACTGTTTTTTCAATAAAAGAACTTGTTAACAAAAACTGGAAATATAAAAAAATCATAATTGTTGCATTATGTGCACTCATCTTATTACAAATAATAGAAAATATAAAAAATAATTACATAAAAGAAAAATATCCTATAAATGAAATTATGAATTCAACTAAATCTGGAGGGAATGTATTAATACTGTCAGAGGAACCAATTTTTTCTTCGGTTTATGTTTTATATGGAAGAATAAACAAAATACAGGGAAATGTTATAAGACCTTGTATTCTATGGGATAACAATATATCAAAGGATTTCCTAGATGAATGGGGCATAAATTATATTATTGACCAAGAAAATAGCTTGGGTGATAAGGACTTTAAAAAAAATGAAATTAAAAAGGTTTTTGAGAAAACTGTTAACAATAAAACATTCATTTTATACGAAAAAAATTTAACAAAGGCAGTAAAATGTAATTTTGTCTGTATACTAAAAGGTGAATTATGTGAAAATGACGGTCTTTCTGAAGTTATAAGACTAATATCTAATGTAAATTAATCATCTTGAAATTAATGTTTCCCCATAATCTATAATACTGGTTCTTCTAAAAACAGTTATTCTGTCTTTATCTTCACAATAGTAAATTGAATTAATTCTTTCTGGATTACTACAAAATTCATTTGTTTTGTTTATGTCGATATTATAATACAAATTGATTATCCATATTAATTCTTTGTCTTCAATTGAAACAAAAATTTGTTTGCTGTTTCTTTTATTTAATATGTTATTTATATCGTTTAATATGTTATTTTCTTTGTTAAACATATACAACTGAACTAAAAAAGAAATCAAAATAAAGAAAATAAAGATAAAATAAAAATATGTTTTAAAAAATATGTTTCTTAAATTTATAAATTTAGAAAGAAAAATACATAATATTGGAAATATTGGAAATACATATCGTGAAATATCTGAAAATGTAACCCTGAAAAAATAGTAGATAGCAAATACAAAAAATATAATAATAAAAGGTAATAAGTACATGTTTTTTTTGTAATTTTTATTAATGCTACATAATATTAAAACAGTTATAGGAATCAGAAATACTGAAGCACAAACTTCTAGGAACAACATTAATTGATCAGATACATTCAATCTGGTGGAAACTCTATATGAAGGTGGTATACCCCAAAAACTTAAATGACCAAAAAACAGTTTAGATAAAATTGGTCTTTGTTGATATGAATTAACTTCCTGCAACGTCCAAGGATCGTATAATAAAGTACCTAATTTTAGATAGTTGTTATAAAACCAAAATCCTCCAACAACAAAAGAAAATACTGTGGCAAAAAATATATATTTTAGTTTAAAACCCTTGTTTTTTTCAAAAATTAATACGGACAAAATTGATGAAATCACTACTAAAATACCAGAAGATTTTGTTATTATAATTAAACCACAAATTATAGAACTAATAAAATAGTTTTTATCAAAAAAAAGAAACCAAAGTAATAATAAAGTAAAAAATAATAATGGAAAATCCAGCATAACAGATGTTGATAAAAACATACTAATTGGATACAATGAAAAAAGAGAAATGCAAAATATTTTTTCTTTTTTTGAAAATTTTAATTTGTCTAAAATTTTTAAGAAAACGATCAAAGAACCAAGAAAGAGAGAAAACTCAAATAATTTAGAAAAAACAAACCACAAAACAGACTTACCTAAAGATAAAGAAAACAATGAAGATAAAATATATAGGATTAGTGGTGGATACCATATGAGATTATTAGCAAAAACATCAAACTTTGGTAAAGCATCACCTGTTATATATATGGTTTTGGCCGAGGCTAGGTATCTAATATCATCCCCAAACCTGAAAGTTGGAGAGATCAGAAAAAACAATATTTTAAGAATAATAATAAAAAAAAACAGGTGATAAAGACTAATCTTTTTCATTTTTAATCATCATAACATATTAAATTTAACTTTAAGGAGAACAATCATATTATTTATGGCATCCTTCCAGTTTATTTTTTTACCTTCTTCTTTTGTTCTAGCTGAGTAGTTTATAGGCAACTCATATATATCATAACCATGTTTTATTATCTTTGCCGTGATTTCTGCCTCTATTTCGAATCTATCACTAAAAAGTTCTATATTTTTCAATACATTTCTATGTATACACTTATAACAAGTTTCCATATCAGTTAAATTTGTATTAAATAAAAAATTGGTTAAAAATGTTAAAATCTTATTTCCTAACAATTGAAAAAATTTCATATTTTTATATTTTCCAATAAACCTACTCCCAAAAACAACTTTTTTTTTCCTATCAATAATAGGTTTTATTAAATATAAGATCTGTTTGGGGTTATATTCAAGATCTGCATCTTGTATAACTACTATATCACCATCTGATTTTTCTATTCCTTTTCTTATGGCGTACCCTTTACCTTTGTTTTTTTCATATGATATAATTTTTAAGTTTTTAATTCTCTTTTTAAGTTTTTTTAATTCTTGGTATGTTTTATCAGACGATCCATCATTAACTATTATAATATCATTTTTTATACCATAATCATGAGAAGCTACTTGATCAATAATATTAGAAATAGTTTTTTCTTCATTATAGACTGGTACTATAATAGATAGCTTCATTAAGAGGTATTTAAAAATTTAAGCTTTTAAAGTCAATAACATGAAGAAAATAAACAAAGAATTGGTCATATTATCAATAATAATTATTGGTTTAATTTTCAGACTTTTCATCTCTTGGCAAAAAATAGAAACTCTGTTACAAAAAATTCTAATAGATGATGCTTTTATAGCGTTCTCTATATCCAGAAATATTGCTAATGGTAATGGAATATCTTTTGACGGAATTTCGTTAACTAATGGTTTTCAACCATTGTGGATATTCATTATAGTTTCTATATTTAAAATAATTAAAAATGAATTAGCTATAAATTTAGTTTTAACAATAGCATCAATAATAGATACTATAACAATATTTCTTATATATAGAATCGGAGAAAAAATTTACGGAGAAAAAATTGGATTACTAAGTTCAATGGTTTATTCTATCAATCCATTATTTTTATTTTTTACATTAAACGGTATAGAGGTGGCTTTAACTGTTTTCTTAATAAATATAACTATTCTATATTTTATTTCTATCAAAAATTTTACAAATAAAAAAATAATATTTTTAGGTTTATTGTTGGGCATAACGGTATTATCAAGGTTAGATTCCATTTTTTTAGTTTTTAGTATTTGTGTCATATTACTTTGGAAAGTTAAAAAAATCGATTTAATAATAAAAAATTTTTTTATTTTGGGTATTACAATTTTTTTGATAGCATCTCCCTGGTTAATGTGGAACTATATAAATTTTGGAACGTTCATTCCTAGTAGTGGAAAAGCTGTATATAATTTAGGCCACATGATCTGTGACATAAAACACTGCAACATTTATGATATAACAAAAATATTATTTAGAAATTTTTTAACTGGTATTTTTTCTTTAACTTATTATTTTGGGATAATTAATTCAAACATAATAAATATAATTTTCGGTCTCATAATTCTATACTTTTTATTCATAGGTATTAAAAAATATAATATATTTTTATCTGTATCCTTTATTTATATCTGCTTAATATTTTTATTTTATTCGGCATATATTTGGAGATTGGATCTTAGATATTTTACTGCATCTTCATCTCTCTTATTAATTACTTTATGTAATGGAATATTCACTTTTGCTAAAAAGATAAAATACAAATTTTTTATTCTGTCATTTATACTTAGTATCTTATTAACTAACATTTTGATAAATGCTAATTACGAATGGAACAGGGGTTACGTTCCATGGCAGATAATGATGTATGAAGGGGGTTTATGGGTAAAAAATAATACAAAAACGAATATAATCATTGCTTCGTTCAATAGCGGACTGATTGGATATTATTCAGAAAGATCTAATATTAATTTGGATGGAGTAATAAATTTTGAGGCAATTCAGGCAATTGAAAAAAATAATATTACAAATTACATAAAATCAAAAAATGTTTCCTATTTATTAGATACTGTATTGGATATAAGAAATGAAAATGAAGACATAGATTTATGGAATATCAACCCATGGACAAAATACATGGGTGAAGAATTCAAAAGTAGTTTAGAAATTCAAAAAATTAATATTAAAGAATTTGAAATCGTTGGTAGAAATAAAATGAAAACTGCATTTTTCATAGCAAAAGTAATCAATTAATATTTTAACATTTTCATTATACAAGAAGAATATGAAAAAAATTGGTATAATAGGATCTGGTGCCGCAGGACTAGCATCTGCTCTAAAATTAAAAGAAAATGGTTTTGATGTTACTATATTCGAAAGAGAAAGTTTTATTGGTGGTCTCGCATCAAGATATAAGATAAACTGGGATAAAAAAACATATTATATTAATAAAACATATCATCATATTCTTGAGGGAGATTTAACAACAGTAAAAATGATTAATTATCTTGGAATAAAACACAAATTTCATAGAACAAAAGTCAAAACTGGTTTTGTTTACAAAAATAAAATTTGGGGTTTATCATCACCTGTAGATATGTTAAAATTCCCAGTAAATTTGATAGATAAAATAAAATTACTCGCTTTCATAATAAATTGCTCATTAAAAGAAGACTGGTCTGATACCGAAAAGATAAACGCCGAGGATTGGATAATAAGAAGAGTAGGAAAAAATAATTATAAAATAATTTTTGAAAAATTAATAAAAAACAAATTTAATAAACAACCAAAAAAAATTTCTGCAGCATGGTTTGGAACAAGATTCGTTAGAGAATCACAATCTTTTATGAAACGTTTTGGGTGGCTTGAAGATGGTGGAGAAGGACAAATATTAGATTTAATGATAAAAAAATTAAAAAATACTAATTGCAAAATTAAAATAAATGTCGATGTAAGAAACATAGACGTAAAAAATAAAACAATAACTTTTTATGAAAAAGGTGTAACAAAAAAAGAGAAATTTGATGTTATAATAAGTACCATTCCACCGGAAATATACATGAAATTAGCAACAATGAATAATCATTCAAAAAGATTAAGAAAATCATTCAAAAAAATAGAGTATCTAAGTGTTATTTGTGCTTGTATAGGATTAAAGAAAAAATATACAAATTTTTATTGGTTAAATATTTTAGATAATTATCCATTCAAAGTAATATTTACAAATAGTGTTTTACATAAAGATTCGGCGCCAAAAAATAAAAGTAATATTTATCTAGCAACATATTTCAGTGGAAAAAATTATTTATGGTATAAGAATGAAAAAGAAATATTTGAAATATATATCAAATATTTAGATAAAATATTTAAGAAGTGTAAAAAAAATATTGATTGGTATAAAATAGTTAAATTCAAACATGCTGAAGCTATCTTTGATATAAACTTCAAAAATCCACCCATATCAGACAATGGAATATATTTCGCGGGTATTTTTAGAATATTTCCAAAAATAAGAAACGTTTCATCTGCTTTAGAATCCGGTTTTGAAGCAGCTGAAGCTGTTATGAGTGATGAGAATGAGTAAAGTCGCATTTGTAAAGGTAAAGAAAGGGAAGGTTTGCGTACAAGATGCAGTTAGAAAGGCAATGAAACTAACTGAATGGAAAAAATATATAAATGGAAATAAATTTTTCTTAAAAATAAATGGTATTTCAGATCAACTTGTTCCGGGTCAATGCACATCGCCGTGGGTGGTTGAAAGTGTAATACAAAAAATTAAAGAAGGGTTCCCAAAGGCAAAAATAAAAATTGGTGATGCGGACCTAGCAGCGGCAAAACAATTAAACAAAGCGGCAAAACTATGGGGTATAATTGATATAGCTGAAAAATATGGAATAGAATTTGTTAATATATCAGATGAAGAAGCAACCATGCAACAAATAAATGGAAAAATACTAAAAGAAATGCTTGTTTCTAAATCAGTTCTTGAAGCTGATACAATAATAAATATACCTATCGCAAAATCACATTGCCTTACAAAATTAACATGTTGCTTAAAAAATCATTGGGGATTAATACCAAGGGGTGTTAGACACAACTATCATCTGTTAGTAAATCAAGTAATTGCAGATATAAACAATTATTTCAAAAAAACAACTTACAATGTAGTAGATGGAACCGTAACAATGGAGGGTGATGCGCCAAGAACCGGAACTCCAAAAATAACAAATGTCATATTTGCTGGTAGTGATAGAGTGGCAATAGATACTGTAGTAGCAAAATTTATGGGGCTGGAACATAAAAAAATTGACCATATTATATTATCAGAAAAAATGAATGTCGGGTCTACAAAATATGAAATAATTGGTGATAAATTTTATATCGATAAATTTGCAAAGCCAAAACCGAATAGGCAGCCAATATTTTTGCTAGAAATGAATTTTAGAAAAGTTCCTATATTAAGAGACATCATGTTTAAGACAAAACTTTTTGATATATTAGCATGGGGTGCAACGCAATATAATTCTATAATATGGTATAACCTAAAAGGTAAAAAAATGGCTGAAAAAATTATATATAAAACTCAATATAGAAAAGAATTCGAAAATCTTTGGGAGAAAACAGGCAAAACTGGAAAACTACCTGCCTAAAAATTTTAAACGTAAAATAAGTCTAATAAATCTGAAAATTTCTTTAAAATTAAATTTTGACTGACCTCTTTTTCTTTTATGAAACACAAACTGGACTTCAGAAATTTTATAATTTTTTTTTGTTGCTTTATATATTAATTCAGTTATAATTTTATATCCAATAGGGTAAAGCTTAATTTTATTCATGACATCTCTTCTTATGGCTGCAAATCCTGATACTGGATCTCTAATATTTATTCCTAGAAAAAATCTAGTTATCAAATTTGCACCATGACTAATGACAACTCTATAAAATGGATCCTCAACTTTGGATCCATGTATATATTTTGAACCTATTACTATGTCATTCTCTTTTATATTCTTTAATAAGTTTTTCAAATCTTTTGGGTCATGGCTACCGTCTCCATCCATTAAAACAATAACATCACCTTTAATTAAATTGAAGCCTTCTAAAAAGGCGTTACCTAAACCATCAGATTTTTGGATAATTAATTCAGCATTTTTAATTTTTGGCGATTCTTCACTTTTATCAACAACAATAATTTCATGTTTTAAATTATTCAATTCTTTATGAATTTCAGAAATCAGCGTATTGATATAAGGCTCGTTTTTTGTTGGTATTATTATAGATACTAATTTCATAAAAGCACATGTTATAAATTATTTTTCATCCAATTAGCTGTTTTGATTATACCATCTCTCAGAGTTACTTTTGGATAATACTCAAAAGTGAATTTGGCTTTCGAAATATCCGGGCATCGCCTTCTTGGATCATCTTTCAAATCATAGTTAGAAGGTGAATTTAAAATTACTTTAGAATTTGAATTCAAGCTCTTGATGACAATCCTAGCTAAATCTATGATAGAAGTTTCTATATCATTTCCTATATTAAAAACTTCTCCGTCAATATTTGGTGTAAATAAAAGTTTAAACAATCCTGTTATTTGATCTGTTATATAACAAAAGCTTCTTGTTTGTTCTCCATCACCATAAACAGTTATTGGATTATTATTAATGGATTGATGTATAAATTTTATAATAGCTCTACCATACTGAGAGGTTTCTTTCATATCAAGACGTGGACCATAAGTATTGAAAATTCGTGCAATTCTAATTTTTAATCCAAATTTTTTAAAATAGGAATAACAATATGACTCTGCGGCTCTTTTTCCTTCGTCATACATAGAACGCGGACCAAAAGAATTAACAATCCCATAAAAATTTTCTTTTGTTGGCACATTTTCATCTGATGGATTACCATAAATTTCGCTCGTACTAGTTAAAAGAAATCCTTTAATTTTATTTTTTTTACTTAACTCCAAAAGTTTTTTTGTCCCTATAATATTAGAATCCAAAGTTTCTATTGGATAATCCATATACAAAGATGGCGTTGCAATACTAGCCATATGAACAATGTAATCAATCTTTTCGTCTATTTTGCAACTATCAATATCAGAATTAATAAAATTAAAGTTTGATTTATCGATCAAATGTTTTATGTTATTTTCATGCCCAGAACTAAGATTGTCAACACAAATTATTTCAGCATCAAAAGAATTTAGAATATCACAAAACCAACTGCCCAAAAATCCAGCTCCGCCTGTAATGAGTATTTTTTTTCCTTCAATTTTTTCTTTGAATTGATTAATTTCATTTGAAATTATATTTATGTCTTTTTTTATTATCTCATCCATCTGGATATCAACTATTGATTTTATTATTAGAGAATAAATATTTTAATAAAAATTGTATCAATATATATTGATTATTCTAAAAATTCGATTTCCAACCAATGCCCTTATATATTATACCTAAATCTTCAGCTTTTTTTGGATCTATGGTTCTTCTGCCATCGATAATAGGAAAATTTGGTTTGTATAAATCCAAATTTCTGAATTCATCCCATTCTGTCATAATTATGCAAGCATCTGTTAACTCTAAACATTCTTTTGCAGATTTTGTAAATTCTATTCCATGATCTTTCAATATTTCTTTTGCGTTATTCATAGCTTCGGGATCATAAACTTTTACTCTTGCACCTTCTTGAATAAGTCTCTTAATAACAGGTATTGATCTTGCTTCACGCATATCATCTGTATTTGGTTTAAAAGCAAGCCCCAAAACAGAAATATTTTTTCCTTTTAGATCACCAATAGCAATTTTTGTTAAATTAATCAAACAAAATGGCTGTTCTTCATTGATTTCTATTATACTATTAAGCATTTTTGTTTCTACTTCTAATTTTTTTGCTGTGTTAATCAAAGCTTTCACGTCTTTGGGAAAACATGCTCCACCAAACCCTGCTCCGGCATTTAGAAATTTAGGACCTACCCTAGGATCCATACCTATCACGTTAGCTACTTCATATACATCGACACCGATCTTCTCACAAATATTAGCAATTTCGTTCATAAAAGAAATTCTGGATGCAAGCATTGAATTTTGAGTATATTTTATCATTTCAGCAGTAACGATACTTGTAATTACACGTGGTATTTTTTTATTAAACCCGTCATAAACTTTGGTTAGTATATCAGAAGATTTGAAATCGTTGGTGCCTATTAAAATTTTATCCGGATTCATAAAATCATAAACAGCTGCTCCTTCCCTCAAAAACTCTGGATTCATGCAAACACCAAAATCTTTCCCTGCTCTTTTTTCAGAATACTTTTCGATTATCGGTATTACAACTGTTTCTGTTGTTTTTGGTGTAACAGTACTTTTCACAACGATAACTTGATACTTTTTGGTTTTTTTTATCAATTCTCCAATTGATTTACAACAAGATTCTATTTGGGAAAGATTTATTGAACCATCAATATTAGAGGGCGTCCCAACACAAATAAAAATTACATCTGCGTCCTGAATTTTATTATAATCTATTGTCGCTTGAATTTTTTTTTGCTTAATTCCATTTTTTAAAATTTTTTCTAAACCGGGTTCATGTATAGGGGATACTCCAGAATTGATTAAATTAGTTTTTTCCTTATTTCTGCCTATTAAAACAATTTCATGATCAAACTTTATCAAACATACAAGAGTTATTCCAACATAGCCAGTGCCAATAACGCCAATTTTCATATTAATCTAAAAAAATTAGATTTAATAATATTAATATATAGTACGTATTGAAAAAATAGAGTTTCATTCAAAACAAAACTAGAAGCAGACAAGAAAAAATTATTTCAATTAACATCAAAGATAAAGTAATTTGCTTTTCTGTGAAACTACCTAAATTCATTACTATATGGGTAAGAGAATATACATTTTTACCATAAGGTGCTTCAAGCTTGCCGTCATTTTTTAATTTTCCCAAACATTGAGCTTTGAATCTGGATCTTAATTTTAAGAAAAATTCTAAGATAAATGGCATCATAACTATCATTCCGGCTTTTTCCATATTTCCGATTATTATTCCAGATGCAACGACAGATCCTAGTCCATAAGTTAAACTATCCCCGGCAAGGATTTTAGCTGGAATCCAGTTATATTTTAGAAAACCCAAAATGGCACCTGCTGCCGTAAAAAATATAGCTGCAGAAATTGTCTCACCGTGCTTCAATGCAAATAACCCTAAAGATAAACAATATATCAAACCCATACCGCCTTCTGATCCATTAAAACCACCTAGCATATTAACTGAGTTTGCAACAAAAACGACACCCAAAGGAACTAATATGAGAGGATAAAATATACCAAAGTTTACCGATCCTATGAATGGAAGTGTTAATGAACTAAATCCAGCTTTAACGGCCATGAGTGGTATAGCCGCAAAAAATGTTAGCATGGGTTTTTGCCATTGTTTTAAGCCTTTTCTGATCTTACCTTTACCTTCTACTATATTGCTAGAATTAAGATCATCAAAAAATCCGATGATTGAAATTAACAAAATGGTTAGGATCGCACCAAAAAGATCTATAATTTTTGTTTGGTCGTTTAAAATAAATGTTTTAAACCCTATGAAAAACATTAATCCTAATATCAAAGATAAAACAACTGGTATACCACCACTATTAGCTAATAGCGGCCTGTTTTTTTTATGAAGATCAAATGCAACTATATTATTATTTTTGAAAAATTCTATTAGATATTTTGTTAACATCAAGGACGTTATTAATGATATTAGAAATGAAACAACAAGTATGACCATATTACCATTTCATAATATGGAAAACAATCTATTTATTCACTTTTTAGTTTCATTATCGCTTCTACTACGTCTCCTTTTGTCTCTTCCAATGCTTTTTTGACTTTGATTTCATCTCTGACTCCAGTTTGCTCTATTACTAAGTTTACATCATCTTGAGAAAATTGTGCAGTAGTCTCGCCAGAAACTTGATATACAATTTGCCCTTTCATCGAAGTTTTTACAACTTGAGGGTTGTTGATTACTATATCACCGTCAGTAGCTTTTATTATTACTTGGGACGCGCTAATATTTTCCATTGACATACCAAGTTGTTTGAGTGTTTGCTCCAATTTTTTAGGGTCTATTCCGGGCATCATGAGAACAAATTAGGTATCAAACTTTATAAACTTAAAGTATCTTATTCGTTATTTCCGACAAGTGAAAAACAAGTAGAGAAAGGTTTTTATTCAAAAAAATAAAATAATACTTAATAGGTGAGGTAATGGTAAAGGAAGCAAAATATGGTGAGTGGGCTTTCCTCGCTGGTGTGTTATTAGCAGTTGTATTAGGTTTAGTTTCAGGTGTTGGTTATCCATTACCAGACTATGTCCTAACAATTTTAGTGTTGCTAGGTTTAGTTGTTGGCGTAATGAATATAACATCAAAAGAAACGCACTCTTTCCTATTGGCCGCTTTAGTGTTGCTGACATCAAAATCAGCGGGTTTAGAATCCCTTCCATTTGTAGGAAGTTATTTGGATTTAGTTTTAACGTATGCGGCGGTTTTCGTTGCACCAGCGTCTTTAGTTATAGCCCTTAAAACAATCAAGGAATTAGCCGCGGGAAAATAAGTCAATTTTTTATTATTTTATTTTGATATTTTTTTAAATTAATGTTAGATATAATACTGTTTTGTTTTTTTGGAGTAATTATAGGTAGTTTGGCTGGATTACTGCCAGGAATGCATCCAAATCAAATATATGTAATATTAATATCTTTGTTACCACTTCTTAGTTTTTTATCAAATCAGAATCTAATCGCCTTTATATTGTCTGTTTCTGTTTCCAACATAATATTAAATTACATACCAACGATTTTCTTTTCAATTCCTGATTCCAACACAATCATAAATGTTTTACCGGGCCATAAGATGGTATTAGAAGGTAAAGGTTTAGAAGCATTATATATAAGCCTTATATCTGGGATTTTAACGATGCTGATCTCAGTTCTATTGTTACCTATTTTTTTAATTGTGATACCATTACTGCATAAAACTGTGTATAGCTATATTCATTTTTTATTGATTGGGTTAGTTTTTATAATGGCCTTCTTTGAAAGGGGTAATAAAAAATTTTTATTTATTTTAGTTTTCTTTATTTCCGGCTTTTGGGGGTTGGTAACTCTAAACTCACCTTTAATAAGGTCTGAAAATGTCCTATTCCCATCTTTAACAGGAATGTTTGGCGTTGCTGGGTTAATAATAGGTAGTTCAAACCTGAAACAATTACCAGCCCAAACTTTTGCAATAGACATAAATAAAAAAGAGTTTGTTAAAATTGTTTTATCTGCTGTAATAGCTGGGCTGTTGATTGGAGTGCTCCCTGGAGCAGGTGAAAGTCAAGCTGGTGTATTGGTATCACACACGATCAAATTGTCAGATAGAGAGTTTTTAGGTACATTGGCCGGAATAAATGTATCGAACTTGTTGTTTTCTGTCGTATCGTTATTTAGTTTAGACAAAATCAGAAGCGGCACTGCTTCAGCGATCAATGAGGTTGTTTATAATTTTGATGCAAAGTTGCTCATATTCTCTGCCGGGGTTTTTATTTTTTCTAGTTCAATATCAATACTGATCGCCTGGTTTCTGGGAAAAAAACTGCTTAAATGGATAAGTCAAATCAATTATAACTTGGTTTCAAAAATCATAATATTATTCACGTGCATTTCTGTTATTTTAATTACTGGCTTTATGGGATTTTCAATTTTGATAATTTCTATTTTCATAGGTTTCCTACCAATTTTATTTAAAATTAAAAGAACTAGTAATATGGGATATCTGATGCTTCCGACCATAATATATTTTTCTGGGCTCAGTAACGTGATAAATTATCTATTTTTGTAACAATTCAGTCGCTTTTCGTATGGAGATGACCCCCTTATTTCCTGTGGAAAATCAACGTTTTCTTATTAAAAATTATGCAAATTGTATAGTCTCCTTCATTTCTCATGGAAAGCCAATAAATCACACCGGATTATAAAATTCCGATCTTTTTTCACCATCATAAAATAGTAACTGACTGCTACATAGATTGCATTTTATAGAAAGTGGAACTCTTCTAAAAACAGTATTACACCCTTTACAGATGACGCCATCAATACTCGTTAGAAACTTTTCATACCCATTCTCACTATTCGGTTCATTTTTAATAATATCAAAAAGACCCATTTGTTTGCCTATACCCATTAATTCTGACTTGTTCACATTTAGTGACTCGAAAACTCTTTCTAGAGGGGGTAGTAATTGGCTCTCTATGTAATATTTGGAATCCACTTTTATACCAAGATTTTTGGCATATTCCGGGTCTTCAGCCCTTTTTGAAATCATACCGGTACCCTGAACTATAACAAACCCCACTCTATCACCAATACCAGGTGCTGTGATAATGTTCCTTTTTCTCATTTTTTTTACTAGTTCTACATGAGGTTGAACTCCTTTATATGTTTTAAGTGATTTGGAAATGCTTTTTGTTATTACAAGTTTGTTAATATCCATTTTACCTGTTTTTATTTGATCTATTTTGTCCCTTACTAATTTTAATGCTTTGCTTGTATTTTGCTCTTTCAAAATAGTGTTTAGAACTTCTTGGAGGATTTCTGAAACTAAGCTACACCAGTCTCTTCTAACTGTTTCTATTCCCTTCGTCACTATTGATTCGTCATATCCTGATGCTAATGGCTCAAAATTCCAGCCCGCATATCTTTTTTTATTTAAAATAAGTAGTGTCTTAAAAACGCTCTCGATTTTTATTTTTAAAACACCTCCCAGCTCTTTATTAACAATTTGCGATAATTCCTCTCCTATTTTAAACGCTTTATCAACTTCTGTTGTCTTTGTTTTAACCATAACAGAATCCGTGTCTGCATAGATTACTGTGTATTCTTTTGATGTTTCTATTATTAATTTTGTTTTACCTATCATATCCCTACCAACACCTGTTATGGTGTTTGCTATATCAATAACATATAATCTTGCCCGTATGTAACCAGAATATCCGTAAAAGGCATTAGCAATTGTCTTAAAAGCGTATTGTTTTGCGTAAAGATATCTTCTTTTATCTTCCGATTTTGCATTCTTCATTTCAACTTTTAGTTTATCTCTCGTAGAGATCAAATATTCTAATATTTCTGGTATAATTCCTTTTCTGACTTTCTCTGTAACAAAAGACGTTCCGTGACTCGTAACGTTTTTCTCTATGTCATTATCCTCAAGTAGTAAGGTTGTTGGACAAATATTAAGAGACATCATGATACTGGGGTACATGGATTTAAAGTCTAAATAAACAACACATTTGTCATGAAAACCTATCATTGGCTTTAAAACAAACCCACCTTTAAGGCCACCTTTTCTTCTTTCTTCGTTTCTTTTATATAATTCATTGCTCTCAGGCCTACATGGTAGGACAAAATTTCTTTTATTAAACTCTTTCAATAACAAATTTTCTATTCTTGCAGCTTCGCCGCCGTCTAATACGTCTTGCAGCAACAGACCTGATACCTTCGACATTTCAAAAAATTTATCCAACATGTTTTTTTCAAAAATTATTCTTAACGGCAGTTCAGCATCCTTCCTGCTATAATCTATGAGTTTTTCAAATTTTTCGCCATTGTCAGCCCAAAATTTAGATATTTCGCTATGGGCGACATCTACTTTAGATTCGCCTAAAATTAGTTTTGAAACGTCCCCCAAGCCAAATCTCTTTAGTTCACGGTAAAGACCAAATTTTGCTGTAGCCTCTTTAATAAGATCATAGACATCAACAACTACTCTGCCTGGTATAACAGCCTTCTGCTTATTTGCAAATTTGTCAAGTCTTATTGGTTTTTGTGCACATCTACCTAAGTTTCTATTAACATTGTTTTTTGCAAGTCTAGTATCTATAAAAGGTAAATCAAAATTAGTACTGTTATAACCTAGAATTATATCTGGATCAAAATTATCAATAATTCTTAAAAATTCTTCCAACATTTCTTTTTCTGAATCGAATGATAATGTATTGTCATATTTTTTAGTTCTTTTAGCTATCAGCACTAAACTGCTTTTTTCCTTGTATGTTGGATAGAATACCAAGCTTATTAATATTATTTGATCTTTTTCTGGATCAGGCAAGCCGCCGTCGGATGAAACAGTTTCAATATCTATACTTAAGTATTTCAGTAAGCTGTTTTCTTCTATGTTTAAATCACTGAAAGAGGTTGCTTGAATTTTTTTTTCTGTTTTTACAACACCTGTTTTTACGTTTTCTCCTGTGGCTCTATACCATCTCATACCGTGTATGTTAAGATCTGTCATAAATCTATACTTAAACAATATATCTGCTTCGAATATTTCTTTGACATTCACGTTTAGTTTTAAATCATCACGTATATTTGGAACGACAGCCGGGTTGGTTAATGTCACTTTTAGCATGTTTAATGGTTTGCTCTTAAATCCGATGGCAGGAAATTTTTCTTCATTCTCTATTTTAAGAATAATTCCTTTGTATTTTTTTATCAGATAATCTTTGATTTCTTCTTCTTTTCCAGAATTCGTTAAAATAAAAAAATATGGTAAAAAATTCTCAAAAAAAACTGTTATTGATGAATTATCTTTTGTCCTACCAAAAAGTCTTACAGTAGGTTTAGAATTAGTCAAAATATAATCTGCATCCAAAATCTGAAAATCTAATTCCATAATATTAATATGATAGCATGTTATTTAGGTTTATTCTATCTTAATAACTTCTCTTGTTTTTAGGTTTAGTGAGTATATTTTATAATCTCCAACGGATATTATACTGGTCCCTTTGTAGTTCTTACAAATTGCGGGCTCTATATTTGTAACTACCATGTCAGGTATTTCTTCCAAGACAAAATCAGTTTTTGCCGTATTAAAAATTTTTTCGTTCTTTGGAATGATATATCTTTTTTTTAAAAAAATTTCTATATCAAAGGAAGAAACTGTTATTTGATGTCTTTCATAAAAAATTTTAGGTAAAAAAAGTGTTTTCACTGTGTTAATCTCTATTAACCTTGGTTGATTAATTTCTGTTTTTACAAGTTTCTCTGTTTCTTTTTTCATATCTAACAATAAAGAGTTCGTATCAAAAGAAAAGTAGAGATTAGTTTTTACGTCTCCTATCAGTTCTAAGTTAACAAAATTATCCGGTAGTAATAATATATTTATATCATTTTTTGATCTGTTTATTTTTCTATCCAATTCGATATCGGGATAATAAATGTGTTCTAAATTAAATTTAGAATTCATGCGTCTGCATTTAAAACCCGCTGCATCATCCAATTCAATGTCATCCATCTTCTCTTTTAGTTTGAGATCAAAATGTATTTCCAACTCCCCTGTCGTATCTTCAACAACCATTTGATTTTGGAGCTTGTCTCTTACAATGCCTATTATACAAAATTCCGTTGTTTTAGGAGTTATTTTGTTAATTGAGACTAACTTCTCTAAATTGTTGTTTTTCTGAATTAACTTGCTTAATTTTTCATATTTTATTGCATAACTGTTAGCAAAATCGTTTATATTGAGCTCCTTTTTTTCATATGAATAAATCCTCATATCGTTTATATCAATTCTTTCCTCTGTTCTATTTTTAATTTTCTTTATATGATCCTGAGTCACTATAAATGGTCGTGGATTCAGCTTATTTATTTCATTAATAATAAACTGTGGTTCTGATATTACTAATGGCAACACGTCTTTTGATATTTGAAAACCGTTATCCAGAAATAATTTTACTGCTTCTCGTTCATCCATCATATCACTAAATCCTGATTTAATATGTCTTTTATCCTCTCTTTTACTGTTTGTGATAAACTGAGTTTTATTTCACGTGTTCTGCCATATCTCCCTAAAGAAACTATTTTTGCATTGATTATACCAGTCATGTCCAACTCAGAAATTAAATCAGAAATTCTTCTTTGAGTTAATGGATATAAACCTGCTTCTTTACATTTGTTCTCGTAAATTCCATAAATATCACCTGTTTGTATATCCTCTCTTTTTTGGTCAACCAATTGAATTGTAGACCATAAAACAATTTTTGTTTGTTTTGGTAATGATTTTACAGACTCTATTATCCTGTCATAATCTATTTTATCCTGAGCAAAATCAACGTGTTTTTCTGTTATTTTTGACTCGTTGCCTCTCTCAACAATTTCACCAGCTACTCTAAGTAGATCTAATGCTCTTCTAGCATCACCGTGCTCTTGAGCTGCAAGCGCGGCACACTTGGGTATAACTTCTTCTGATAATACATTTGGATGAAATCCTATTTCAGCTCTATGCTTAAGTATGTCCTGTAATTCCAAAGCATTATAAGGTGGGAACAGCAATTCTTCCTCGCTTAGAGAGCTTTTTACACGCGGATCTAATATGTCTATAAAATGAAGGTCATTCGTTATTCCTATTATAGCCATTTTAGCCTTTTTCAGTTCTTGGTTTACTCTAGTAAAATTGTAAAGAAAACTATCACCCATCTTTTCAACAAGGTTGTCTACTTCATCCAGAATAACTATTACTACCCAGTCTTTTGAGTCAATAATATTAAAAAATGTTTGGTAAACGGTTTCCGTGGGAAGACCTGTAGCAGGAACTTCTTCTCCTAACAATCTGATTAACTCGGCAATTAACCTGTATTCTGTATCAGCAACCTTCTTCATCTTACAGTTAATATAAAGCATCTTAACAAGATTTATGCCTTGGTGCGACATTTTTTCAAGTTCGTCACCAACATATCTAGCACAAAGGGTTTTTCCCGTGCCAGTGAGGCCATAAATAAAAATGTTGGATGGTCTACCGCCTTTTAGAGATGGGGCTAAAATAGATGCAAGTGTATTTATTTGCTCATTTCTATGGGGAATTGTTTCGGGGGTAAAATGAGATGTTAACGCGTCTCTATTATTGAATAAGGGCACTGATTTTGTTATAAATTCTTGAAAAATTGTTTGGATATTACGAGGCATAATACTTATTTTTCCTGATGAAATAAAGCTTTTTCTATTGGAAAATATATAATCCCTCCCACCCCCTTATTTCCATTGTAAACATATAATTAACATATTTACAATTATAACAGTATTATAATTAATTTAATAGTTCGGAAAGTAAACAAAAATTGACCTTATAAATTAAGTTGAAAGAGACCTTTACGACCCAAAATATGTGATTTTAATGAAAATAAAGGTTTTAGACCCAAAAAAACAATTTTACATTAGTTTTATAAAAGTCTTGAAAGTAGTTTTTTTTGAATTCCGTAAACAGCAATTGGAAATGTAGTCAAAAACCAACTAAACACATTGTTACTCTTTCATAGGAAATAAGGGGGTGACATTATTTTTCTGTTAGATTAAACACATTACCTTCTGCTATATTATCTTTTATAGAAATTAACCCAAAATAGCCTTCTGATATTCTACCCGGGTTCAGTAGTAACGTACTTCCTATACGGTCTACTCCTCTGGCTTCATGAATATGAGCAGAAACAGATGCCAGCGGTCTTTTCATTTCAATAAAATCCCTTATTACTTTTGATCCAACATGTGCGCCTGCGGATACCATATCTAATCTAGTATTTAACGGGGGCATATGAGTTAATTGTATTTTTTTTGCCACGTTCTTGACATCATTCCACCCTCTTTCTAAATTATTTTTTAATTCTTCCTCTGTTGGTTCTATATTCGTATTAAAAGGTGTTTTTGCTCCACCATAGCCATAAAACCCCACATCCTTTAAAACAACACCCTTGCCGTGTATGCTTATATTTTCCCTTGTTATTATATCCACAACCTTTAACGTATCATTGTTTCCGGGCACACAAAAAATAGGCTTCTTAAGCAATTTTAATTCCTCTATTATTAATGATGCTATCTCTTCTTGAGTGAATCCCTTAGGTGTGGTTACGTCTGTAAAGTCCCCCGTATATAAAACGGCATCAAAATTAAACCTTTTTAATTTTTCTAAAAAAATTAACATGTTTTCTATATCGTTATGATTATCTCCTATTGCTATAATATTCATACAATCACTATAACCTTTCTATTACAAATTCCTTTTTCTTTCCGAATTTAAGCCATATTTCAACTGGTATTTTGTGTTCTTCTCCGAGTTTCTTTATCAAATCTAACTGATCCTTTTCTCTTGGATTTGGGTAATATTTGTTTTTTTTAGTTCCTTTAATCTCAACAATTTTTTCTATTCTATCTTCATTGGGTTTTAGTACAATAAAATCAGATGACTGCCCTATGCTCATTTTTATAACATTTTGTCTTCCATATTTTTTACTCAATTCCTTTTTTGCTAAATATTCTGAATAATATCCTTTCCTCATTTAATCACAATATTATTAAATATTAATAAAAATAAATTGAATTGGTAAAATGAAGAAAAAAATACAGTTGTTATTTGGTAGGTTTTTTTCTAGAAACAGTCTTTTAGTAAAAGACATTATGATAAAAAACCCACTTAGAATCAATAGTGAAGAAAATGTTCAGAAAGCCGCTAAATTAATGTCGGACCATAGGATAGGCACAGTTGTTGTCGTAAAGAACAAACAACCAATAGGCATCTTGACAGATACAGATTTAACCAAAAAAATTGTTTCTATATCCAAAGACCCCGCCAAAGTTAAAGTTTCGGAGATAATGTCATCCCCTCTGATATTTTCATCATCAGGTGACAAGATTGTTGATGTTGCATCTAAAATGAAAAAACACAGAATAAAAAGAATTCCAATAATTGATAATGGTGATTTGGTTGGTATTTTGACCACCACTGACATCGCAAGAAACGTTCCAGAAATGCTGGATCTGTTGGAAGCAAGACTTTTAATGAGAGATAGTCAACCTACAATAGAAGAATCAACTACCTCAGGCATCTGTGAGGAATGTGGTAATTATTCTAGTAATTTAATTTTTCAGAACGATGAATGGTTATGTGAAGATTGTAAGGAATAATAAATCAATAATTATTCATAAAACAAGTATATACTAGATTCAAATGACTAATCTTTTACAAACAGTTAATTTTGATAGACCTGTTATCGACTACTCTAAAACTAGTGTGGAGTTTGTCAACCACAATGAGTCTATACATAAAGTTGTTGACAAAATCATAAAAACAGGATATAGAAGATTTCCAGTCTTGGAGATAAGAAGATTTCCGATCAGAAAGAACAGAGTTTTGGGAATAGTAACGGCAATGGATATATTAGATGCTTTTCTTAGAGGAGTTGATTTCAATTCACCGGTATCGCTTATAATGTCTAGAGACGTAGTTACGTGTAACTTACATGAACCACTGGAAATCGTTGTTAAAAGATTTAAATTTGCCAGAAGAGGGGGGTTTCCAATAGTAGATGATAAAACAGAATTAAAGGGATTAATCACGGAACATGATATCGTGAATTTGATTAAAAACCATATATTTGACGTGAAAATAAAAGACATTATGACAAGAAAACCGTTTTATATAAACCCAACAAGTTTTTATAGTTGTTTAAACTCTATGGTTAATACAAAATACAGAAAACTACCAATAGTAGAAAATAAAAAATTATATGGTTTGGTTACAGATAGATTATGTTTAGATATAATGAGAAAAACAAAATTTCAAAAAAATGAAATGTATTTTTCTGTCAAAGAGGTAATGATTAAAAAAATATTTACTATAGATCCTGAGAGCGATATAAAACAAGCTATTGAGCTAATGAGAAACAATAGAATAGGTGGTCTTATTGTTGTTGAGGACAACGCGCTCAAGGGGATCATAACTGAGAGAGATATATTGGATAAAATATTATGTTAAGATTCACGAGCGAAGTTGAAAAACTTTTACATAAAATAAATGAATATTCAATAATAGTTGAAGGCAAAAAGGACAGAACAGCTTTGAATAGTTTAGGATTAAATAATATAATTGATATATCTAGTAAAGATTTAGAGACATTTGTTGATAGTTTATCTATAAATAACGAATATATAATATTAACAGACTTTGATAACGAGGGAGAAGACAAAAAACAAAAGATTTATAAATTTTTTGATAGAACTAAAATAAGGTTCAATCATAACTTAAGACTAAAATTTCAGAACGTCTTCAAGGTGGTTAAAATAGAAGAAATTAATAAAAAATTAGTTTTAATGGAGGATGATTTTAATGGCAAAATTAGCCCAATCAACGATAAAATATTTGATAGAAGCAGATTTCTCTGCAAACGGAGTAGTAGAAAAACCTGATGTAATAGGAGCTATTTTCGGTCAGACAGAAGGATTACTTGGCCAAGATTTAGATCTTAGAGAGTTACAAAGAACAGGAAGGATAGGTAGAATAGAAGTAAATTTAACTGAAGAGAAAGGAGTTACTTCAGGTTTAATATTAATACCATCTAGTTTGGATTCATCTGAGACCGCACTTATAGCTGCAGCTATAGAAACTATAGAGAGAATTGGTCCATGTGAATCTTCTATTAAACTGAAATCAATCAAAGATATACGAATGGTTAAAAGAGATTATATGGTAGATAGGGCAAAAGAGATTCTACAAAAGTTATTAGAAGAAATACCTGAAACAGGTCATTTAACAGAGACAGTTAAGGAATCCGTCAGAGTATCTGAGATAGTGAAATACAATGGTCTCGAATGCGGGCCAGATGCCCAAAATTCAAATAGTATAATTGTTGTTGAAGGGAGGGCGGATGTTATTAATTTATTAAAAAACGGTATTAAAAATACAGTAGCCGTTGGTGGCACAACAATATCAAAAGAACTGGTTGGATTCTGTCATAATAAAACGATCACAGTGTTTTTAGATGGTGACAGAGGTGGAGATCTTATATTAAAAGAGCTTAGACAGATAATTCCAATAAAATATGTTGTTCGTGCACCAGAGGGAAAGGAAGTAGAAGAATTGTCAAAAAAAGAAATTTTTAAAACTTTGAGAACAATCGTTCCAATCGATCAAGTTACAAAATATAAAAAACGTGAAGAATTAGATGAAAAGAAGAGTGAAGATCTGGATAAAAAAACCAAAGAAAAAATATTAAGTATATTAGATAAAATGGTAGGAACGAAAGCCGTTTATATATTCGATGAAAAAATGAAAATAGTGGGTAAAATACCATTAAACAGATTTAATGAAAAAAACAAAGATATTGAAAATGCAAAAATAGTTTTGGTTGACTCTTCTATTGATAAAAACATGGTAAAAATTGCGGATTATTGCAATGTTGATTATTTGATAGGAGACAACCTCGAGGACAATGATATAAAGCCAAAGAAGGTTAAAGTTTATACGAAAACAGATTTAAGTATCTAACTGTGAAGCTATTATCTGCAATTTACCTTTATAAAAATTTGGTTTTCCAACTACATTTACTGTAGCATTACTTTCTAGACCAGTAGTTTTTTTGTTTGTGTTGTTAAATATAACTACATCTATAATTCCAGTTTCGTCCTGAATTTTGAGAAAATAATTGTCTTGTTTCGATATTATTTTACCTCTTATTTCACCTTTAATTTTTACCATATTTTCTTTGCCTGTGATATCAGCTATTTTTTTTATTTCCGGCTCGTATATTTTGTTTGATATAAAAATAATAACTATACCAATGATGGCTGTAACTAGACTAATTTTTATTAAAAATTCTTCTTTCATTATAATCTTTTTGTAAATATATTTTTGTATATGGGTCCAGATGAAGTGAGTGTACTTTGCATTAAATTTATTGAGTTCACTTCAAACATGTCGAATTTCACATCCGCATTGTTATTTAAAAAATTCAAAACCTTATTTTTATCTAATACATTTGAAACACGACATAGTGTCAGTTTAGATTCCAGATGGTATTTACCACCAACAGAGTTTGCTACACTTTTGATTAAAGTTTTTAACTCATTTTCCGTATCTTTTACATGAATACCTATAACTTTTATGTTACCTCCAGTTCTTATTACTTTTAACCCACCTAAAGATATATTAAACGGTTTTAAACTGCTTAGTTCTGTAAGTTTTTTTATTGTAGTTTTTAGTTCATTTGGATCTTTTTCACCCAAAAAAGTTATAGTAATGTGAAGATTTCTTTTTTCTACAAACTTTGCTTTTATTGGAATTCTCTTCAACCTTTCCTGAAAATTTATCAGATCCGCTTTTATATCATCTGGTATTATGACGCATGTAAATAGTCTCATAAACAAAACCCATATTATAACTTATATATTCACGATATCTTTAAATTTTCCTTTTTATATCTAGTTTGAATGAATAGTCAGTGAATTTCATGTTGATGAACTACGAATATTACAATAAGCTTGGTTGGAATAAAAACCCATTTACTATGTCCGTACTGCCTGATTTAATGGTTGGTTATGTTTCACAAATAGACTTATTGCTTTCACACATAATGAATCAGCATAAAGTGGCATTAATTATTGGGCCAACCGGTTCTGGAAAAACCACCCTTTTAAATTGGCTGCTAAAAACAATGCAAAACAAAAATATTTTTTTGCATTATATTCCAAAATCGCCATCAAAAAAAGAAGATTTAATAGACCTATTCAAATTTATTTTCAACTATTCCCTCATTGATAATTTTATATATCATAATTTGAACATTTTAAATATACAGAAATTTTTATCTAACAGAACATCTAAAAAAAATGTTGTTCTATTGATAGATGAGTCCCACGAATCCTCAACAGAGGTTTTAGAATGGTTTAGAACATTATGTGATATAACACCAAACCTTACTTTAGTATTTGCAGGTTTGCCATCACTGGAAAGAAAACTAGAAGACGAGTTACCAACCCTTCTCACAAGAGTAAGCACGCGTGTGTATATGGAGCCATTAAACGTTCCAGAAACAGAATCCCTAATTAGAAAAAGAATAGAAAGCGTTGGTGGCAAAGATTTAGGCCCATTCACATCAGATTCAATCAATAAAATCCATAGCATAACTGGTGGTTTCCCACGTGAAATAATTAGGATTTGTGACGAAATGATACAGGAAAGCGTGAAAAGAAATATTAGTAGTATAACAGTTCAGTTTATCGAGGAAAAATACAACAAGCAAGACATACCAACTCAAATCGAACAAAAAATACTGTTGACACCAAGACAGAGACAAATAATTGAACTCTTGAACAAACAGCCAAACTTATCACCAACAAAAATAGTAAACACAATTGGTATAGACGGTTATAAGACTAAAAATCATGCAATACGTTCAATCAATAACATATTAAAACGCCTAATGGATGACGATATAGTAAACCGAAAAGAACTTGGAAACAGCTATCTTTATTTCCTTTCTGGGAAAGGCAAAGCTCTGTTAACAGAGGCTTAATTCTTTAAGTTTATATGGATAAAATTATAAAAGATATATTAATTAGACTATATAGTAATTGTAGGTGATTTAATGGGTGAAACAAGAATAAAAGCACGTACAGTAGTTGGAAAGACTATTATCAGCGAAGAAACAGGCAGAAAATTTGGCGTTGTAAGTAATGTTGATTTTGTAATTGAAAGTGGCGAGTTGTTGAATTTGGTTGTTGCAGAATCAACAAGACATTTAAAAGACATGAATCTAAAATCTGATGATAAAGGTAGAACTTTGATACCATTCAGTGCTGTGAAATCAATTGGGGATTACGTTATTGTAAGCGAAAATGAACTAATATAACTCCCTTATTAATATAATTAGAAAATAGAAATATTTTTACTTTATTTTGTCAATAACGTATAAATATCTTAATAATTTTTCTAAATCAATATTTCTATCCTTTATTTTTACTAATTTAACCTTTAAACCATATTCATTGAAATTCTGGGTTATAACAGACTGATATATATATTTATCTATTATATTAGATATAGTTTGTGGATGTATTTCAGTTTTTCTTGCTATTTCCCTTATATGAAGCCAATCTTCAGCTTCTTTGAGGATAAATAACACCTTCCCGATCTTTTCTAACATGTTTTTTTGTATTTTTTTCATGATATCAATATATAATTTGACATCTGTCAAATTTATTTCTTATCTCTCACTTTTAAATATATTATTTAATATTAATTTTTTTCTCATAGAATTTCACATTGATGTTTATAAAAGTAAAAAACATAATAGTATCTGATATCATGAAATGTGAATATTGCAAATCTAATATTGAAAAAATTTGGAATTTCTGTCCTTCTTGCAGCCATAGTATAGATAAATTCAACACCCTTTCTGATTTTTTAAATAGACACGTAGATCAACTAAAGAAAATGTTTAATAAGTATGAAGAACCCTCTGCAGAAAAACCACATGGAATAACAATTAGTATCTCTTCTGGTTTGGATTCACCAAAAATATCCTTTTTTCCGGAACAGAATAAAGAAATAGAACATTATAAAATAAATAATAGAGAGAAAAACACAGGCAAGAAATTATTAAAAAAGGCGGTAGAACCACATTCAATAATCAACAAAAAGAACAATTTAATTAGCTTTCAAATAAATTTACCCGGAATAAAATCTGAGAGTGACATAGAATTAGAAATGCTACCGAATTCTGTTGAATTAAGGGCCAACGGAGATCACTATAGTTACTTTAAAATACTTAATATTAATAAGAATTATTATTTATCTGAAAGAAAATTTAAAGATGAAAAACTATTTCTTGTTTTTACTAGTTGATTTATTTCTAGGTTTATTGTGCCACCCTTTAATAACAAAAATAAACCCAAGAATTATTAAGATAAAAGGCATGGGGTTGAATGTAATTAATGATGTTTCTTTTGCATACCACAAGAATCCTATTACAAAAATTAAGATACCCTTTCCTATTGTTTTAACATATTCCTGAACCATGTATATTATTTAGTTTTCCTATTAAAAATATTAACTCATACTTGTTTTAATAGTTTAAAAAAAACTTAATCATATTTGAACGTGGTTTTGTGGATAATGATTTAATTATAAAAAAAACAATGGAATCTTTTAATATAAGAAACCTTAACCCAGTCCAAGAAATGGCGATAAAGAGCGGTTTACTAGATAAAAAAAGTTTAATAATATCTTCCCCCACAGCTAGTGGAAAAACGTTATGTGCTGCATTGATTGGAATGAAACTTTTCTATGAAAATAAAAAAATGCTTTACCTCTGTCCTCTTGTTGCTTTAGCTCAAGAAAAATATCAAGAATTCAAAGAAAAATTTTCTAAATTTGGATTAAAAATATCAATTTCCATAGGTAATTTAGATTCTAACGATCCATTTTTAAAAAATTATGATTGGATCATTGCCAGCAACGAAAAAATAGATAGTTTAATAAGACACGGTGCAGAATGGATAAAGGATGTTGGCGCCATAGTAGTTGATGAGATTCATTTATTGACAGATCCTTCACGCGGGCCTACACTTGAAATTCTTTTAACCAGGCTTAAAGAAACGATTCCCAATGCTACTATTTTAGGCTTAAGCGCGACAATAAAGAACGTCAAAGAATTAGCTGAATGGTTTAAAGCTTCACCCGTTGTTACTGATTGGAGACCAGTAAAATTATATGAAGGTATATGCTATAATTCCAATATTAATTTTTTGAATTGGAAAAGTTATGAACTTGATCACAATTTTTCGCTTGAAGAATCTATAATTAAAAACACTCTTGATTTAAAGAAGCAATGCATTTTTTTCACTGCCACTAAAAAGAATGCTGAATCACTAGCAGAAAAATTAACAAAGACATGTTCTATTTTTTTAACAGACGAAGAAAAGCAAAATTTAGAAAAAATTTCCGATCAGATTTTAAATTTTTTAGATACACCAACAAAACAATGTCAACGTTTAACGAAATGCTTAAGATACGGCGTTGCATTCCATCATGCGGGTTTGCTGGGAAAACAAAAAACAATTATAGAGAATGAATTTCGAAAAGGTAACATTAAAGTTATTGCTGCCACACCAACATTGGCAATGGGTATAAATTTACCGTCATTTAGGATTATAATAAGGGATACCAAAAGATATTATTCCGGTTATGGTTCAATGTATATTCCTGTTATGGATTATAAACAAATGTGTGGCCGAGCTGGCAGACCGCAATATAATGAACACGGTGAAGCTATACTGATAGCTAAATCCAGTTTTGAATCCCAAGAATTTTTGGATAGGTATATATTAGCCGAGTCCGAAGAAATACAATCAAAACTAGCATTAGAACCAGTTTTAAGAACACAAACTTTAGCTCTTATTGCTTCAGATTTTGTTAATACACGAAAATCACTTTTTGAGTTTTTTCAGAAAACTTTTTATTCACACCAATTTGGTGATATATCACTGTTGGAAAAAAATTTAATTAGAATAATTGAAACATTGAAAGATTTTGGTTTTTTAGTTGAAAATGAAGATAAACTATCTGCAACCAAAATAGGTAAAAGAATATCTGAACTATACATAGATCCATTAACAGGACATCACTTCATTAAGTGTTTAGTAAGATCCAATAATATGAAATCAATACCATTTAGTTATTTGCATATGATAGCCAATACCCTTGAAATAAAACCATTATTTTCTGTCAATAGCAGGGACTTTGAAGAATTAGAAAAATCAGTTTTACAAAAACAAAGTTTTTTGACAGAAACGCCAGAGGAATGGGATGATGAATATGAAGACTTTATTAAAACAGTAAAATTTGCTATAATTCTTAATAATTGGATAAATGAAATGCATGAGGATGTTATGTTAGAAAAATATAATATCACACCAGGTGAGCTAAGAACAAAACTCATGAATGTAGATTGGCTTTTATACTCAGTTCATGAATTAGCATTACTTTTAGGATATAAAGATACACTAAAAGATTTGAAAAAACTAAGAGTTAGAATAAAGTATGGTGTCAAAGAGGAACTGTTGCCTTTAGTTAGATTAGAAGACATTGGTAGAATAAGGGCAAGAAAGCTTTGGTCTAACAACCTAAAAAGTTTAGAAGACTTAAGAAAAATCTCCTTAGATGTTTTGCAAAAAATTATCGGGAAAAATATTGCTTTAGAGATAAAAAAGCAACTAGGTGAAAAGAAGGACGTTAACGAAACACTCGTTAATTTTTAAAAATTTGATTGCTTGGGGAAGTAGTACAGTTTGGTCTAATATACCGGCTTCGGGTTTTAAATAGAGAAAAAGTCGGTGGCCTGGGTTCAAATCCCAGCTTTCCCATTTTGTATTATTTCTATAATAATTGTAATTTTTGTGTCGTCTTTTTTTAAGTTTTCTACAAATTCTCTATTTATATCGATAGATGCTTTGTTTGCGAAAATAGATAATGTTCTATCGTCAATAGAATTTGATTTTCTTATAACAATACTATTTCTATTTTTCAAAATTAAATCTTTTGACCCGCAAGCTATAATTTCCTCTCTTAAACCATTTGTCTCTAGAATTATTCTAATCCTCTTCCCCCTTATCAGTTCCTCCTTTATTTTTGGGTTAATATCATGACAACTTTTATCTGCCTTCACGCCTATTATACAGTTTCCATTTTTTGTCAAGAAGTTCTCCTTGGTTATTTCAATGGTTGTTTTATGTTTCCCAGATATATTTTTATGTCCGTATGCAGTTATTGTGTCAGAAATTTTTTTCATATAAATCGTATATTAAAATTTTCTAGCAAATGTGATCCAACCGGTATGCATGACACCAAGCGTTTTGGGTCTTGTGAAGACTTCTGTTTGCCACTCTCTTCTTATATTTTCAATTGTTTTCACATTGTTAAATTTGTTTTTATTTATTTCATCTATAACTAGTTTTACTTGTTCTATGCAGGGCGAAAAAACAACCAACCAACCACCGATTTTTAAAACGTCATAGGCACTTTTCACTACGTTTTCAGCATTTTTCATATCTAATGTCACTAAGTCAACATTTTTTTCTTTTATACAGTTTGTTATATCCTCATTAATTATCTTTACATTTTTTAGTTTCGCTATTTCTATGTTTTTCTTTGCAATTTCATAAAAACCTACGTTTTTTTCATATGTAACTACCTTTCCTTTATTACAGTAATAGCCGAGAAATATACTTAGGAAACCTGATCCAGTTCCAGCATCAACTATTAGACCGTTCGTTGGAACACCTGTAGTTGCTATAATTAAACTGATATCTTCTGGTGTTATCACTTGGGGTACTCTTTTCATTTTCTTGTGCAGAAAATCTATTATTGTTGGTTTTGCTATCGCAAATTCCTGATTAGAGTGAGTATATATCTTATCCCCGTAGCTCATTTTCTTTATTTTGGATAAGTCTATAATGCCGTATTGTGTATGAAAATTTTCATTCTTTAGTTTAACTAGAAAATCCCTCTTTCCTAGCAACAAAACATAATCCTCTTTTATCATCACTATAAGAATTAAACAACAAGCATAAATCGCTTTTCTAATTACTAACCATGGTCTTAGAGCAATTATTTCTTCTTCAGGTTTTTTCTACATGTCTTGCACAAAGGAGCCCTGAAACCAAGCCAATTAACTCTTATCAGTCTACCCACTTCTTTTATTGCCTTTCCACATTTACTACATTTTTTTTGCACGAGACCACTTAAGTAGATATTTATCCTTAATATTATTTTGTATAATGAATTATATTTAATTAAATGTGATGCTATTTGAAATGCTATATAACCATAAATCCACTGGGTGTTTTTGGAACAAATGAAAGTGGTAATATAGTAAAACACACCCCTTTCAATAGAGATTCGACTTTAACAGCCAAAAAGATTTTAAATAACGATGTTTTACCAGAAGAGACTGATATTATGTCTTATCTAAAGAAATCTGGGTACGATGCGTTTATTTCTTCCAAAAGAAGCAGTTTTTATTCATTTGAGCCGAATAATTTTGGAGATAGATTAGTTAGAAAGAAGATAAGATCTATAGCTAAAGACATGAATTTAAACGAAGTTCACCTTAACAAATATCTGTCAGATGTTGGTGTTGAAATATCTAGGATAATGACCAAACAGACTGTTAAAAAAGACAAAATAGTGATAGAAACCATAAATGCTATTGATGAGTTGGACAAATCAATTAATATTTTTATTAGTCGTTTAAGAGAATGGTACGGGCTGCATTTCCCAGAATTAGATAATCTTGTTGACAACCATGAAAAATATATTAAAATTGTATCCACATATGGGTTAAGAGAAAACATTTCTGACGAGAAGTTAGTCGATTTGGCTAAAGGCAGCATGGGAATAGAGCTTGATAAAAAAGATGAAGATGTTTTGAAAGAGTTTACGAGTAATATACTGAATTTATATAAATTAAGAAGTAGTTTAGAAAATTATGTGGAATCAGTTCTCAACAAAATTGCCCCAAATTTTAGTTCTATTGCAGGACCTTTATTAGCAGCCAGATTGATATCACTTGTAGGCGGCTTAGAAAAACTGGCAAAAAAACCATCATCTACCATACAGCTTTTAGGTGCTGAAAAGGCGCTATTCAGATATCTACACGGTCGTGGCAGAAGTCCGAAATACGGGAGTTTATATATGCATAGTTTAATCCAACAGGCCCCCGCCAATAAAAAAGGTAAGATAGCAAGAGTTCTAGCATCCAAATTAAGCATTGCGATTAAAATGGATTATTATGGAGGAGCAAATAAGTCAGATCAATTCAAAAAGGATTTAGAAGAAAAAATAAAGAACATATTATTGAATGACAAATAATAAAACAAGTTTTTAATGTTATTTTCATCTATTAGTACCATGTCAGACATACATGGTTTGTCCATATTTTTGCTTTTGGTTTTAATAGTTATAGTGGCTGTTGGTTCTATATTGATTTTGAAATCTTCATCCAGTAGCTTTGATGCGCCCAAAGTGTCATGTTTTAAAGATGATGATTGCGTTCCAGCCACATGTTGTCATGCAAATAAAGCTATAAACAGGGTTTATTCACCAGACTGTTTTGGCGTAGCATGCACAGAAGAATGTCAAAAAGGCACTATCGATTGTGGTTGTGGTAGAGTAGCATGTATAAATAATAAATGTTCAATAATCTGGACAAGAAACAACAGTTGGTGTTGATATGGAAATAGTACCGCATAAAAAATTCAAAGGAATTTTCTTATTTAAAAATAATTTAGCTACAAAAAACTTAGTACCAGGAAAAAATGTTTATGAAGAGCAATTAATTAGACATGATGGTACTGAATACAGAGAATGGATACCATTTAGATCCAAACCGGCTGCGGCCATAAAAAAAGGATTAAACCAATTTCCTTTATCAGAAAAAATGAAAATTCTTTATTTGGGTTTGGCCAGCGCGACAACGGCATCTCATTTTTCTGACATTGTTGGAAAGGAAGGATTGATATATGGTATAGAGTTTTCTGAAAGAGTATTGAGAAAAACTTTACCTATCGCCAAAGACAGAGAAAACATAGTTCCCTTGTTGGCCGATGGCAGAAACCCAGAAAGTTATTCTTGGATCGAAGAAGTGGATCTCGTTTATGCAGATATAGCCGTTCCTGACATGACAGATGCTTTGATAAGAAATTGTGATTTCTTTTTAAAGCCAAATGGATTTGCTATGATAGCTATTAAATCCAGAAGCATTGATGTAACTGCGAACCCCAAAGAAGTTTATAAAAATGAGAGAAAAAAACTTGAAAACAAATTCAATGTAATTGATTTTATAACATTGGAGCCTCTTGAAAGAGATCATGGATTTTTTGTTTTGAAATCCAAGAATTGATATTAAAATAAAAAAGCGTCACAATAATTGATTAGCTATGATATTCCGGTTTGGAATCTTCGTACTCCACTTGAATTCTGTTTGGACTTACACCAAGAGAATTTGCATAAGATTGTTTCATACCATCTTCATCTAAGCTTCTGGTTGGTACTATTAGATAATATACGCCTTTTTTTATTTGTAATCTACAGGAATATTCTACTGCCAATAGTATATGATCTGGGTGTAAAATGCACATTAAACATCAAAAATAATAATATAATTTACTGGAAATTTTAGTTTTTCTATTTTTGGTTCTACATATATTTTTCTATGATATTATAATACACTGTTTTTATTACTTGAATTAATTAACAGGTTTTATCCAACCTATCATATTTTTTCCATTAATTAAGTTCAGTTTCATCTTCAATACGTTTCTATCTATCAGTAAACTCCCATGAATCTGTGCTAATTCTTCCATTATTCCAACCTCCATATATGTTTAGCTCTGTAAGTTTTCTTTGTGCCAATGATATTTGTTCGGCCAAGACACTTTCATTGCAACTTTTACAAAAAACTCTCTTATTCCCGAACCCGTCCAAAAATTTTATTAGTCTTGGAGAATTGCATTTGTAACATTGCATCATTATCACTAACATCATTTTAATTTGGGTGTATACTTGTTTTTTGGAGGAGTATAGTTTCTTTGAATATGGGAAAGAAGGCAGAATAAGCCTTTTTTATATTAAACTAAAGCTAAGAATTCCTCAAAAAAATTATCTAAGTCGTCAATGTTCATATTTATCCCAATAGCGGATTTATGCCCACCACCAATGGCAGAAGGTATATTTTTGTTTATTTTTTTTAATATATCGACCAGATTAACCTCTCTTTTGCTTTGTTCGGATCGAATACTTATTTTAACTTTACCGCCTCTTCTATTTTTATTTATGACACAAACTATCCATTCCGGATATTTCTTTCTAATTTTATCAGACAAAAAGGAGGTGATTCCGCTCAAATTCACATTCTTCGGTTCAAATAAAATAACTTTTTTGTCATTGTAGAATTTTGCCGTTTTTTCGAAATTATCCATAGAATTTTCTATTTCTGAAACCATTTTTTCATAAAACTTTTTGACTAAATAAGAATTGTTGGTAAGTCCGTTGATAAATTGATCCGGTCTATTTTTACATTCGATCAAACTTAATACGGTAGTTTTTGTCCCATCACCGCCTTTAACCATCCTTCCAGATCTTACCATATCCCACATTATTCCAAAAACTGAGTTTTCCACATTTTCTTGTGTTATATCTACTTTGATCATGTCAGGATACTCTTTTTTTACATCGTCAAAAATTTCTTTACATGTTTCTACCCTGTGGTCTTCTGTAACGCCTATGCAGCCTATCCAAGATATATTTTCACTGGGAAACATTTTTTTCAAAACTTTGTAAACCATAAAACTTGTCGGGACAACCTTGACATCATTTTTTTCAAAAACCCGGGGGTTCAAATATAGCATATTGCCAGTTCTGATGTTCTCCCCAAAAATATGATGATCAAGAACGAAACCGTTGAATATGTTTAATTTTTTCGGATCTATTGATAGATCTAAAGTTACTGTAAGCTCAGGATTTATTATTTTTAACGAATTCAGTAACCTTTTATTTATACTGTTGGTTCCTCTCAAAGGAAACAAAATCGGGTAAGATCCTATCAAGTTGTTAATTAATATTGAAAACAACGCAGCAGAAGAGCAACCATCACCATCATCATGATGAAGCAGGCAGACAACATCATCCTTTTTTAATTTTTTAAGAATGTTTTCTATGGTTTCAATTAACTCGTTTAAGTTATTCAGCCTTCCTCACCAGCCTCTTGCATCTTTTGTCTTCTTAACAATTCAAATTGTTTTTCCAATTTCAGTTTCCCATAATAATAATATTCTATCAATGAAACGAGAGTGTCTAAATAATGTAAAGTTAGTGCCTCGAAAGATCTTGGCGGCGTTGGTCCACCCTCCCCGAAATGAGATGCTACTATATGTATAACTTCCTCAGGAAATCCTCTGGCGTATAATTCAGCCACAGCGAGCATTGTGTGATCAAGCATTATACCCGTTGGCTCCAAATCACCATCTTGATCTCTATTGTATTCAAATGCCTTCATCAAATCGTGAAGTATAGTTCCAGCTAATAAGTGATCTTCATTTAAGTTGAGACCATATTGCTCTTTAAACAGTTTTGCAGCATGAGAGCAGAACTCAGCTAGAGTAACTGTATGATTAAGCACGTCTCTTTCTACAGGACCCAAGCTGGACGATCCCACAGAAAAAACACTTGCAGCCCTGTTTATAGCTTCCGCTTTGTATTTTTGGAATTCTTTGTTAGAAAGCTTCATATCTTTGATTAAGTCTATCACTTTCTTTCTCAAATCCTTATCTTTTATTTTTTCAGCCTGTTTCAGCAATTTTTCCATGTTATTACCTTAGTAGTTTTTTGTGACTATATATTAAAAACCTTTACCAAACCACCATTACTTTGATTCCATAAAGAGACAATTCAGAAACATTTGGAAGATTGGCAATAAAATAAAAAATTAGCCAAATAAACTAGCTAATCCACTAGCCGCCTCTTCTGCTTTCCTTTCTTCCGCTTTATCGTCCTTTACTTCTTTCTTTTCTGCTTTAGCTTCTGCTCCACCGCTTGCTACAGGTGTTGTAGCCATCATTGGCATTGCGGATTGTTTAATAACTTCTTCTATATTAACTCCTTCTAGAGCTGATACCAAAGCCTTTACTTTAGCATCATCCGATTTGCAACCCGCGCTTTCCAACACTTTCTTAACATTACCTTCGTTCACTTCTTTTCCTACAGAGTGAAGCAATAGCGCTGAATATATGTATTCCACTTTTTACACCTCCTAAATTTTCAATTCATTCTCTAATACTTTTAACCTTTTAAGCGTTTGATGATCTGTGAAGTCAGCATGACATGGTACGATTGTGACAGCATTTTTTATGCATTTCGCATCGCTGTTTTCAGGAAATTTCTTGTTTTTATACGGTAGTCCAATATTCAAAAAATATTCTTTCTTTTTGTCAATTCCGTCATCATAATATCCTGTTCTTATTGCGTTGACGATCTTCACTTTTTTAGATCTTTTTGTTGGAATATTAATATTCCACCAATCGGCACCCATCAAACCATTATTCAAAACCCACTTCATTATTTTTTCTTCTACCTTTTGCGGGAAATCAAACATGTGCTCAAATCCTTCATGATCTGTGTGATGAATATATTTTATTTCTTCATTCTCAGGCGTGTAACCAAATGCTAATGATGGCACGCCAAAGCAAGATGCCATAAATGCGGCTGAACACGTTCCTGACATAATTATTGCCGAGTTGCTGATCTGTTCTCCTATGTTGATCCCGGAGATAACAAAATCTGGTTTGTTATCTACTAAATCATGAAGTAATGCTAATCTTACAACATCGACAGGCGTTCCGTCAACAGAAATGCATTCAGATCCATCCAATAGCTCTCTTTTATAATATTTTACAGGTTTATTTATAGTCATTCTCGATCCACCAGCTGTATTTTGAGTTTCTGTTGCATATACATATACTTCACCTAAATCTTCAACAGCTTTTTTTGAAGCCAGCAATCCTGGTGAATTGTATCCATCATCGCATGTCAACAAAAATTTCACCATCTTAAACACCAATTTTATTCTGCACCATATCTCCGTGCATTTTCGCCTTTCTCAGTAGATCTTCTATGACGCCCTTTTCTAGTATGTTTTTATTTATGCCTAAGTTTTTAGCATTCAAGTACGCTTTTTGTAATAAAATTTTGATGGACTCTTTTGTTGGATATTCCGTGTTAACTGCTAGATTTAATGCCTGTAAATGTGCTTCCATTAGTTTTTGTATGTATTCCTCTGCGCTGACAGCTAATATCTCTTTATTGAATATGAAGCCGTCCTCCCATACCTCTACAAGATTAACACCGATTTTCATTGGCTGAATGCCTAGTTTTTTCAGGAGGTTTGCAATGTCCGCAGTTACTACGCCACCCTTTCTAAGCACTGTTGTTTCTTTTGAAACATGAATCTTTCCCTCTTTAACCATAGCAGGTATTTTCGCCCTTTGCAATTCACCTATGGCTGGGCCCGCAGGAAGCTTTGTTGGCCCCTCAGGAATTACTATATCTGAAATTGCCACATCTTTCTCTTTAGCATATGTGGCTGATTGGTTCTCTCCCAAAACTTTGCTCAATTTGAATGGGTTGAAAGTCGTGAAAACTAAAGCGGGTTTTTTTGCGTCAGCTTCATATAATTTTCCTAGGTTTTTTTTATTTGTTTCTTTTATTGCTCTTTCTAACAAACGTTTTTTCGCCTGTATAATTTTTGCGTTTACTCTTAGTTCTTTTCTTATAGCTTGAAGTTGTTTCGAGGGCATTTTATGTAAATCTACCAATCCGATTACTGGATATTCCTGTATGTATTTGACCAATTTTTTTATTTCTGATTTTTTCTTTTCTGTTGCCAATTCTTACACCTCAAGTTTTATTGGCTTGCTCATGGTCATTTTCAAAACCACCTTTCCCAAATTATTTTTTCCCTTCGGCAGTTTGTTTTTCAGGAATTCTATCAAAGTTTTTATATTCTCGTTTATTTCTTCATCCTTCATATCTTCCGTTCCAATAACTGTATGAAGTATGGGCTGTTTTTTAATTGAGAGCCTCACGCCTTTTTTATAATCATTAATTGCATTTTCTATGTTTCCAATAAGAGGTTTTGGCATCAATCCTCTTGGGGCTAAAAACTTACCCAAAAACTTACCTATTGTCGGCATCAGTTTTGGCTCCGCCAAAAACAATTGGGTAGAATTGATAAGCTTGCTTAGATCTTTTTTATTTTTTTCCAGTTTTTCAATTTCAGTATCTTTTACCAGATTGCATCCTTCGATTTTTTTGTCTGCGGAAGAAAATAGAGTTATAGACACTGGCTTCCCCAAACCGTGTGGTAAGGATACTATTTCATCGAATTTATTTTCGGCCTTATTTGGGTCGAATTCCTTTAAGTTTATAATTAGGTCAAATCTTTGTTTAAAATTCCTTTTCTTAGAAATCTCTCTCAGTTCTTGTATTTTGCTTAGATATTCCATTTTTCTTCCCTCCTGCCACTGGCAGTAAAACGGGATACACTATGTTTGTAGTTAAGGCTTAAATAGCTTTATGGCATTCATTTCCCAGAAACAATTATTTCAGAGTCGTTTAGGAAAGGACTTTGTCTAGCCATTCAGGTCTTTTATATTGCCCATAATCCGTTCTCCTCATAGCAAAAATTGCTTGGAGAAATTCCTCTATTAGAAGCGGATTCCCACCCCAATCTCCAATATCCAGAAGTTGACCAAGTTGCTGAAATTGTTGTGAACCAATTCCATCAGTTTCTTCCACGATGCCTGATTCGCCTCCGAACATATCTCCAGTCAACGCATGTCTAACAACGGATTTGAAATATCCTTGTCGTTCTCCTAAAAAAGTAATAAAATTTTCTTCAGAAGTGTTTCCTCTCTGATAATTTTGCCCCCCGACATATAAGACCGTTATTCCATTCCCGCCAAGTTGGTCTCTTAAAATACTTGAGTAAGTTGTTCGAAGCATGTCACAAGATATTAATTGCAAACATTTAAGTGTTATGAAACATTGATTTCTTTCGATTAGTTAGTACCAGCGACTTTGGATTTTTCTCTGGAAATTACATCAAAAATTCAATCACAAACGAGAACAATCAATATTTTATTTAAGCAAACCAATTACTATTTCATGAAAAATAAAGGTATATCACCCATCGTTGCAACAGTCCTTCTTATAGCATTTACTCTTGCTGTTGCTAGCTTGTTAGGAGGTTGGCTTACTTCTTTAGTTAAAACGCAAACAGATACCATAGAACAAGGCGCGACAAAATCTGTAAATTGCAGTAGCGCTGTTTTGGATATAATTAATGTAATTTGCTCGAATTCATCCCAGCAGCTGAAAATAGCCATAAATAATGTAGGACAGGAAGAGTTATGGGATTTTTCGGTTTTCGCATCCTTGAACAATACATTTTATTCAAATAGTACAGGCGGGCCGAATTCGACCAACACGCTAAAATTAGGAGAACAGATCATTCTGATATATGGATGCGATAAAAACGTGTATTGTGCTAATAGTGCGGTTGTCAGCAAAGTTAGAATAACACCTGGTAATTGCCCTCAAGCATGGGCAGAACAAACAGTGAATGCAAGATGTACGACTTAATTTTTCTTTGAGTTTTTGCTTATTTTAACTACAGCCTTTCCTAAAAGATCAAATTTTTCAGTGAATTTGTTGTCCACTTCAAATATCTTTTTTGCTATTTCTCTGCTAGAACTTTCTTGATTCTTCTTCAAGCCTTCTAATTTCATTTCTAGATTAAAGTTGTTCAGCCGTTCCTCTATATTCTCATTCTCCAATGCTTTTAATTTTTTAATTATATCTTCCGGTGCGTCATATAGTCTTTTGAGTAAATTGTGATTTTTTTCATTATAATAAATCTGAATTCCTATCAGAGTCAATATTGATATTAAAACCAAAAAATCAGATAGTCGAAAATATCTTGCTGATATTATGGGCAGAAATAGCGATATTGTCCAGAAAATGAGTAATATAACAGTAAATTTCATTTCAATCTTAATACTTCAACGAATGAAAAAGTTAAGTATTTTACTGGAGCAATTATTTCAATAAAGAATCATATTTTCCTTCGTCAATTTCCTTCATTATTTGTTTTGCGGGTTTTCCTTCGATAGTTAAAGGCATGCTAACAACAGAACCAACCACTTCCTTTACCGCTTTTTTGAAATCTTTTGCCAGCAAAGAATCTCTTTTCATTTTTGTTACTTTTATTATTTGATCCATTTTTAGATCTCCCATGATGACTCTCTCTTTCTTCTCCTCTTTTTTTGGTGCTTCAGCTACAGGTGCCGCGACTGGTGCAGTGGCTGGAGTTTTAACATTCTTATCAGGTACTGCAGCTGGTTTCTCTTCTACCGCGGGTTTGCTTTTATCTTCTTCCTTTTTACCCGTGCCTAGTTTTGCCAGTCCCAATTCTTTTTTAATCAAAGACGATACAGGGGGAAGACCAACTTTTATTTCATAAGAAGATTTACTCGTGTCAATTATGACTTTTACAGGGACATTCATTCCTTTGTATTCCCTTGTTTTTTCATTTATTTCATTAAAAAGTTGACCCATATTAACTTTAAACTGAGCCAATTTCGGAGCAGTCGTCGGTCCAGGCTTAGCATTACCACCTTCAATCAATAGATCCAAAGTTTCTTTTCCTATATTAAACACCCGCTTTTTGTATAACAGTTACTAATTCAGCATTGACAGTAACAGGTATCGGCACCGCAACTTCTATTAGTTCTATAGTGACCTCAGCTTTATATTTGTCAAATCTGGTGACTCTTCCTTTTTCGCCCTTGAATGGGCCGCCTATTACCTCTACTATATCTCCATCATTGATTTCAATCTCAGCCTTCTTTCTTTGTAGGAATCTTTTTATTTGGTCGACAGAGACGGGATCATTCAGTACGCCTCTGGCATGAGGAATTTCTCTAATAATTTCCTTGATATCTCTCAACTCGCCTTCAACGAAAATATATCCCTTTATTTCTTCCGGATGTGCCAGAGCCTTTACGTCTAAGGCATTATTCTTTGCCTTTCCAGCCATTGCTTCTAAGACTATATTTTCCCTCCCGATGATTGTTTTGACAACATAAATCATTTTATCCAACCATTATTGATATCAAATAAAATACAAATCCAACTACACCTATTATCAAGAAGCCAATACCACATATTCTAAGAACTTCTTTCATATCGTTCAGAGTTGGTTTCTTTGCGACTTGCAAAACCCTTCTATATTTTATAAAAGTTTCTTTTATGTTTATCTTCATTTAAATCACAGCTATTCACAATTAGATTGTTTTTATATAAAAAAATAGATTTTTAAAGATACTTCATTCTAGAAATTCAATTCCCAATTCTTCCTCAATGACAGTTTTCTTTGGCTTGAACAAATCTTCAGTCGTATATTCCTCTCCGCCTTCCACACCGGTTATAATTAGCATAGTCCTTATCACATCTCCCATCTCCTTTGAAATCTGAGCACCCCAAATAATCTTTGCATCTTCCGAAAGTTTGTTTGATATTGCCTCAACAACTTCTTGCGCTTCTTTTATTGTCATATCCTGTCCGCCAGTAACGTTGATTATCGCACCGGATGCACCATCAATATCTAACGATAACAATGGATTGGCTAATGCCTTCTCTACTGCTTCAACAGCCCTATTTTCAGAATCACTCTCTCCCATTCCTATCATGGCTAGTCCGCCTTTCTTCATGACAGCTTTCACATCAGCTAAATCCAAATTAATTAATCCCGGTGTTGTTATTAGTTCTGCAACACCTTTGACAGAGTTGACTAGAATTTCATCAGCTACTTTGAATGCCGTTGCCAAGCTGACATTTGGAACAACTTCCAATAGTCTGTCATTGGGAATTATTATTATAGTATCAACAACCTTTCTCAAATTTTCCAAACCCACCTTAGCATTTTTCATTCTCGTTTTCCCTTCCATTGTGAAAGGCAACGTCACGATGCCTATTGTCAGAATATTTAATTTTTGAGCAATCTCAGCTATGATAGGAGCAGAACCAGTTCCCGTACCGCCGCCCAATCCGCATGTAACAAAGATCATATCCGCGCCTTGGATTAAATTCTTTATTTCTTCTCTGCTTTCTTTGGCAGCTTCCATACCAACATTTGGATCGCCACCCGCACCCAATCCTCCTGTCAATTCCCTTCCGATTAAAAGTTTTAAATCAGCATCGCAATAGAACAAATCTTGCGCATCCGTATTCAATGCAATAGTCTGAACGCCTTGAATTCCAACTTCCATCATCCTTGTGATAGTGTTGTTACCCGCACCACCGCAACCGACGACTCTTATGTTGGCCTTTTTTTCTTCAAGAAGCCTTTTTAATTCTTCGTCTATTTTATTCTCCTTTCTTTTTATCATATCTTTTCTTATTGAAGGAACTGCCATATTTGATACCTTTTATTATCTTTTAGTTGTCACAACTATTAATTTTCTTACAATCTAAACTTAAATGTCTTATTATGAACATCAAAAAGAAAATTATTTTCTAGATTTCTTCGATAAATCTTATCTTATCTATTTCCTTTACCCATTTTTTAACTGTCTGGACAAATTCTTCTTTTGCTTTCCTTGGCATGTCTATTTTCAGTTTTATTTCTGCCACGTTGTCTTTTACTGAAACCTCTGCATCATCATCTTTCATCTTTATATAAAGTTCTAATATCGCTTTCACTTGTTTGTCCTTCTCCTTTATCTCTTCCATTATTTCCAAGTCATATTCCAATTCCTTTCCTGCGAGCGGGTGGTTGAAATCTACCGTTATTCTGCCGCCAGATACAGACAGCACCCGGCCGCTGAGATTATTCATATTGATTATCATGCCTGGATATGGATCCATATTTTGCCTTCTGAATTCAACTATTGGTATCAACTTGATCAGTTTTTCGCTTCTCTTTCCAAACCCATCCTCATGAGAAACAACTATATCTCTTTTTTCACCAACTTTCATTTCTTTCAGAATTTTTTCGACGCCCTTGATAATCATACTGCTGCCAATAATCACAGGAACAGGACCGTATTTGAAATCTGGATTGAAGATGCCCTTTTCTTTTGCCACATCCTCTTTTGTTAAGTCGAATATTTCCTTGCTTTCCTTTATTCTGCCAACATAATTTATTCTTACAAAATCTCCTTCGTTCATGACATCACTAGAATTAAATGGATGAAAGTTTATAAATAAATACGGATGCCAATAGGAAGCGCCTGCCGTATTTGCGGTAGGTTTTCATCTAATCTCATTGCCTGTGATCGATGCGGATCTCAGGTTTGCCAAAAATGTCTAAATAAAAAAGTATGTAAAGCATGCTTTGACGGGTTGCAGTTTTAATTGGATCAGTATTCCATCAAACTGTCAACTATTTTGTCTACCTGTTCTTTCTCTTCAGTTGTCTTTGGTTTAAAGACTTCTTTCATTCTCTCTCTTAGCATTTCTCTCTTAGCTGCGTCACCCATTTTTGCTATTGCCTTTATCGAGTTTTCTACTCTTGCTAATTTCATCTTTGTATCTTTCAATTCTTTGGTGACTTCTACTAAGGCAGACCATATCTGAGCGACTTTAACATCATCTGCCTGCATATAGGCGCATCTGTGTTTCTTAGCCTTTTCCAAGAGTTCTGCTAATTCGACTTGTCCGTCTTCACATAAAAATTCTTTCCAGTCCTTTTCTTCCCCGAACAATACCATTAAAATTTCACCTTAAGAATGAGTCAAAATTAAACTTTAAATACTTAACGGTGGTAACACTCATTTCAATTTCTTCGTGATCCCTATTCTCAACTCTTTTAGGAAAATATTCTCGACATTCTTTATTACTCTCTCTTTTGGTTGCGAAGAGTCTATTTCAAACAGCGGTATTTCCGGTTCCAGTATAGAGAAAAAAGTTTTATAGAATTTGCTCACATACTCTAAATGCGTGTCCTTCGTTCTTAACTCCTCTTTCTGCCTTTTATCCTGTCTTCTAATTGAGACATGAATCGGTATTTTGAAATAGATATAGGCGTCAGGTTTCACTAAAGTGTCCACGGCTTTGTTTACAATATAACTAGGAAAATGCATGAAGAAGCTGGGGTTATTAGATTTCACGAAATTAGCAAATCCGAATGCAAGCGAGTTCGCATAATTGCCGTCCATTATCACGATCTTGCCGTCTTCTTTTAATTTTTTAGCTTCCACACCTCTAGTGTAATATTGCGTTAGGAACCACGTTTCCGTGCCTATCGAAGCTCTGTCGGCAACTTCGAACCCCTTTGTTGCAGCAGTCTCAGCAACTTCCGGCATCAAGACTGCATTTTCCAATCTATTCATCATATCCTGAGCTACGGAAGTTTTTCCTGATCCAGGCAGGCCAATGAATGCGATAATCTTTCCTTCCATTTAATTGATAATTCATTTTTGAAATTTAAATAAAGGCAACAGAAGAAAATTTTTCTGGAGCGAAGCGAACCGAATGGCGACCTCTGGAATTACAGATAACGTCAGGGATATACGAAGTTTTTCTGGAACGGAGTGGAAGAAAAATTTGGGTGAGGGGCGAGCCGAGCCCCGAACCGTATATCCCTTGTTAGGCGACCCGACCGCAGGGAGAGCGCAGCGTGGTCGACTGTAGCGAAGCGGAAGGAGAAGTCGTGGAGGGGCTTTTTCAAATACAGCGATTAAGGGGCTCTCTTATCTATAAAGAATTAATAGTAATGCGTGTCAACAATGGGTTCCCAATATTTTCTATAGGCTTCATTATTGTTTCCCATGCACACGCCCTCAAATATACAACTATTATGGTCGGGAATATCAACAAAACTAAAAAACGTGCAAGGATTTTTATTGCAAGTTTTATCAATGCACAAAGTTTTTTCTTTGCAACAGCTTCTTCCTAATGACCATAATATTTCATCCATTTCAAAAAAATCTTTATTGGCACTTTTCCCCATAAAACGGATGGCCACTACAGATGCTTTTCTGACATCTCCATCAGAAGGTATTTGTTCTTTATTTTGTAAAGATTTTTTTAATTCTTTATCAATAACTTCTATACATCCAGTGCGCAACAATAATCTCTGCATATGATAGTCCATTACAGGTTCAATTGATTCTAAATCTTTGACCTTAAACAATTTAGCGTTTACTGCCAATTGAATAAAAACAGTGCTCTTTTTTCTTAATGGATCTGAATATGCATCAAAATCAGTAAGAAGATCATAAAGACCATTTTGACCTCTCAAGAGAAATCCATCAGATAACTGCAGTAAATTCTCAACTTTTCCATCGTATTTTTTATTAAGCACTTTTGAAATCTGAATAAGAAAACTTGATCTTTCTTCTAATCTATCCAAGGTGCAATTTTCTGGATTACCGTCATCTGCAAATAATGGTTTTAATTTTGTGCTTAATTCGGCAGAAGAAAAATTTGCAACAAATTCTGGATTAAGAAGTTGAGAATTTTCTTTTCCAAGAAGTGTAAAGACATCTTCCAGACAACTCCATCCTTTAAGATTTTTCTTTTTGTTGATTAAAGTGTGGGTTTGATGACAAATTGCAGCAGCGAATAAAAAAGCTATGAGTTTTGTTTCTGTGTTTGATGGAAAAGTAAGAAAGGGTCTTTCAAAATGGTCTTTTCTAAAACGCAAAGGTAATATACATTTTGCAATTAATTCACACTGTTGGTTATTTACAATTACTTTGTCTGACATAATAGAAGTTGTTGATTGGTTCTTTATATAATTTGCTAAAGTCTAAGATAAGAGAGCCCCTCATTAACATTTACATCTATTAAGTTAACTTCTCAAAAAGCCCCGTAACGATTTCGTTTAACAACTATTAAGCGAATAAAATATTCGTTAAATTACCCAAATAGTGATAAAAAGCGAAATAACTTAAGGCAAGAAGTCTTTGTTCTTGATTTTATCAGGGAGATATGTCTCAGTTACGAATTTCAAACCTTTACCAGACAACGCTTCTAATTCTGCTTTGTATTTCTTTTCAATCATTATCTGCAATTCATTCTGCCATTTTGGATGTTTGAACCAATCATACTTCAACATTTCCTGTGCTCTTTTAATGTCCACATCTTTTGTTTTGATCGTGAAATTTTTCAGGTCAAATCTTTCAATATCCGTCATCGTCAATCCAAGATATTTTGCTTTCGGCGTTCCTAATCTATCTGATACATGAGCTAATGCAATAGAACCGTACTTTATGACAGAATAGATATACCATCCATAAGGATCACTATCTGCAAACACATACACTGGTAGCTTGAACTCATCTGATAGTCTTTGAATAACCCTTCTAACGCCTCTAGCAGCCTGGCCTTGTGTTGTGACAAGTACGCATTTATTTTTCCGCCAGAATTTATCTTCATGTAATCTCTCAAAGGCGGCATTTTTCTCTATGCAAAGTATGTATTCAGCATCCACTTCTTTGAATTCTACATCCTCAATATTGGAAGGCACGGCCCATCCGCCAGAGCCAAGCTTCGACCAATCAACCGTATCCCCACGATCTTTTATTATGACATTACCAACCGTCCTTCCTCTTACATCAGCGCCTAAATGCAACTGCTCTCTCAAGACATCAAGCATGACTTCTATATCGACTATGACAGGATCGCTCTCGCTCTGTTCGTCAAAAGTATTCTCGTTGCTGTTCGGCAACGTCCTCTTCAATGCATAATATAAATCTCTTAAGCTCGTATGCACGCCTTCTCCAACTAATTCCTTGCAAAACGCCGCTACAAGCAGTGTCTGCATAAACGGCTTGGCATGTGCGACATTAAAGAAAATTCTTTTGGAAACCTTATTTCCCAAAGTAAGCATCTGAGTCTTCTCATCATAAATAACATTGGATAAGGATCTTACAGGAATGTCTATGTCCGGATTCTTGCCGGCTTCAATATCCTTTATAACATCTTTTCCCAAATCTTCAAGTCTTTTCTTCGTTTCCGACAAGTTCTTTCCCCCCTTTCTTCTTAATCATATCCTGCAATTTAGCTAAAATAGGTTCTGGTTTCGTATCCGCCAATTTCCCCAGAGCACCAGCCACTTCAGGTATATACCTCTCAAATATCTCTCTTCTTCTTAGTTGCATTTCAGCCTTTCTTTTCCCGGAGACATGCATCTGCAGTTTACGACCGACTTCCTGCAATCCCAACTTAATCTCTTTGATTATGTCAGGATATGATGCTATTGCTTGCTTGCTCTCAGAAACAAAAGGAACCCACACAGAAGCCATATGAACCATTATAACTACCGGGCCCGAAGGCAGTGTTTTCCCCGATTGCTGTAACCCATATCTTTTCCAGTCTGTGGTGGCAACAGACTTAGTTATCGCACAGTCACCAGATTGATATAGCAATGGAACTCTGTTTGCAAATCTTAACAGGTCACCGTTTTGATCTTGCGGTAGTTCGCCGCCATATGCAATGCCGCATTCTATAACAAAAGGATTACCTCTATAAACAGAAGGAGGTCTGGTTATTGCTGCAAAGAACTCTGCCTTTATTTCCTTTTGTAACCCCTTCAACAGCAACTCTTCACCTAAAGGCGATAGGCAATCGGTTGGTGGTCTCATCAACTGAACCTTGTGCATAGCCTTGAATATCTTATCAGAATCTTCAACGCCAAGCCTTTTTGGAGAAATGTTTGGATCTATTCCCCCCAATTTGCATATTTCCTCAGCGGAATTTCTGCCGACCCTGCTGAAATCATTGGTCATAAACGATAGAACAGTTCGCGAATTTGTGTTTTCTGCCATTCTCCTTAAAATACCTAGCTCTATACCATGCGGATGTGGCTTGATCTCTTTTGGCATCGGCGGCAACACATTAGCTCCCCTAGGAAATTCTATCTTACCGTTTGGTCCCTCGAACGTTATTTCTGCATATGGGTTTGCAATGGCGATCTGCTTCACATATTCAACGACCGATTGCTTATTCTCAATGAATCTCCCTTCTATTTCCATTTCTATCTTCAGGCCGTGCCATTCCTTCCCATCTTCAATCAATCTGTGATTCAATATCTGCGGTTCGTTTTTCTTAACATCTATCATTAGCTCGTAATATGAGGTTTTACCATTACCCGTACTGGATATGATTGTGGTTGGTTTGCCAGTAGTCAACTGTGCGTAAAGGACTGCTCCACTAGCACCGATGCCTTGTTGTCCGCGTGACTGAGCCAGTTTAAAGAATTTACTTCCATAAAGCAGTTTTCCCATAGTATAAGGTATTTGTTTGTCTACTATTCCAGGCCCGTTGTCCTTAACCATGACATTGAATTTCTCGCTCGTATTTGGCTTTACCTCTATCCATATTCTAGGAAGAATCCTAGCTTGCTCTGCTGCATCCAGCGAGTTGTCTACTAACTCTTTCACTACTGTGGCCAACGCCTTCGTAGGATTATCGTAACCTAACAAGTGCCTGTTTCTTTCAAAGAATTCTGACACAGATACTTCTCTATGCTCCTTTGCCATTTCTTCAGCTGTTTTGGTAACTTCCGCTATTCAAACCACCTTGTTTCTTTCTAACCATCTATACAATGTCTTATGCGTGCTGCCCTCTATCACCATCATTATGGCTTCTTTGGCTGATGACACATATAACCACTTTCCTATTATTCCAATGGTTTTCCCGAAGATTGAGATTTTAGTATTAGTATAATCTTCTATATATTTCTTTGTTTTTCCCCCAGTTCCTATTATCCTACCTTTTATTATTTTTATTCTATTATCAGATTTGGTGAAGTTTGTTAAGTCAACGACCTCTAAGCCGTAATCATCTTCCAATAAATGCAGCGAATCTTCGACCGCAAATCCCCTGCCAAAGGCTTTTAATATGTTTTTAGCCACATACACGTCTACGCTTTCCCCCTCTATAGTTATATCTTCATCTATTTTAATCTTTGTTTTAGTGCTTCTTTCAATCATTACTCTTATTTCAGGCCTTTTTTTAATTATATCTATTCTTTTATCAGGTATTTTTATAAAATCAATCATTTAATACCTCCCTTTATTATTTCTGCTACAATTTCCTCCGTGTCTATGACCTTAACGCCCATTTTTGAAAAATATCTGTTTATATTTTCAACATCTCTTTTTAATAAACCAAGTGATTCTTGGTTAGATAAAGGCATGCCGTGGCTTAAATCTATTATATAAGGCTTGTCATGAATGAGTATGTTGTATGCACTTAAGTCGCCGTGAACCAGTCCTGCATTCACCATTTTTTTAATCTGGGTAATTATTTGTTTGTATAAAATATTATTTCCCAATTTAGTTTCAATCAATCTGGGAGCAGGTCTGTTGTCCTCACCAATAAAACCCATTACCAGCACGTTTTGTTTGTGAAAAATCGGCTTAGGCACATCAACACCACCATCATACGCCAAAGTCATATTTCTAAATTCCCTTTGGCACCACAGGTTGGCGATGAAGTACTTATCTTTCTTCACCACCTTGAATCTATGATCGCCTATCAGATACTTCCACATATTTTTAAAATTACATGCCTCTATTCTGTAAATCTTTATAGCTATAGGATTATCTGAATAATCTTTCCCCAAGAACACATTACTCTCTTTCCCTTCTTTTAGAATTGAGTTTATACTCTTTATTTTTTTATTATTTATGAGGTTGTACAAATTGAGCAAAGTCCTCTTGTCAAAAACACCTTTTAAAATTTTGACACTTTTATCCCCGAATTGCAGTTTTGTCATAACTATAGGATGCTAGCACAATTTAAGAAACTATATAATACCAAAAAAACATCATTCAACTCTAAGATTCTTAATTAGATTATTTCTTTGAAGCCAATTGGCCTGTGTTTTTGTGTATCTCCAGGTGATATCAGCTCTGTTGTCAGGCATTGCTTTCCATGGTTCAACGATAACCAAATCACCCATTCTGATCCAAACCCTTTTCCTTAGCTTTCCTGGTATTCTTCCAATCCTTTCTTTCCCATCGTCACATTTAACTCTCAATTTATTAGAACCAAGCATCTGCTCTACTATCCCCAAAATTTCTCCTTCCCTTGGTTTTTTTGTTCTTGCTATTTCTTCCTCTTCTGTAATTGGTTGTCTATTCCTTTCCATTAAGCCACCTATAACCTATAATACTTTCTTTGTAAACTTTTAAAGTATATGTCAATCACTGTTTTGCGTTTAGGCCACAGAATTTTCAGAGATCAGAGAATTACAACACATTGTGGTCTGACAGCACGGGCTTTTAATGCGGACTCAATGGTATATTGCGGTGAAAGAGATGAGGAAATGGAAAAAAGTATCAGAGAGGTTGTTGGCAGATGGGGGAATCCCTTTGAAATAAATTATGAGAAAAACTGGAAGCACTTTATTAAAAAATGCAGGGATGAAGGAAAGACGATTATTTTGCTGACGATGTACGGCGCTAATTTGTCTTCCATTAAAAATGAGTTGAAAAAAAAGGACATAATAGTTATAATTGGAAGCGAGAAAATACCGAGTGATATATACAGTCTTATCGATTATCAAGTCTCGATAACAAACCAACCCATATCAGAAGTCTCGGCATTAGGTGTTTTTTTAGATAGATTTTTTGATAGAACTTCAGAGACAAAATTTAAAAATGCAAAAATAGAGATCGTGCCACAATTAAAAGGCAAAAAAACTTTAAGCAAGCTTTAACACATTTGCTATAATTTCATTCTGTAAATAAACACATGGGGATTTTGTTATTATTTTTATGTTGTATTTGCCTTCGCTGCCTATGATTGGGCTCATATAAACAAAAACTTCTTCAGTTTGATTTGTGCCGAGTTTTGTTTTGTCTGGTTTTATGACAACCCAATCCGGACCATCTTTTGTAATTTGGAATTCATCTACCTGTCCTGTATTTTTCAAAACAGCCTTTACCAATTTTCCTTTACCAATCTCTAAATCCATGCTTTTAGCATCAACTTTCATTTCAGCTGAATAGTTCTTGCACTGGTCCAAAGCAGCTGTCAGTTGACTGAATTCAATAAAAGCAAAGTACGAACTCATCGATAAAGAAATTAGTGTGAGCAAAAAGGCCATCAAGCTTTTTGGATTCACTGCAATCACTTTAATAACAGAACTAAGGCATGAATTAAATCAAGAACTCCCAATATCACTCCGGTAATAACAATAAAATATCCTAGTTTGGATCTTATCTTCGCTTCAAGTACAATTGATACAAAAAGAAGAAAATTGGCTAACAATAAAATTTCAGTTAACAACTAATCACCCTTCATTACAAAGAAATAAAGAGCTGAAAAAATGACAAGTGCAATACCAACAGCTACAACTAGAGCTGTCAACGACTTGTTTTGTAATAATTCAGATAATTTAGGTATTGTCAACTCTTGTTGAACAGTAGTCGTGGTCGTACTGTCTGCTAATGTTGTAGTAGAGCCTTCTTTCATTATGTTTACTTTTATTGTTTCAACATCCTTTGATTTTTCTGATTCAGCTGTTAAGTTGGTCTCATAAATTCCCATTGCACCATACTCCGGGCTATAGTATGCGAATGTTTCTTGAGTCTCATTTCCAGTTAATGCTATGATTGTTGGTCTGACTGACACCCAAGGAACATCGGAATAAATTTTAAATGAATCCTGTTTTGTTCCAAGATTTCTGATTTTCGCTTTTAATAGCATACCTTTCCCAGATTCTATTTGCACTTCATTCTTCTCTGGTTGCAAATCCACGCCATAACATTTCTCAGCAATTATTTTTAGAGAATTCGTTTCAGATTTATGTGTCGATTTAGCTGAAAATTTAACTTCCATTTGTTTTTCTTCTCCGAGAGTCAACACAGTCGAAATTTTTTCTGTTTTTCCCGGCTTGATATCAACCGACTCGGAATAATTGAGATCGTCGATGGACACTGTGAATAAGTCATCCTTTGTGCCAGTATTCTCTATTTCAATTTCCAGTAAACTAGGTTCACTTACACATGTTTTGATTTCTTCGGGATATTTTAGTGCGAAGTCATGACAATTAGTCCTTTCAATTTCAACCGTTCTTTTGGAGCTGGCGTAACTATTTTCAGATTTAACATCCAATTCCAATGTTTTTATCCCGGGTTTATCATCACATGCCGCTTTTAATAATAATTCCATTTCTTTAGATTCACCGGATTTCAGAGTAAATTTACTTTCGCTTAGTTCAGCATAATTCGATGCATCTTGACTCAAAGTCAATGCAACATTCTCTTCATATTTTCCTATATTTTCCACAACAATTGCCGAGGAGGCATTTTCACACAAACAAGCAGATAGTTTTTCAGGTGTTTTTATTTCCAATATCCTATCTGGTTTTACTTTTAAAACAAAATCGACTGAAACATCGGATTTTCCTAATACGGATACGGCAGCATTATATTCAGCTTCTTTGGAATAGCAGTCAGCCGTTACAAATAGATAAACGGTTTTAGATTCTTGCGGGTTCAGAGAAACAGAATCATGTGTTAGTGTATACCATTCCTTTGGAATACCAACAATATCAAGATAAAAAGTGTCATTTTCTTCTCCCGAGTTTGTAATTAATATATCATACGTTGCAATTCCGCACGGAGAAGCTTCTAGTTGCTGAGGATAAACAGAAGCGTTTACAGAATAATTCTCTGTTAAGTCATCTGCTAAAACAAAAGGACTGATTATTACCAGTGACAAAAAGATAGATATTAAAAATTTGTTTTTCATCATATCTACTTAAATAAAGACGTAAATAAAGAATTTATCCCCTTTGGAGAAAGGTTTAATAATGTTTGCTAAACTTAAAGAGAAAAAAATACAATACAAATTAGAAAAATATGCCTCGATAGCTCAGTTCGGTAGAGCATCTGACTTGTATATGATCTGACGATAAAAAGATGAATGAAAGAGATCAGAGGGTCGCGAGTTCAAGTCTCGCTCGAGGCTTTTCTTATTAAATTTTATTACTAGTTGCCAAATTGCTCTAATATTTTTGAAAGATTTATATACTTGTTTTAGAGTAATATCGAATGTGTTTTAATGGTAAAAAGAAAATTCATAGCTAAAGTAACAAAGGATTTTGATTATTCGTTTGCGAATGGTTTTAGAACGAAGAAAATTGAAGGATTAGTCACTATTAACAAAACAGGTCTTCCTATAGCAGACGCATATATCATAGATCCAGATCTTTATGTTGAATATAAGAAAACTAAGAAATTCCCTTCATCCTTTGAAGATGAGTTAAAAGGAGCAATAAAAGAACTTATGAGAAAATTCAAGTCCACTTCTTTGAGAACATGTTTTAAATTCACCGGGTTCGAAAATCCAAGAGCAGTTCCTAGTTATAGAAATTTAACTAGAGAAAGAGATGTTTTAAGCAAAATAATAGATGCTTACAAAGTAGGTGAAAAAATAGCAAAAGACAATAAAATTACTGAATATCAACTTGGCCTCATATTGCAGGGGAGAGTTAATGCTAAGAGCGGAGGCATAGTAGTTGCAGACATTGAAAAGGAAAAAATATGCATGATTGAAGCATGCTGGGGCGATGCTAATCTTATTGCTCTGGGCGAAGAGTGGTTTGATACATTTTGGATTAACGATAAACTTGAGATTGTAGAGAAGACAGTTAGAAATAAAGAGATAGGTTATTTCTTCGTTGGCACAGAGAGAAAAAAGTTGCATATCGAGGAGAAAAAGAAAACAATCCCATGCTTGTCGGACGATGAAATAATAAAAATAGCAGAATATTCCTTAAAGGCAGCCAAATATCACAAATCTAACGTAGAGATAGAGTTTATGATCGATAATAGTGGAAGAATAGAGATGTATGAACTTCAAATTAAACCAGGTTTTACTCTTTTCAAACCAGATTCAACTATCATAAAAGGAGACGTTATTTTAAAGGGGTTGGTGGCTTCATCTGGAATTGCAGAGGGAAAAGTAAGGATAGTAAAAGAAGAGTATGATCTAAAGAAAATATCCAAAGGTGACATAGTGGTCATTCACACATCAATGATGTCCACATTTAACTCTCTCCCTATTATGAAAAATGCGGCAGCTATTATAACAGATTCCGGCGGACTGACATCTCATTTGTCAACAGTGGCTAAAGAGTTTGGCATCCCGTGCATTGTCGGAACCAAAAGAGCCACCGAAATTTTGAAAGATGGAATGATAGTGATAGTTAACGGCGAAGAAGGAGAAATTTTCCAAAAAAATGAATATACAAAAGAATTGGATTCAGATAGTAGAGTAGTTTGGTTGAATGATTCAGAAATAAAAGTAAATTCAATCGGCAACAAAGCACTGAATCTTATTAATATGATTCAATTGGGATTACCAGTACCGGAAGGTTTTATTGTTACAACAAAAGCATTTTCTGACTTTTTAAATGAAAATAAACTGGCACAAAAAATAAACAAAAAACTATCCAACATTAACATTGAAAGTTTAGAAAAATTAGAAAATGAAATGAGAGATGATGTTAGAAAAGGAAAGTTCCCACAACACCTGAAAGAAGAGATTTTGAAGTCATTCAAAGAATTAAAGAAACGTTATCCAAAGGTAGCTGTAAGATCTTCATCCAATTGTGAAGATAGCGTAAAAGCATCTTTTGCCGGCATGTTTGAAACGTTTTTGTTTGTTGATAATGAAGACACTCTTTTAAAATCAATTAGAGATTGTTGGTCATCTGTTTATAGAGGTAGCGTGATACTTTATGCTTTAAAACAAGGCATACTACCCAGGAACATTAGAATGGCCGTGGCTGTCCAAGGAATGATAGATGCAGACAAAGCAGGCGTTGTGTTTACTAAGGATATATGGGAATCAAATAAAGACGCCATTTTAATAGAAGCTTCCCACGGAATAGGAGAAAATGTTGTTGGCGGAATAAAAAACCCAGATAGATATGTTGTAAATAAAAATAATTCTAAAGTGATCAAACAGGAAGTCGGCGATGATGGAATTCTAACTAAAAACGAAATTACAGAATTAACAAAATTTGCCATTATTTTAGAAAATCATTTTGGTTACCCTCAAGATATAGAATGGGCAATAAAAGACGGCAAAGTGTATCTTCTTCAGTCCAGACCCATAGTTGTTTAATGATTAATTTTCTGAAAAATTTTAAAGATAAAATATAAAATAGAAATTATGCAAGAACAATTATTTTTGATTGGCATAGCATTAATTTTTATCGGTATTTTCATCATAGTTATAGCTTCTTTGCTGTCTGGTTCTAGTAAAGTTGAATATGGAGTAGGTGGACTCATTGGAATAATACCTTTCGGATTTGGTAATAGTCCAAGGATTGTATATACTATAATAGCCCTGAGCTTGATTAGCCTGGTTATACTCTTTTTGTTAAATAGATGAGCTATCAAAAAAGTCGATTATATTAGAAAATTTATATGACCAAGGACTTTCCAAACCACCAATTTTCGTTCTTCTCTTTTTGATATCTTTTATTGGATTATCACATATGGTATAAGCCAAACCAACATTTCTTAATGAGTGGGCATCAGAACCTGCCGTTTTCCCAAGTTTAAAAACGTCTGCCACTTTATCAGCTAATTCCGTATAGACACCCAAATCAAAGGAATTTAACACTTCAATTCCATCAAACATTCTCAATTCATTCAGAGATTTTTTATATCTAAGAATTGGAAGTAGAGTGAAAGGATGTGGGACTATACATACAGCATCGTTTTCTTTTACTTCATCAATAAGTTCTAAGATATTTTTTGTTTTTGGTACGTATTCCATTCCAAGAATAAGAACCTCTTCTATTTCATGGCATTGAACTTCAAATCCAGGAACTACCAGAAAATCTCTGTCTTTATTCTCCATCCTTACTTTATTATAACCATTTAATGTAAAATCATCAGTAATAGCTATACCACCCAAACGTCTTCTCTTAGCCATTTTTATTATATTTTTGGGTTTCATGTTAGAATTAAAAATACCCCTTGTATGGTTAGTATGGCAGTGAAGATCTATTTTCATAGAACTAATTATATTATTCAAATTAAAAAATCAAATATTAGTTATGAGAAATGTCAGAAAACTTATAAAGAAAGTAGTGAATTTTTGTAAAAAATCATTTGGTAAAGATTTGAAATCCGTTTTATTGTATGGGAGTTCTGTAAAATCTATATCAAAGGCAAAGGATATCGATCTTATTATTGTAGTTGATGAAAGAGCTAACAAGGAAAATATATCTAAGGAAATAGACTATTTTATTCATCATAACACAAAGAGTAATAGAAATGATGAGACAGTGGGTTTGCCTTTTACAGAAATACATGAACAGGATTTTTTTAATATTTTGGTTGTGAGAGAATCTGACATTAAATCAAAAAATATGGGAAACATCTTTGGTCAAGATAAATTATTAGTATCGTTTTTTGTTCCCTCATCTTTAGTTTTATTATCATTAAAAGAGAATCATAAAATTCTATTTGGGAAAGATGAAACAAAATCTTGGAAAATAGAAATCGGTTTTCTAGATTATATAAAAACATTGACCAGATCTTTATCTCTTTCCGCGATTTCTTTGATTTTATTGCCTATTTCTATTTCGAAATCCTTCTCTCTTTCCTGCGATTCTTTGAAACATATGCTTCAGAATGTGTTTATTTTAGAAAATAAAATGGTAGCTAAAGACACAGATGCTTTATTAGATTTTTATAAACCATCTTGGTGGGTAGAAACACTATCAAAACACAGAAGCAGGGACAAGATCAGTATTTTTGATAAAATTTTATTTATATTATCTTTACCAGTCATTATTGTAACAACCTTTGCAGAGATGTTTATATGAATTCCTTGACATTTTTTTTATTATTTGTTGTTTCTTTAATAAACACTATTTTTTGGAATATGATATTCCGATCTGAAAAAAGTAAAAACAACATTAGAAAAATACAGAAATTTTTGTTATCTGATATCTGCTTAATTTTCAATAAAATTGGATTTAGTTCGGCTGTTTTTACATTACTGAATTTGATATTTGGAATTATGTCAGCATATTTTCTTCTAAACAAAGAATTTGGATATTTTTTTGTTTTTTTTGTATTATCTATTATTTCCGATTCTTTTGACGGATTAATGGCCAAAATAACTAGAAAGACATCGGAATTTTGGGGCAAAATGGATATAATAATAGACGGGTCTGTTAGGATGTTGATTCTTCTCTCCTTTTTTATGCTGTATAAATTTCAAATATTGATTTATGGTGTTTTGTCGCACATAATTTCTGTTATTATTTTTTTGATAAGACCAGATATCAGACCTAAATTTTTGCTTGTAGAACCACTGATTATTCTCGCTTTATTTTTTCCGGAAGAACCTCTGACATTGATTTCATTAAGTTTTATTATTAATTTGGTTATAATAACCATTTCAATAGTAGGTAGACAGAAATGATCATGGCGATAGGTCATTTTAGTACAGGAGTAGCCATGGCTATAATATTGTTTGGATTGATAGACTATTACAGTAAAAGAATAACATTGAGAGATTACTTGAAATGATTTAATAGTTGTTGTTCTCGGTGGGCTGTGGCGATGATTCCAGATTTCTTGTATATATTTGGATCTAATCTGCATTTGATTTCAGGATATGTTTGCAATATATTCTTTTTTCATTGTTTCTTAGATGCTGTTGATCCAAACACTGTAGTATTTTCAGCATTTCTCTTCGGTGTATTTCTGTTAGACTCCATTTCAATAACATGGTTAGCCAACCACAAAAAGCAGATGAATCAATTGAGAAACTCAATCAAAAAGCAAATCCATATCTAAATTGTTGAGGATTGATGAGAAAGGCTTTGCAATCATGAAGCCGAAACTTATCATCCAATCTGGAATAAAATGTAAGCTTCTATGTAGCATCATACCTCTGTTTATTCCCAATGCTAATTTCTCCTTCCATTTATCGTCGTAATTTTTCTTTAAAAAATTATCGTCATATTTTTTTTGGTTTAAGCTTCTGAAGCAAGCATTGGCTGCGAATCTAGCGCCAATCAATCCGTAGATTATACCACCACCGCTGTAAGGTTTGACTTGGCTTGCAGCATCGCCAACAAGCAAAATATTATCTGATACGGAATTCTCTATTAACCCATATCTGATTACACCGCCAAGAATATCTTTTTTTTCCAGTGTTTGATTAAATCTTTTTTTAATGAAACTCCTGAAATAGTGTACAGAATTTTTTTTAGCTGCCAATCCCACCCTGGCCCAGTTTTTGTTTTCTGGAACAACCCATGCAAAAAAATCCGGGGAAATTTTAGAGCCAAACCATAACTCAACGATATTATCACTAAAGTCGTTTTTTATTGTTTCTTGATATCCTATAACATAATCCTTGGGTAATTCTATTCCGGCACATTTTGCAACTGTTGAATTTGGACCGTCAGCACCTACTAACAATTTTGTTTCAAAGTTCCCCCTATTTGTTACGATTTCCAAATGATTGTCAACTCTATTAAAATTTTCAAATCTAGCAGAAGTTATTATTTTTGCACCAGCATGTTTGGCTCTTTTCGCTATTTCTTTATCCAGTTTATGCCTGTTGATTACATGAACAATTTTTTTAGATCTTAATTCCAGAAAATTATTATCCTGAGAATAAAACCTAGCTTTGTTGACATTATTCATGACAATATTTTCCGGAGCTCCACTAAGTGATAGAATCCTATGACTATCTATTCCTGTGCATTGAACAGGATCCCCTATGGTTTGGTGTTCTTCTAGAAGCAGAACATTCTTTCCTGATAATGCCAGTAATTCTGCTGTTTTAGATCCAGATGGTCCAGCGCCTATTATAATGACGTCATACATATTATTTCCCGAAATTTCTTTTTACATCCACAAACCATTTTATTGCCTTTAGAAATTCCTTTTTTGTTAAAGCTGGAAAATATGTTTTGGTGAAATATAGTTCACTATAAACAGTTTGCCACGGCATGAGCCCAGACAGTCTTGACATACCGCCTGGTCTTATAACCAGATCTACATCACTGTTTATCATTAAATTATCCTGAATATTTTTTTCCGTCACATTCTTTTTTCCGTCACTTAATAATTTGTTTATTGCTGATGTTATTTCATATCTTCCGCCATAAGCGAGAAGTATGTTCAGAAATCTTTTGCTATTTTTTTCTGTGTGTTTTTCAACTTTTCTCATTTCTTCAACAATATCAGACGGCAGTTTTTCTAAATATCCAAAAAACCTAATTTTTATTTGATATTTTTCCACAAAATTGTTCGGTTTTTTTATTTCATTTTTCCATCCATTAACCATCTCTCTGAATAATCTAAATAAGTGACCAACTTCTCCTTTGGACCTGTTCAAGTTTTCAGTTGACATACCCCATAAAGACAGTTCTGGTATATCTAACTCTACCCACCATTCCAATATTTCCTTGAATTTTTTTATACCCTCTTCATGCCCCTTCCATTCAGGCATTCCTTTTTCTTTTGCGAATCTTCTGTTCCCGTCAGGAATTATTGCTATGTGTCTTGGTAAATCCACGAAATCACCTTTGAGTTAATTTAAAGAAGTAGATAGAAAAATATTTAGGTATAACTCTCGGTAAGAGTTACAAAGGGGTTGTCGTATAACCTGGCATTATAATGCTTAGATGAAACCGGGCTCCAGAAAATATCATGGAGCATTGATTCCAAGATGAAAGGAAGAAACTCGGCGATTGGGGTTCAAATCCCTACAACCCCATCATTCTGATTGTCTCTACTGATTTCTATAAAATTAAAAATAAAATAAAAAAGAAAGAGAGCAAATCTACTTTGCCAAAACAATATTTATTGTCGAGACGTTTATTTTACTTCCGCCCTCAACAGATCTCTCTTCTGTTCCAATATCTATTGATTTTATCTTAACATCACCTAAAAACTTGTTTTTAACAATTTCTGCGACGTCTACAACTCTAGATATTGATTTACCTCTAGCTTTCAAATGGACTTCTTTCATTCCATTTGAAAATTGTGTTATTGTTGCAAGGACATAAGACATTGCAGGTTTTTTACCCACAAAGACAACGTTGTCGTCTGCTTTCATTTCAGCCTTAGCCATTGGTTTTACTTCAGCTTTAGGTTTTTTTTCCATTACTTTTTTCTCTACCATTTAGTCACCTCTTGTTTTTTGTTGTTTATTGCTTAATGCAAATGATATTACAATAATACACTAAATTTTTTAAATCTATCTAAACCCAGATATTTGATCAAAAAATCAGTAGTAGCTGTCAAGTAAAACACTTAAGAGCGAACTATTTTTTTTGATTTTTTAAGAATACAATTACTCCGATAACAACCAATGCAAACAATATCAATAAAACGCCGATGAGACTATTGTTATTAGAAGATTTGGCAATTGTAGTCGTTGTTGTTTCTCTAATAGTCGTTGGTTCTTCTGTTATAGTGGTTTGTCGGAAAGTGGTTGTAGTTGTCGGTTCCTCTATAGTTAATTCAAACTCTTCTGATTGCGACTCGTCACAATCCGCCACAACCTTTACAGTTCCTGTCGGCGATTCGCAATTGCTTAATCTTATAGTCGCAAACCCATCTGAAGATATTTCTGGTAGACATAGGGGGTTTTTAATATCAGATCTGTATAGAACCAGATTCCCCTGTGTACAGTCACCAACAACTTTGCATTCGCATAGTTTGTCTTCATAACACACCCAGTTAACACTTCCAGACCTGCAGTGTTCAATTGAAACTACGGCAAAAACCGCATTAATATTAACTAGGAAAAATAAGACTGATATTAATGATTTATTTAACATTCAAATGCCACACTCTTTACTCTATCTATCCTGTCTTTCAAATTATCAGTTCTGTACACTGCTGTTATAGCCATCAAAGTTAATCCCACAGGGCAAACTCTAACACTATTCACCCCTATTGTCTTATTACCGACGCTGTTCATATCTATATTTGCATTACCCTTATAATAAATTATTCCTTCTGGTTCATGAATTATGTTGACATAAACTGTTAAATTGCTCCCAATTGTGTTTTTTGATATTTCTAAGTTGCATTTGTCTTGATCACAGGTAACATCCTTTATACCAAGTTCTTTCTTAGGTATAGTAGTAGTGGTAGTAGTCGTTGTTACCGGAGTAACGATATTTGAAGTTATTATCATTTCATCTAAAACCGCCCCAGCTTGATTGTTTTTGTTCATGTCAGATCCGATAAATATCTTGTCTCCTAATGTCAGCGGTGTGTTTACGGATAGATCAATTCCGGCCAGAATGCTATCGACATATAAGTTCATTTCATTCACTTTCCATGTTACCCACACATTGTGTATTTCGTCTGCTTTCCAGTTTGATATATCCCTACTAGCCTGATTATTATTTCCAGCAGTATCCAATATGTTGAACACCATTTTATTGTCAGAATTTTTGTATACGGATATTCTGTTGCTATCAGTAGCATTTCCTACATCAATGAAGTAACGAACATTATTGTCATTACCGTTCCAAAAAGGTTTTATCCAAAAATTGATCGTTCCTTTATCGGTTGCTATATTACCTAAGACAGGATATGTTAATCTGTTTCCCGACCTAATAGATACGCCAACATCCTTCTTCGCTGGAATAAAACCAGCTGGTGTTATTTTTATTGAATCTAGGAATATTGATCCGGTGTCAGTTACACCTTCAAATTTCATTTTTAATTTGGTTATTTTCCCGTCACTGTTGATCCATTCTGTATCCGTTATGTCGAGTGCTAATAATTGATATTCAGAAGTCACCACAACAGGAAATGTCTGAGAGCATGCATCATCAAAATCTAAGCAACTGTTTCCATCCACATAATATATTTTTATTGCATTGGGTCCACCGGGGTATGACTTGTATTTCATCGATATGTGATTCAGTGTTTTGTTCACGTCTACTACTTTTGACATGCTGGGATTGGTAGTTGAAGTAATCTGACCCGTGTATTCTCCATTCATGACATTGCCAAACATCATATTTTCTTCCCACCTTTCTTTATTATCGTCAAAGTTGTCTATCAGCACCTCTTCTTGGTGTGGTTTTTCGCCACCTTTACAAACCAAAGTTTTGTCAAAACCACATATCAATTCATCAGAAGATGATGGCAGAATTGTGGTAGATGTAGATCCGCTCATTGAAACAGTGATTTGTTTTTCTTGAGCAGGTTCGCCAGGACCGGTAGGAGCAAAGCATGCCACATAAACGTTTATCACACCTTCTGTTCCAGTTGGTTTTATTTCGATCTCTTCTGGCGGTATATCTTTATTAACTTCTTCCGATGCGTTTAGTGGTGTGTTTTCTTTGTTTCTAACAAACCACAAACCTTCAGCACAGTTTTGTACAGAACATTTCACCGTCTCATTCAGCTTCACCACATCCTTATCACATTTTAAAACAAAGGCAGAACTTGATTGTCCAAGTATATTCTCTGATAGCAGCAGGATTGTGATTAAGGAGAGAGCCACCAACGCAATGAATAATTTCATAAAATATTCTTTTATTTCCTGAATATTAAACTTTAGGTAAAAACATGAAACAAGAATTAAGAAACAACTACGTTGACCTTCTTTATCGAATCATTGCATGCTAACCTTCCTTCATAGTCCCCGGCTTCTGGTACTGTCACTTCACAGTTTCCTGATGGTTTGGTGTTCTTCAATTCCAATATGCATTCAATGCTTGCTCTGTCAATTTTCTTTAGTGAAACACTCAGCGGCTTTTCTTGATTTGAGCACCCGCTCCAATTACATTTAATCTTGTTGCCTTCTGGGTCACATTTGAGTGTTATACCACTCTCTACTGTTGTAGTTGTCGTGTTCGTTACATTGCCTCTTACAACATTAAAACACGAAGCAGAGGCATAACCTGCATTGATCCACCACCAATTCGCTTGAAGATCACTCGGTGGCTCATAACCCAAAGCCCAGTTACGCGGATCGCTATCACACGTTCCCCAGAAAATACCTCTATCAGGATTTTTTATTATTTTGAGTGATGTATCACCAGGCAAACCTTCGTCTATTGTATAATAGTCGCATAGTATCTTTAAACAATTTTCTTTGCTTAGTTTATAATTGCCGCAGTTGCACTCTTTCATGATATGGAAGCAGTAGAGCCCATCTTCACAATAAGGTAGGTTGTTTACAAAGTTGCCGTGATATTTTTCTCCCGGGATCTTATTACCGTCAATATCAATGTTTACTTTTTGCAGACAGAAAGCCACAGCATCTCTTCTGCTGCAACCAGAGTCTCGATAAATATCACACATATTACCACAAGCAGCTCTTTCTGACGCCATTTTATAAGAAGATTCGAAACCCTCCAATTGCTGGTTTATCTTGTCAGGTTTGACTATAGAAGTAAACATTCTTATCAAGACTAGGACGACAATTATGAGAATAAACATACCGAATATAATTTCTAAAGCTCCAACACCCTTCTTCATTATATCTTCCCAATTAACTATTGTTTTCTTAAAATAAATGTTATGGTTGTTATCTTTCGTCTTTGCAGTAACTATCTTATTATTTCAGCAAGCAATAGAACCCCCAGCTTCTGTCACAATCGGAATTATCAATTCCTGGAATGCAAACAGAGCCACGACGCTTACCACGGCATACACAATCATTCCTGTCAACAAATTCTTAGCTATGATATGATCTCTTGACGTTTTGTCAAACCCATTCTCAATGCCGTTCAACAAGAGAGAGAATAGAGATATTATTTCCACTGTATATATGCCAACAATGACTTGTAAAACAGTCATAGGCATCACTTGTGAGAAGCTTCCGACCAGCTGATTTAATGTATCCGCAATGCCTATAGTTCCACCTTCCATGAATACAGCACCAAGCGCTCTCTCGATCTGCTGCAGTTGGCAAGACAAATTTTTAATCATATTTAAGAAAAATATTCCCAAAACACCGACTATTGCACAAACCAATGGGACAACAAATGTGCTTTCCATTCTAACACCGGTTCTTACGTCATCTAGTAGTTCCCTTATCTTTGCTTCAATGTTACTCAAATTCTCCAAGTATGACCCTATTGTTTTTGCAACACTGCCCAATAAAACAGAACTCTTTGAGGATGCGTCAGCCAGTATTCTCATTATCTCTTCGATAAGGACAGACGGAAATATCCTTATTATACCAGACTTTCCAAAGATTGCGTTGGCAAAATCTATACCCAAGTTTTTCATTTTGCCGTATAATTGCGAAAGGAAATTAAATGTCGGGCTTTTTTCCATACCCAATTTTTCATATTCATCCAAACTTTTTTGGACAGCCGTTTCTATAGGATAGCCCTCTGACAGAAAGTTGCCCAATGAATACAATCCCAACTGAAACTCGTTTTCAATATTTTTGATCTCATTTCTGATCCCAATACGCGGAGCGCTCCTCATGTAGAAATACAAATAAACATAAGCAGTGACACCAAATGTAAGGGAAAACGAGGCAGCAAGATTTGCTATACTGAATTCTGCCTCTTTTTTCATTATATCTGATTTTAATTCTTCACTTGCTCTGAATAAGCTTGTATATAGGTCAACAAAATGAACAATGCCGTAAGTCATTATCAACAACGACACTAGAATAGCAACAGGAATTATTGGTATCAAAATTGTTTTTCCAAAGAATTTAATGGGATATTTATCAGGTGGAGGTAGCCCAGGATGCTTTGATATATCAGGGACCATAAAGGCGGAAGGTCTTTTCAATATTATTCTGTTTACTAAAAACAAAATTAATAATGGTAGTAATACTGTATATCCTATTCCTAGATAAAAGGGATTTACTTCCTTATGCAGGAACATTGAAATCAAGGGGAACATTATCAGCCCCATGACAGGAAGCATCATGCCTAGAACGTATAATATGTTTACAGGGCCTGTTATATCTTCCACATAAGCCTTCATCTTTCTTTCCGTGTTTGTCAGGAGGAAATTCAGTGACTTTTTCAGGATATTTTCCCTCTCTTGTTCTGACGGTTCAATTAAAACATTATATAATAAGGTTACAGATCTTACAAAATCTTCATTCCACACCCTCCATTTAGCCATGTATGCAGATAGTGCCTCTTCAACAGTTCTGTATTTGCCAGCTTGTATATCCCACATTGCCTTTCTGATGTCTGTCGCTAACGGTCCTTTGGAGTGTGCAGCCGCAAAATTAACAGCGCCCTCAAAATTCGGATGCAGTTTCAAATAAATAACCATGTATAGAATGATTCTGATTGATTCATCACCAGTTTGTATTTTCAAAACCTGCGACATGAAATTCGGATAGCTGTAAACCAAGAGGGTAAACCCTATTGGAATACCAATCAAAAATAAAACCATTCCAATATTATTCATTATGAGTGCAAAACCGATGCTTAATAGAAGAAGTGTGAGAAATGTCAGAACCGTTGCTGATATGACGCCCTTTGTTGTTACATTGAGAGTCGAAAATACTATATCTTCCTGCAATTGTCTGGCCGATTGCTTGGGTAAGTCCAAGCCTATAATTTCGCTGTTTCTGCAAAGTCTTTCATAAAGGGTTTTAGGCTCCTTTGATTTCTTCTCTTCTAATAAAAAATCCAAATATTCCTCGGAGATAAAATATTTCTTTTCTTGCTTGATTTAGACCACAAATATTATTTTATCTTTATAAAAGAAATAATTTCAGATATTATGAGTTATAAAACACTTGTTTTATTGTTGCTAATAATTGTTGTGTCCGGATGCACTAACCAGCAAGGAACCAGGGATTCAACGCAAGGTTTGAATATAAAGATCGAAGGACCGGAAGAAGTGAGATCGGAAATTCAATTCGATATACCTGTAATACTGACGAACGTGGTTGAAAGTGATATAAACAATGTTTTGGTGATAATGTCGAATCCCGGGGAATTTACTATATCGGGTGTAGAGTGTGAATCTGGAACCAAAGGTGAAGGTGGGTGTAGTTTTTCAACTATCCCGGCAGGCGAAGATAGATTAATAAAATATGAAATGAAGGCGCCGCAAGTAACAACAGAAAGAGAGAAAACTATCACAACTTCAGTTTCATTTGATTATAAAGGAATTTGTGCTTTAGAAATTCCCATTGTAAATTTTGAAAGACGTTGGGAATTAGGTATTACAGGAAATGCTGTGAAATTCAATACGGTAAATAATATTGTACAATCTGGTGGTCCCATAAAATGCAATTTAGAAAAGAAAGGGGAATCGGAAGATACAAATTTTGTATACGGCGATACGAGTTTTGATTTTGAGCTGAGTTTTGAAGACGTCTTGAATAAAGAAACTGATATAAAATTTGATCCAAGAAAGGATTCAGATTCTGTTACAGTATCTTTGATTAATTTTGTCGTCGACGATCCAGAGAGTTGCGAGGATTTTGATATAGGTTCTTCTCCAACTGTATCTGGAGAAGTCGAATTGAAATTGAAGAGTCCGATCAATATAAAAGATAAAGACATGGTTGCCTGCGCTTTAAGATCTGTTGATATAAACGATCGTGAAAAGGATCCATGGATGTCTGGTAAAATAATCGTCGATTACAAATATAGATATGAGAAACAAGAGCAACTGAACATAAACGTAGCGAAACCACTGAAATTGAGAAACAAATGATAGTAGAGCAACATTTTATTATTCTAAAACAATTATTTAGATTATGCCAGATGATAAGACTCCTAGGAAATTAAACGAAGAAGCCGAACATGGAGCAGAAAGTATCGGAGAACAAATGGCAAAAGCCACGACATCAACGATAACAAATATTACACTTTCTTCGATTTTTCAAGTAATCCTTATTTTTGTTGTATTTGGTATCATCGCATTTGTTTTTGAAAAGTATCTCTTACCAGAATTAGGTCTACCAATTATTAGCATCTATATAGCCAGCGCTGTCATTTCTTTTATTGTTTTTGTAATAGCATCATTGAAACCCGGGTCAAATATAGTAATGTGGACTCTCACTTCATTTTTAATATCATTTGTAATTCCATCTTTGATTGGTTATTTTCTAATACAAAATGACATAGAGATTAATAATCCAATAGATATTGTTGCTGGAATTGGAACGGCCATCTCTAGAGCAATGTCAAATATATCTAAGAATGTTTCTTGTTGGTTCAGAAGTTCTCAATTTAATATTTATAATCAACCAAAATGTGGTGAGGAAGAAAAAGTTATTCAAGCAAATTTAGATACGCCGAAATTCAAACCGGATGAAAATTTGGACATGCCAACTGGTGGGTCTTATGCTGGATATGATTTGTGGTTTAAATTAGAAAATCCTAATCCAACAGAAAAAGATAAAAGGAGAGACATAACAATTAAAGATCTTAAAATGGTCGCATCAAACACGAGATATGGATTAATGAGACCAGAACCAACAACAATCCCCGGTTTGGCTAAACCTATCTCTAATCCAAATGTGGTGATTGCCCAAATAGAAGGTTTCGGCAAGGACTCGAAGGGAATGGTTTTAGATACGAAAGGCCGAAACAAAGAAAGAGAGTTTTCAGTTGAATTTAAAAATTTACCTAAATGTATACCATATACAGATCCAGATAGAAATATAGGCGTTCTATTTTTTCAACTAAGAGCTATGTATGAATTAGTAGACAGAGAGGGGTATAGCTATTATCTCTTGACTAAAAGTGAAGAAAAAGATGTAGTAGATAATTCAGACATAACAGGTGCGGCATCTGCTGTGGAAATATTTACTCAAAAGGATCGTACCCCAGTTTCAGATCCTGGGCCTCTGCAAATTGCCGTTAGGATGAGACCGGATATAATATATTTGGATACTGGTAAAAATCCAAAGCTGACGATTTCACTCAAAAACAGAGCTGAGATATTTGATTCCGTTGCCACTAGTACAATAAAAGTAAAAGAGTTAAAAATAGAACAAGTTTTTCCAAACGCAAAGGACGAAAGTCAGATACCGTTGATTATCACAGAATGCACAATACCGGAAGAGTTGGAAAAATCGACTAAATCCGAGAAAACTTCCACTACCATTTCAGGCGCAAGTGGCGGTGGCGGTTCAAGTGGTTTCGGCTCGCAATCTGATACTGATGGAGCTACAACCACGGCAGACAGTACAAATCAAGCACAGAATACCCAACAAAGCACATCCAAAGAAACAACTGGAAAAATTATTGTAGATTCCAGCATGGTCAAAAATCGTGATGAGAAAGGTAAGATAGGGAATTTCATTGATTTGAAGATAGGTGAGAAAGACAAATACCTCAGCGAAATATCCAATCAGCAAACCAAATCAATTACGTGTGATATTAAAATAAGTGGAAAGGAATCAACAAAAGACGAAACTTTATCTATAAGTGTATTTGTAACTTATGAATTCTATAAAAAATATTCGCCTCTGGTTTTGGCATCTACATGCACTGCCAAAGAAGGCGATATAGTTTCAAGCTATCCCACTGCTAATTTTAAATTAAGTTGGCCTGTATCAGGTTCTTGTATTACAGATGGCTATGGGACACCAAGAGATTTTACAGTTTCTAAAATACACGATGGCATAGATATCAGAGCATCAGAAGACACAGATGTTTATGCCACACTTCCCGGTGTAGTAGAAAGTGAATCTAAAGATGATTGTGGAGGTGAAACTTTAATAATACTACATGATAATGGGTTCAAATCTAAATATTATCATTTGAGTAAAAATGATATAAAGAAAATAGGAGATCGTGTAAATCAGGGTGAAATAGTTGCTAAATCAGGATCCACTGGCGATAAGCAGAAATGTATTACAGATCCACACTTGCATTACGAGTTAATTGATCCTTTTGGAACAGCTATAGATCCATGTGTCGGTTTTTTAGAATCTTGTAAATGTTGTTCTGATGCAACAAACTGTAAACTGGTAACTAATACGCAATCATCTGCTAGTGGAAATATTGGTAGTTCAAGCCTCGATTCAACTACCACAACTACCTTGGGTAGAACGACTTCTTTAGATTGTGGATACACTGACGAAATTTTTGCACGTCAAGATTGCTTTTATGGAGCCGAGAAAATACGAGAAAATTGTTTTAAATGTAAATATTGTGATCCTACGACAGAAAGTCAATGTCAAACAGGTGGATGCGTTAGGTGCGAGCCAACGATTGGTGGCGGTCAATGTGTTGGATGCCCAACAGTGGCGTAATAAAATTAAATTGTTTCACAACAAGCTGTCGGCCCACCTTCCCATTGTCTGCAGAAATCCTCATCAGAGCTACATTGAGAGGCAGAACTTGCGCCACGACATGTCAAACCAGAATCGCATATGGTATAAGTTCTAGGATCTGGATTGCAGTCATATCCATTGATAGCACATCCATAAAGACAATACGTTCCGTCTATGCAATATCCTCCAGTGTTTGCATTTTTAGGAGTTTCTGTCGACAACACAACAGTACATACTTCCGACGCTTTTAATCCCCTTTCCGATGATCTGACAGCCCAGTCAAACCCACATTTGACCAGATTTGAAAACGTAGTATATTTTATTTTTGAAGAACCACCAAGGTCGACATTAAACATTGTTCCCAAGTGTTTTTCCTTTATATCACCTATTGTAAAATCATATAAGCCATAGGATTTTTTATCAAGCACTTTAACAGTTATCGATTTGTCTAACTTAGTTAAATCCACGTCTATATCAATTGTTTTATACTTATCTTCAATTTTGTTCAATATGTCTTCAGATGTTGCTTCAGCGCTTTTTGCAGGATATTTGCAGAAACATGTTTTTGCAGAAGCATCCCATGCACCAGAAATTGCATTATTTTTTGAACAAAAATCTTGGCATTTCGATGGATTACATGAACTTTCCGTTGACAAGGAAAATTTGCAGTCATTTTTCAGTTTCCATTCATTTAGCACAACTAAAGTGCAACACACATATTCTCTTTCTGCATCTTTGTTCAAATCGTTGATTATTTTTTCTGAAATATCAAGCGTTTCAAAGAAATTTGTTTTTAATTTAGGCTCTATTTCGATTTCTCTGATTATATTTACAGTAGGTGAATCATATCTAATAGTTACTTTCCCAAAATTTGTTTTAATTTCTTTTGGATTTTCAGACAGTCTCACATTTGCCTGCCATTCTATAGACCATTTACCGCCAAGTATTTTATCTTGCCTTGTCTTTTCGATGAAATATTTTTGATAACTTTTTACATATTCGGAAAAATACATTTCAGATAAGCTTTCTATTTGGTTTTTAATTTCTTTTTTAGGAATAGATTCCCAGAAAGGCAGGTAATTATCAGAACTGTAATAATAATCATTAGCCGCAATTTGATTTATTATTTCGTTGTTACCTATATCCTTTACTGCTTGAACAACTGAAAGTCCACCAGCATTTTCCAACAAATGATAATACAGCTCAACCTCATTGCCTAAAGAAAGTAATATCTCTTGTCTCTCCCTCCTTTTATATATCATCTCACTCCCGAATAATACCATTGCTCCTATTGTTGAAGTGAACAACATCAGTACTAAAATAATGGGGAAAATTTGTATAGCGCCTTTCATCATGTAGCCACCATTTTGTATGTTTTTAGTTCAATTTTTTTTGTAACACCTACCCTGTCAAATACTGTCGGAACTGGAAACTCCATTCTAGTGAATACATTTTTTTCACATTTCAACGTCTTTGTTACAGGTGATTGAGGCATTTTGATAACTATGTCTGGAATTTGGAACGACAAGCTGTCAAATCCGTTTTTTCTCTCAATGATATTTAGTTGATAGCATAATGTATTTTCGGGAGCACCCCGGCTGTTAGTTAGGTAATATTTTTTTATCAGATCATCAACTTTTTGAGCGAAATTGGTAGATTTAATGTTGTTGTCTAATTTGTTGAATGCCAATGCAAAGCTATCATCCCCAAAATCCATCGTTGTTAAAACCAAGGGAACAAGCATTGCTTTGCTTTTTTGTGCATCGTTTGAAATATAAACAGTTACATGATATTTGAAAAACCATACAAACAAAAAAACAGAAATTGCAGAGATTAAGCTGAATATCCCAAAGTAAAAAATTGAGGCAATAAATCCTTTACGGTTTTTGAATAACTTCTGGAACATAAACTATCACTTCCTTTTGATTTCTTTCTATAGTTGGCTTTAAGCAACCACCAGCTTCATCGCTGTTTTTACATAAATCTTTCGGGCAAGGTTTTGTTTTCACTTCAATCGGGCATTTCATCTCTTTGCACAATTCGACAGAATTTTCGCTTTTGACGCAGAGATCATACTGGTCATCAGATATTTTTATTATATTAATATTGTCTTTTGAATTTTGCAGCCCATAAACAATTACGCCTTTAGAACCCATGTTTACAAAATTTGGCAATGCGCAAAGAGCTGAAATCTGATATGCCAATTCTGATATGGGTGTTTTGGCCAGTATCATCCTGATCAATCCCGGATTTTTATTATCGCCATTCTTTATGACTACAGGAATAGATTTAGACGCTAAAACATTTTCGTTTTCTTGGCATTTTTTCTCTCTGTTTACAAAATTTTCAATCTCTTTTTTTGGAAATCCTAAATTCCACACCTCCTTTGTTTGTAAATCTTCTATTTCCAAGGAGTAATCATAGTCTAAATAAGAAAATCCTTTAAGCTCCCTTTTTGGATAAATATTTTGTTCTATCATGATTTTGTCTTTGTTCAATATTATTTTGAGATTCTCTCCCTGATGATTTTTTTCAACTATACTAGAGGAAGTGGTTATTGCGTGCATTAAGTCTATAGCTTTGCTGTATTCTATATATTGTTCTTTAGCGATGTTTATATCAACATATCTTCCAGTAAAAAAGAAAACCAAAAATAATGTTATTGATACGATAAGTGATAATACAATGAATTCTGATACTGATAATTCAACCATTCAACCAGCTCTGTCTGCCTTCATTTCCGTTCCTTTATATTTTGTTATGGTTAGAAAATTGAATCCATAAAAATTATTTTGTTTGAATGTAAAATCCACCCCGCTGGATGATGGCCGATCTTTTACCGCCGATTCTATTTTTTTTATCTCATCCTCGTTGACACCAATAATACTTTTTTTCCCAGTGTCGATAAAAATAATTTTATTTCTTGAGCTTATTTTGTAGCTGTTTTCTGAGTTTGGTATTTCATAAATTATATTTACAGCCCCCGGAATTCCTTGCGATATTGTTATTGTTTCAGCGATTGAATCCGACACAGCTTGCTTGCTGTCTCTGACGGTGAAAAAGACAAATGCAGGCAGTATTTTTATTAAGTAAAACCCGATTGTAAATCCTATTATAAGAAAAGCCAAAACTGAAAAGACGTCAATCACAACATCTCCCATTAGTTAACAACCTCTTCATCTGCTTCACACACAAATACACCCACATTTGGTGTCACTCCACGTTGAACTGGTTTACCATCATCTTTGGCAAAAAATTTGAAAGATTTCCCAGCGGCAAGGTTACAATCTAAACTTTCACTATTTCTAACAGGAACTTTTCCTACATCTGTGCAGCAATAATTTCTTTCGGTATCTGTATCTAGAATTCTACAAGAAAGTTGATTATTCACATTTAATGTCGGATTTGCTATAGACGGTGAGATATAAAGATTCCTTGACATACTCGGAACTTTTTTACCGCACTGCTCTGCCACTATACCCTTAATACCCAATGCAAAACTATCTATTTGTTCTGCAGAGCCGATTACTCTCATTATGACATTAGTGGTTGGCGTGTTTTCGATGTAATTTTTCGCTCCTTTTTTATAACAAGGGATGCCTTTAATTTCTAATTCTTTACAACTATCTGGAGTGGGGAAGTTAGAGTCTTCTAATAATTCAAAAACACAGCTATCATAGACACAATTTATAATTCTTGAAATGTTTTTTAACATAAACGTTTTTTCAGAATCCAGAACTATTTGACCGCTTCTTACTTCAATTCTGAACGGTCTCTTTTCATTCAAACTTTCCTGTGTTTTTTTAGACACAAGTGGTTGATTCTCTCTTCTGAAGCCATAATACTGAATGGAATATAGGCATTTGTTTTTGGATATTCCGCTACAGCACCTTACATCTCTCGATTTTTCGTCTTGCTCATCTTTGAATTTATATTTTATCTCCTGGTTTAATTCATCATATACAATATGATCCACACATTTGAATCGGTTTAACAGATCCATCTCCTTTTTTTGTGGTTGGTCACCAGGTTGTAAGATACAAGCGTTGCTCTCTAATTTCTGCATAAAATCATAAAAATCATTTTGGCAAAACTGTTTGGATAATTGATTCGTAAAACCAGTTGTTCCTAAAATAACTGCTGCAATAAGGATTGCGAGTATGAGTATTTTACTTAAAGTGTTTAATTGCCCTTTTCTCATTAATTAAACTTGTATTTTTCTTTATTTAATTTTACTTAAATGCATTACAGCAATTCACTTCTGTATCTCCTGCACCTGCGGTTTTTGGGCAACTTCCACTTTGATAAGTAGTCTTAGAACAATCCCCCCTGCAAAATGTTTTATAACTACCAAAAGTTTGCCCTGCGCAATCTGTATTATCGAAACTCCCAGTACCTTGACAAAAAGCTATTAATTGCCCCCTGCATTTTCCGAACTTTGCCGCATCACTAAAAGGGCCGGTTCCTAGAAATAGGATTCCAAATACTACGGCCAAAATTATTAAGCCAACTATAAGCAAAACAATGGTTCTTGTTTCTAATCCTTTACTCACTTGACCACTAATAGTATTTCTTCTTGCTTTATATTTATAATTTTCTTATTTTGGTTTAAAAGAGTCGGCGAAAGTTTCTAAAAATCCCAAAAATTCCTTTTTAGAACTTTCTATGAATGATTCCCCGCTTTCCTTTGTCTGATAAATGAAAAAGAAGAAAATCGCCAAAAGGACCAATCCAACTATCAAAAATATCATGATTTTTTGTTCCATGCCCCTTTTGTTCATTTGCTTACCGCTTAATTATAAAATATTTATGAGACTTCAAATAAGTATGGTTGACAAACAGCATTTGGATATGGAGCTCCTGTAAGAAATGATTGTGTTGGAAAATCTCTAGGAACTAATTTGAATTCTCCATTACAAATTTGTATGGGTTTATCTTGGCAAATTTCTGTATCTTGAGTTACACCATTGCAAAACACAGTAACTTTTACTCTAATAGCCCAATTTCCGCATTTATCTGGATCGGCTGGTAGAAAATTTTTAGGATCTCTTTTTATTAACAGCCCGACATGATCATTTAAAGGAAAATAATTCTCAGCTTCAAGTCTTATTTTATTTTTATCTATTACTTTATTAACAGGTGAATTAGAAACATAACCAAACTTTCTATCGACACAACCTTGACCACCAACATACCCCCATTTAATCCCATAATTTATGTACAAAGGACCTTCGCTTACAGTTAATCTGTTAAAGCACAACGTTCCTTCTCTTTCACCATAAGTATTAATTAAATTTTTATCAATCAAAACAAGTGGACGAGTGCTTGGGTTGTCATAGAGTGTTTTTACTCTATTAAAAAAATCAAGTTCATACCAACCATCGTTTGCTCCTTTTTTATAAAGGCTCATGTCATTGTCGTTTATGCATTTAAATTCTACTAAATTTTTATTATCTAGCTCAGATGGTTTATCTAGTTTTATTTCAATTGGTCTGCCAAAATCACATATTATAGAATCTTTATCCCAAGGTTTAAGATTAAGATCGCACCATTCTTTACAACTAAAGTCACCAGATTTAATAGCATCTATCTTAGAACTTTTACAACCTTCAGTACAACTAATATATGCACAATTAATAGAGGCAGTTAATTTATCTTTATTGAATTGACATTCAAAAAAATTAAATATAGGGTTGCCTTTTTCATCTTTGCATAGATTTGTTGTCATATTTACGAACAAAAGCGATATGCCAATAAGTAACAAAGCACCTATTGCATACACTATCCAATTCTTCTCCATAAAGTCACTTCATTTTCCCATAAAATTTTTTACTATATTAATAATGTTCTTGAACATTTCGGGTGCTAAAAACAATATTACAATCAAAATAGCTAAAACAATCAACGCAATTAATAATTTGACTATGGTTTCTGTTTCCATGGTTAGCTACCGTTCATGAATCGCAATTTATTACAAAACCCAACGGACCTGTCGCGGTTTTTAATCCTTGGCAAAACACGTTCGTCATTTTTTTTACGAAACCGGTGCTTCCTTTAGTCGTATTCAAAACAAACATTGTCAGCAATGTCAGAGCCAATACTGTTACGATCAGTATGACAACAACTTCTAATGTGAGACCGCTCGTACCTTTTTTCATTCAGTCACCTTTATCAATTTCTCGAAAAAACTGCTAATTTTGTCCAATTCCCCCCTTGAATATAATACCAGCAAACCGACAAATAATGTAAATACGATTAACAACGCAATAAAGCCTATGGTCTCTCTGTTTACCCCTTTCATAGTCCCACGTTTGACGGAATCAATGCCCCGAAAACAAAGAAAATAAACAGCAAAGTTCCTGTGAATATAAGGGCGCCCATAAATAAATTGGTTCCAATGGAATATTGTATCTCCAAATTATCATCACCCCTTTGGATTCTGACGGAAAATATGCTTAATGAGACCAGAACTTCTATCATATACACCCCGACTACAATTGTAAACAGTTCCAGCGGCATAACATTTTTCAGCGACAAGAAATCCAAACCACTTACTTCCTGAGTCAAAGTAATTGATTCGAATAATTTGGCAACAAAAATCAAGATTCTTATCATTAGAGTTCCCAATCCTACTACCACACCAGCGGCAAGAGGAACCAAAATTGTTGACATCATATTCATCGAGGAAATTATATCTTCTAAAATATCTTTTAGATGCTGATCTACAGTTTGAATGCTCTTCAAGTATTTCGAAACAGCAATCAATGTGGAAGCTGCAACAGACATACCTTTCGATGTTGATTCAACTGTTATCCTCAGAGTATTTTTGATCAAGGCGGATGGATATTCGTTTATCAGACCTACTTCTCTGTTGAATATAGCCTCTTTCAATGTTAAGCCCATTTGTGTTATTCTATATAAGAGCTTCTCAAAGAACCCGTGTATCTTCTCATTTTTTACCTTTTCACTCACCTTTTCTAGACAATTTTCTAGAGGTTGCCCGGATTTTAGAACGGTTCCCAAAAGAAACATAGCATCCCCGAAATCCTTTTCAACACCCTCAATCTCTTCTTTAATCTTTCTGTTTTTGCTGCTTGAAAGATAAGTGTAGAACACTATGCTTATGACCAACCCCCAGAAGATGCTTAGTGATGCGAATAATTTGTCAGATAGAGTCGTGCTTTCATTCATGTTGAGTAAAGTAACCAAACCAAAACTCGAGATTATTAGGAAAAGCATCAACGATATTGGAAATAATGGGATCTCTATTTTACTATTTCCAAAAATAATGGCAGTATTTCCAGCGGATGATGCTTGGGGATGTTTTGATACATCTGGAACATAAAAACCATACGGCCTCTTTTCTAGTTCATTTTTCATAAGCCACAAAACCAGTATAGGCAATATGACATCATAAATGACTATGAGTCCATACGTCTTGAATGAGCCGCCAAGCATGATTGCAATCACAGGAAACAGAATCAAGGTTATCACAGGTAGTAGAATGCCTAATGCATGAATGGCAGTGATTGGTGTTTTCAATTCCCTTGAAAACTCTTTCATCCTTTCCAGATTGGATTGCAGAATAAGCTCGACAGCATTATCGATAGTCTTATCTCTGTTTACAGGTTCTAACAATGAAGTAGTTAGCATATCCAAAGATCTTGTAAACTCCTCATTCTGAACTTTCCATTTATCTCCAAAGTATTGCAGCCCTTCTTCCACAGTAGAATATCTTCTAACATGCACATCCCACAGAATTTTCCTTAAATCCTTTCCTATAGGTCCGGGTAAATTCATTGCTGCGAAAGTTACTGCATTTTCCAGATTTGGCGTGTTCTTCAAACCTATTGCAATATACAGCACAGATAAGACAAGCTCGGACGACGCATCAATTCTGACTTTTTTTGCATAGAAGTCAGGATATGATAAAAGATAGTAGGAAATACCAAATCCTATAATCAATTCTCCTATAATATATGGCAACATTTTTTGAATTGAGACATTAGGATAGAGCAAGTAAAAAAAACCAGCCACTAAAGATAGCATAACTAATGTTGATAGTACGCCTAAGACAAATATCGAATGAACTGATGACGGTTCAACATTGAGGTTGGAAAATCTCAGTTTTTCATATAATCTTTTTTTCTTATCTTCATCAATCTTGACTCTTATTAAACTACCACAAAAGGCACATAGTTTTTCATACCAATTTCTCTTCTCAGTCTCAGTCCTTATGTATTCTAAAAAATCTTCTGACAACTTTCTTCCTCTGTTATCATCAAAGCTATTATGCAAATCGTCTAATTCTTTTTCCTTCATTTTTTTCACTTATGTGATTTTTAAACCATTCATCCCATCTTCTGAAAATTTCTTCAGAATCCAAAACACCATAATCCTTTCTGACTTCATCGGCAACCATATGGAATATTTCGTTGCCTAGAGAAACTGTATCCGCTTCCAGAATTTCTTTATTGTTCATTTTGTTCGCATAATCTACCATTGTTTGTTTTATCTTAGCTCTCAGTTCAATATTATCCCAAACAGCTTCCCAGTTTCCATGCCAATCCTTGACTCTTTTTGAAATTTCATTTATCACAAACGACTCTCCGTTCAACAACGTGTCTGTTGGTTTTAATTGATCGTCCTTAGCAGAATATTCCATCAGCGTCACAAACCCCTTCTCACCTATCGGATCATCCTTCCAGTGTTTTCTAACTTCAGCCACTTCCAGTATCCTTCTGTATCTATGCAACCCGTCACCTGATTTTATCATGCCGGAGATGACAATTATATCAATGGCTTTGAAGCTCGTGGATGTAACACCGAGATCATTTACAACTCTATCAAAAACTCCATAAGCAGACTCACCGTGAATAGTACCTGCAACGACATTTGCTAGTGCGCCGATACGCATAGCCTCAAATAATGCTCTAGCCTCGACGCTTCTAACCTCACCAACGATTAAGCACGAATCACCCAGTCTCAATGCAGTTCTCAATGCGTCATCCGCAGGCAGCTCTGATTCTATTCTTGTAATAACAGAACGCGACTTCATTCTCTCAACGTTGTATCCGATATTTCTCAACTGGACAATTGGCAGCTCCAGCGTGTTATGTGCTAAAATATTTTCACACACAAAATTTTCATTTTCTGGCACTGAGAAATCATAAACGTACTCTTCTTCAGTATCAACCTTTTCCACCGATCTAACTTCATCCCAAAATATATCAGAATTAGCAAGCATCCATAATTCACTTATTTTCTCACCGCCCCCATCCGTATCCATATTTATCATCAATTCATTTAATTTTTCTCTTCCTATGTTGTTTTGTCTTATCAAATAGTCATTTTTATTTATCGGAATAATTTCGGAAACAAATTTTTTGTATTCTGAAGACAGTGGTATAATATCTGTGGTGTCATGGGTTGATATTTTTTGGCACAGAGATGATAATTTATCCATTCTGCCTTTTTGTAGAAAACCTATTTCCGAATAGAAAATTTTCAGAAATTTCAAGTTACTTATTCTGCATGAGTGTGTTTTATCTCCGCTATTTTCATTGTTAATTCTTGCAATAATTTGGTGTTGCAATAATAATGTTTGGATATCCTTTACCATTTTTTCTGAAACCAGACTTACTGCAACTTCATGCTGCGTTATATACCCATCTCCACTGAATATACCTTTCAATACAGACGATATCTGGTTTTTAGATAGTTCAAATACCCATGGTGGTATCCTCTTTGTATAGGCATTTCCGTTTAACTCAAGAGTATTTTTTAAAACAAACTTTAGAGAATCGGAATTTATCATCAATGAAAAACCATCTGTATGATATTTCAGATTCAAATTGAATCTTTCAGCTATTTTTTTCACTATTTCTCTAGAGTCAGGATCGACTACTGATATAATTATTGATCTTTTGTCATAGCATCCATTGGCTAGCCACAAACCAACGAAAGCCAGGAAATCTTGATCTAAATTTATCTTGACAGGTATTTTTTTGCTGTGCATACTATTTTGGAAAAACAAACCATCTTCATTTATTGAATGTTCATCTTGTTTAATTTTTTTGTAAATTTTTACTGGCAGATAACCCTCCCTTTTCCAATATCTTCCTATGCTTTTAGAATAACCCATTTCTTTGGAAACAATTTTCACATAACCAAAATTTTTGATTATAAAATCTTGTATATTATCTCCTATTATAAAACCTTTGTTTAAATCTTGTATGTTGTCCAGAATATTAACGGAATCAATTTTCTTGTTATTTATGGGCAAAACGCGAGGGGTGACTAAATATGTACCCGGTTTTATTTCCAATCCTTTGATTGTTTCAATTTTTCCATCATTGCCTAATGTGAATAATGAATGATCTTGGGTTACTTTTAGTTTTCTTCCAGTTCTAGTTTCTATTTTGTAAATATCTTTGTTTACTTTGTGTCTAATAAAACTGGTGGCTTTAGACAATTTTATTTTGCCATTTTTATCCATTGAAAACACTTTTATATTCTCTGGGTTTTTATCCAGAATTTCTCTACCGTTGATATTCAAGCATCCATATTTCGTTATTGATTGATCTATTAATTTACCGACAGTAGTTCTGTTAATCTGGCCTCCCCTTTCAACAATTATTTCTGAATCTCCAGTTACACTATCCTCCACGCTAATTACTCTAAACTTCTTCATGATTTCAATCAAAGTTGCCCCCAATAACGATGACTTACCGCTTGACCTACCACCAGCAAATAATATAGATCTAGATCCATCCACCATGAAGCTCATCAATCCGGCAAACAACGAATTCATATATTTTGTATCAATGAACAATGGATAAGTCCACGGTTTATCCCTATGTCTTCTCAGTGCATATGCAATTCCATCAGGACTGAGCGTCTTTGTGATAGCGGCAACTCTCGCCCTCCCGCCTGGCACAAACAGTTCTGTATCTAAAACAGGATTTGCTTCATCTAAAGGCCTTCCTGATAATAAACGGAATCTCGTAGCCCAGCTCTCAGCATCTTCTTTTGTCGGTATGAGGTTAGTTTCACATTCCTCGTAATCATCATGCTGGACGTAGATGGGTGTTATTCCAATAGGAGAGTTGATATATACGTCCTGAAGCTTGCCATCCGTTAGCAATATCTCCAATATTCCAAAACCAGCCGTGTATCTGACTAAAATGTTGACCATTTCTTCAAGTTCTTTCTGAGAATAATTTACACCAGCAGCCATTTGATTTATCATGTCCTTGCCTATATTCATGAAAGTTTCTCTTGCCCTTTCAGGCTGCGTAAATTCTTTTTCTCCAGGTTTATGCTCAGCCAACTGCCTTCTCGCAGAATCTATGATTGCATATTTTTCGTCAGACAACGAAAATTCGGGTGCGGTGATATGATAATAATATCTGACTTTATGCGGAACTCTATAAATCTCGACTTGTATCTTCCCAGGCAATTCGTATCTCTCTACTAACCTGCCGTCTTTTGGTGGGGCAAGCACATATCTTGTCAGCATGAATATCGGTCTGACAAGGGGGTTGAATATTTCCCTATACAAATTTCTATCTCCAACCACATGTCCGTACAGGCTGTCTCTAACCAAGCTAATAAGTTGTGTTTTCTCCAAGTCTTTCAGAACAGGTTCAAGGACATTTTTCACAAACATTGAATAGTATATTCTATTCCTTTTATCTTCCTTCAGCGAAACGGCCTTTGTTGAATATTGCCTAACCAACCTCCTTACTTTCACATATGCTCCTATGGGATCTCTTTTGATCATGTGTTCTAAGATAATTTTGAATTGGTTCAACACAGGTCCTAATATTTTAGCTCCTATCGGACCGCCAATTTTAGACACGTCCAATTCCTGAGAAGTTAGTCTGTCGTAAACATCGGCTATTTCTAAGAGAAGTTTGGTCTGGTCATAATCATACTCATACTCCCTCCTTTCTGCCAGTATGACTCTTTCAACCCTTTTCACCTGCAGTATCTTATCAATGATCATCTCCATTATGGTGTCGGAATCCTCTATGTTGAAACCATAAATGCTGTTGAGGCAGTTTACTTTCAGTATGTTGTCTATAAGTTCATGTTCGAAAACCAAGTTATCACTATAGAAAAATTATATTTGCTCACTAATCAAAATATCTATTGATTAATATGGTGTTTGAAAAGAAAGTAGACATGCAAGGTTTCCAAAACGAACTGGTAAGGAGAGTTAATGACGATTCTAGGAGAATAAGAACCACGGAACAACGGTTGGATTTGATAAACAACAGAATAACCAGTATTGAGGAAAAGGTTATTGATGAAATCGACAGTTTGAGGAAAGGGTTTGATCAATTATCCACTGATATGAACGAAATTTCTAGGGAGCTTACCGAGCTTCGAGGAGAAATGCTGAAAATAAATAAAAATTTAGATAAAACAGCAAAAAAAAGTGAAATAAAAGAATTGGAAGCTTTACTTGATATTTACAATCCGATAAAATCCGCCTTTGTTACCAGAGATGAAGTGGCTAGGCTTTTAGAGGAAAAGATAGGCAAGAGATAAATATAAGTTACGAACATTTCATATATTATCAGGTGTTGATTGTTGATTAAATTTCCTTCGATAAATAAGGCCAAAGAGCCTGAAAAAACCGATAAGTTGGGTAAAGGTTTTGTCGGGGGGGATAAAGTAATTAAATTTAGCAGGATAGGATTTTCAGAAAAAGAAATTATTGATGTCTTAATGAATTAAGGATTTTCTGCGGATGAGATTGACAGAGGATTAACGCAAGCATTGAAGCTAGGACTAACAGGTGAAGATGAGAAGGTCGGGTTGCCTACATTAAAAGACTTGCAAACAGAAGCAGCTCAGTATGATGATTTTTCTTTACTGTATCAGCAACCAGAAGAGGGACAGCCATCAACGGATATGGGCCAGCAGCAAATGATGTTGCAATCACCACAAATATCACAGCAAATGCCGCAGCAAACACAACAAGAATATTATCAAGCCGACGACTACGGCACCGAGGAGCTGGTGGAATCAATAGTCCAAGAAAGAATGGTACAATTGGATGAGAAGTTGGGCGAGTTCAGGGATAAGTATACAACACTAGACAGAAAAATATCAGATTTGCACAACAGACTTGTAATTTTGGGAAAGGGGAAAACACAGAGAGATGAGATAATAGTCAGTAAATTAGACAGTCTTCAAGAGGGCTTGGGTGATATGGGCGCCAAAATGTCTAGTCTGGAAAAAACATTTAGAGATGCTCTTCCTGCACTGATAGAAAGTGTTAGATCGTTGACTGAGTTAGTTCAGAGATTCAAACGAGAGTGAACTATTTATTATATTAAAAACAAATTTTCTATGATGATATGGTAAGTCCTTTTTTAGAAATAGTTCAAAAGCTTCATGAATTAGGCTTCTTCAATTTTGTGTTGCCTTGGTTTATTGTGGCTGCTGTTTTCTACGGGTTACTGAGAAAATCGAAAATATTAGGTGAAGGAATAGCTGTTAATGGTGTTGTTGCTTTAACAATAGCCTTTTTTATCTGGGGGTATTTCATCATATCATCACCGACAGATTTAGCGATACCCCTCTCGAGATTCTTTACCCAATTTTCTATAATATTGATAGGATTTCTCTTGGCATTTCTTGGTGCCAGCTTGGCTTATCCAGATTTAACATCGTCTTTGAAGGATATTGTTACAGGTAGTGCTTTTTTCTGGGTTATTTTAGTAATCGCAGCTGTGATGATTTTTCTTACAAGTGGGTTAGTTAATGTCTTGGGTCTAGACGTTTTGGGTAAATCTAAAGCGGGTGTCATATTAATTATTTTTTTATTAACTTTCATATTATTATTAGTTGCAGTAATGACAGGCGGCGCAAAGAGTTGATAAAATGGCTGAAGATGTATTTAGAGAAGCAATAATCCAATTGAGAAATATCGGAGCATTCAATTTCCTATTCCCATTTCTATTAACCATGGCCATATTCTATGGACTGCTAAGAAAATCAAAAATCTTTGGACCGCCGGAAACAAATATTGCAGTCAATGCCATTGTCTCTTTAGTTGCAGCATTCATGGTCTGGTCATATCCAGTTATTAATGGCGTGGACATAGAGGGAAAATTATCTGCATTTTTTGCCCAAGGCATTGTTGTGACATTGGTTCTGATGATGGGTATGCTTGGTGCAGGCATGATTTTGCCCCCTGATTTCAAATGGGATAAATTATTTGAAGGTAACAAAGCAGCGGCTGTCCTAATAATAACATTTATAGGTGGTCTGGTTATTGTAGTAACCAGCGGTCTTGTAGGATTGATAATAAGTCCAGATCAAATAACATCTATAATACCGACACAAGCACTCGTCACATTGGGTGTCTTGGTAATAGCTTTGCTTCCTGTGATGTGGCTATTTGGTAGCGGAAAAACCAATGGTGCACCAGCACCACAAAGACCAGGTGGCTAAGTGGCATCAGAACTTTCTAATATAATAAGCATATTGAAAAGCTTCGGCTTCTTCGAAATATATCTACCTTTTTTTCTGACGTTTGCCATATTTTACGGCCTTTTAAAGAAAACAGGGGTTTTTAAAGGAGGTCAAAATGATACTACATCCAATAAAGTTGAAGTAATAGTTGCCGGGGTTGCTGCGGCATATGTGGTTTTATTTTCCCCCGCTTCTGTGCCCATAACCCAATTTTTTGCAACATTTTTTACGCAATCGTCTTTGGCTTTAGTGTCTTTACTGGTTTTGATAATGATAATAAGTTTATTATTAGGACTTGCCGGTGTTCTGAATCCACCAGTAGCAGGCCAGAATGTAAATTTAGGGCAATGGGGTACGGTAATTGTTATAACTATAGGAGTTCTGGCTGTAGCGTGGATGTTCTTTACTAGCGGTGGTAGTGGTTTGTTTAACCTACAATTACCCGGATTCTCAATTAACGTCGATGATATAGTCAAAGTTTTAATTATTGTATCATTCATAGGCCTGTTCGTTTATTTTTGGAGAAAAACTTAGTTTCCCGTTGAATTCAATTTCTTAACCACTATTTTTTTATTAGTTCCAATTCTTGTCCTATTTCTAGCCACGACCAACCCCATAAAACTGACTCAAAGGCAAGAATATAATCCTTTTTTATGAGCCAGTGTTTGCAGTCATTCAGATATGCATTTATGTTAACTAAAAATTCTTCGCCTTTTTTTGATTTTGGTTTAGCTTTCTTTAATTCTTCCTCTAATTTCATAGCCAATTTTATTATCTCTTTTTTTGTTATTCTGTTTTTCATTTACTTCATCTTATAGAGATAAATTTTGAGTTTATCGTTAACTTTTCCGGGTTTCCATCCATTTATCTTGAAACTATTCGTGACGATCCTTGAACCCCTCTTCAATTCTTTTTCAAATTTATTTTTTAATTTGTCTAATGTTTCAGGTAATAAAAATATAGTTACAATGTCTGCATCTTTAAAATTGGCTTTAAAAAAGTTATCTCTTATCACCTTAACATTTTTATTTGTTTTATTCAAAAGAGACAGCAATCTGGAAATTAAAACTCTTAATGGGTCTATTTCTATTCCAACTACCTTTATTCTATATTTCTTTGCCGCACGAATCAGTATTCTACCATCTCCTGAGCCTAAGTCATATAAAACATCATTTTTTTTGATATTTGCCATTTCCAACATTTTATCCACCGTATTCATCTGAGAAGGAAGAAATTGGGCACCAAAAAATTTGGTGTAATAAAACCATAAGAGTACAATCAAAACTTCTAGTATTAGAATGGGTGCATATTTAGATTTGATTATAATTGAAGCCAAAGCCAATAAATAGAAAACAATCCATAGTATTCTTGAATTCATTTTCTAAACATCTCCAAATATTCCTTTTCAGTGAAATGTAAATTACTAGGAACGATTACTACCATAGGTGGATTTCCTATATTTTTATTCAAGATATTTTTTACTTTATCAAATATTATTTTAGGATTCTCACTACCAGCTCTAACAAAAATAACTATTTCTGAATTTTCTGTCAATACTCCACCTTTTTTGATTCCTTCCATATCTAACAGAATTTTGATTCCTTCTTTTGCATTCATGATCTTCTTTTTTTCAGAATCAATATCAAGTAAGATAAGAGTATGTAATCCTCTGGTTTTATTTTCTTTGATTTTTTCATAGATTGAAAATTGTAAATTATTTCCAAATTTCTCAGGAAAAGGAACGGTTACGGTGGCGCCGAATTTGTATAAATGAAGCCCAGTCTCACCTATAGCAGAAAATATAGATGAACTATGAATAACTCCGGTTTTGATTTTTCTTTTCATACATTCTTGTTTGAGTATTGTGTGCGTAGTTGCGCAGAAAGGATCACCACCAATTAAAAAACCCACCTTTTTTGTTTTAGCGGGTTTTAATAAAATATCAGGACTCTCTTCCACTTCTTTTCTAGTCAGAATTTTTATTTTTTTACCAACAATTTTTTCTAATTTTTTTAGATTCACGCTCATTTTCTGTGTATAAAATTCAGCAAACAATATATTGCAACTTTTGGCGGTTTCAAGAGCTTTTATACTCATGTCATTTTCGTCGAATAGACCCAACCCTATAAAATACAGCGGCATAAATGATCCACGGTTTTTTATTAGATATTTCTTATTTATAAACTGCATTTGGAGATTAATATTATGGATATAACGTCATACGAAATTATTGGATCTAAAGAAAAGGCTGTTGCTATAGTCGAGATTCCAAATGGTTTAAAAAAGAAAGAAAAAGTTATTGCAGCAGAGATAATGAAAAGACACAAGCACGTTGTTTCTGTGCTAAAGAAAACATCAGAAAGAAAAGGAGAATACAGAATTAGAAAATACGAATTGATAAAAGGTCAGAGAAATACAGAAATAATACATAAAGAAAACGGTTGTAGCCTAAAAGTTGATCCTCAAAAAGTTTATTTTTCTTCGAGAGAGGGGACGGAAAGACTTAGAATTGCTGGATATGTGAAAAACAACGAGACAGTGGTTGTCATGTTTGCTGGTGTCGGCCCTTTCTCTATAAATATTGCAAAAAAGCAGCCAAAAGTGAAAGTAATTTCTATTGAATTGAATCCAAAAGCTGTCGATTATATGATCGAGAATGTTAAACTAAACAAACTTCAAGATAAAATAACCCCAGTTTTAGGTGATGTTAAGAAAGCATCCAAAGAATGGTTTGGGAAATGCAACAGAGTAATAATGCCACTTCCACATGAATCGTGGAAATATATTTCAACAGCTGTTGAATGTTTGAAGAATCACGGGTATATCCACATTTATTTTTTTGACAGCGATAAAAAAATGAAGAATAATGTAAAAAAGAAAATTGAAAAATTAAAAGAAAAAACGAATAAAAAAATCACGTATAAAATCAGAAGAGTACTACCTTATGCTCCTGGTATAAACAAATATTGTATTGATATGCGCTTATCCGATTAATGTCAGACCCAAGTATTTTACCAACCAATGGAGCGAATAATAACCGGCAAAAACTATAACAGTGGTCTTCACCAACTTGCCTGCGAATGATGCGAGAAAATATTTTTTAAGGTCGTATTTTATAATACCGCAAAATATACCTACAAGATCAATGGGAAAGGGTATCGATGATAGAATAAATATCCAAATAAAAAAGTCTTTTTTCTCAAAAAATTTGTGCACATGGTTTAATTCTTTACCATATTTTTTTTCTGCAAATTCCTTCCCACCCAATCCTATAAAATAACTTATTGTATCACCCAGAACAGCGGCAGTTGAGGCGACCAATATTGTTAATAATGGATCTAACACAGAAGCGACCGCAAACAATATGGCAGGTGCAGGTATGGGGAAGAAAAATAGGCTTGCATGTGATATAAAAATTATTACGAATAACCCCAAATATCCCCATTGGTTAACTAACAAAAACCCATATTCCAGCGCGAAATTTATAATCTCTGTAAATGGCATGTTATCTTATGATTGATACGATTTTTCTACTAAAATAGTTTTATAGAATGAAGGCGATCCCTGTTATAAAAAATAAGAAAGACCATATTGAAAAACTCCACAGGAATATTCTACTGCCATCTAATGGAGGAATAGGTAGGAGGCTGAAAAATGCCAATAATAGATTGACTTGTCTCAATATGAAAAAGAAAGTGCCTGGCACGAATAGAAGCACATATGCTAATATGATATTTGTACCAACACCTGCTAAAGAAATTATACCCAGATCATGCGGTGTTAGTTTGATCACCTTTATCCCCCACCTACCAAATTTATATGGGGCAATCTCCACATATCCCGGAGTAAATATACCAAAACCATCCAAGTATTTTAGAGCTATACTGAACAATGATACCATAATACCAGAAGACCATAATTTGAAAGTTGCCATACATCCTAATTTTGTTGCTATGATTTTGTGTCCTATGTGGTACAGCAAGAACGATATAGATACAGCTATCAGATAAACGAGAAACTGAGATTCTATGTTTGGGAAGGAAAAGATAAGTGCCATGGCTAAAATTGATATAACAATATCTCTTATCTCTTCGGTTGTAAACAGCTTCATGTTAATTCTTTAGTATTATAGATTAAATCATTTTTGATATTATCTTTAAATTCTGTTGCCGCAATGGGAAGATATAAATACGTCGTTTTGTTATGTTTTATAGTGATACACATGGGTGAAAGCCTTTGCATCCAGAAGAATAATTTCAGTTTTAGATACTCCTAAAAGTCGTTTAGAGCTCCTTCAATTAACTAAAATTCCTGAAAGAACGCTAAGACATAATTTGAGAATCCTAAAGAGGAAAAATAAAATAAGGGAAGTTTTGGTTTTGGATGATCTCAGAACCAAGATGTTTGCTTTGGTTTAGGTGATGGTACATGGACAATAGAGATGATGGCCTTTGTGTGTTTGGTTCATGCACTGGATGATATCAATTTCTTTTTAGAAGCAAAATTTTCGCATATTGAACAGCTACCGATAGGATATCAGATTGTTGCGAATGGATACCAAGTAGGTCGTTATTATCCCAAAGATTACCATAGCGAAACTTATAGAGGTAAGGTGTTTATTTACAATCCAAATGAAATTCTTACAAAATTCGGGGATATAGTATTAAAAATACTCGAAGGACATTTTGTCCTACTCCATGGGACCGGAAGGTGTGTTCAATACAATACAAGAGAAGATTAGTGGTAAATAATGGTCTTTCTTTATCACCCCAGAATAATAGACGCACAAGTTCATGCAGACATTCTAGGATATTCGCAAAGAATACCAAACTCTATATCTATTCTAAGTAGACTATCTGAAAATCCGTATGAAACAAATTATCAAACTGTAAAAGATGCGCTAAAGGATGATAGTTTAATACCGGCTATTTATGTAAATTTGTTTGATTTAGAAAATGATATAAGACATATATCAGATGCCATGTGTTATTGGTTCTCTAAAACTAATAGAATTTTAACGTTTGGCGAAATAGAAGGTGCCTTGCCTTATTACAATAAAGATGTTTATGACAGGTTCTTAGATATCTTACAAAGATTTGGAACTATATATGGAATTCCTGTTTTTGTAGATTTCCATTGTGGACACATAGATGAGGAGGATATCAGACATGTTTTCCCGAATTATCAAAATAGGATAGGTAGGCAGACTGCTGCAGAAGCTCATGATCCGAGAGAATTGGATTTACTGTTTAGAAAATACCCAGAAATAACCTTTGTTCTGAGCCACCCGTTTAATGGAACAACAGATTACTGTGTCAGGTTAGCCTTGTATTTGGATAATGTTTATTTGGGCACAGCTGCAAAAGAAGATGAAAGGAAGGAATTGTTGGGATCTATGAAAGAACATGTGCAACTGTATAGAAAAGTTGTTTTCCAGTCAGACGGGAATCCAGAAAGTTTAGATTGGTGGTCAAGTAGGATAAGAGATGAAAAATTACTAAATTTGATACTATATGAAAATGCAACAAGAATACTGGGTCTGCCTACGATAACAGATAAAAACTTGTAATATGGTGAATAAATATGATGTTATGCGGAGTTGGCAGAAACTTTAAAAAGCTGGAACGGCTATGCCGCCGCCTGCAGTATACTCTACAGATTTAATGAAGTGTAGAAAGCGGCTCAAAAGGGTTCAACTCCCTTACTCCGCTTATTGATGATTGAAATGAAGATGAAAATCGAAGAAGCGAGAAAATCACCGGAGACATAAAGAAGCTGATGTAATATGGAAATAAAGTTGTTTAACACAATGGGAAGAAAAAAAGAAAAATTTGTTCCGATAAAAAAAGGAGAAGTCAAACTTTATTCTTGCGGTCCGACGGTTTATGATTATCCGCATATAGGCAATCTACGTGCATATATTTTCGTAGATGTATTGAGGCGACTTTTGGAATATAACAAACTAAAAGTGAAACATGTTATGAATATAACTGACGTGGGTCACTTAACTGGTGATAATTTGGGCGATGCCGATGTTGGAGAAGATAAAATGGAAAAAGGCGCTAGGCGCGAAGGCAAGACAGTTTGGGAAATAGCCGAATTTTATACCAAAGAATTTTTCAATGATTTGGAAAAATTAAACATTAAGAAAGCTCACATAATTTGCAAGGCCACAGATCACATCAAAGAAATGATAAGTATGATAAAGTTGATAGAGAAAAACGGTTACGCCTATAAAATATCTGACGGTATTTATTTCGATACATCCAAATTAAAAGACTATGGAAAATTGGCTGGTTTGGATGTTGGAGGATTGAGAGAGGGTGCTAGAGTAGAGCCCAATCCAGAAAAACGAAATCCAACAGATTTCGCTTTATGGAAATTTTCTCCCAAAGGTCAAAAAAGGCAGATGGAATGGAATTCTCCTTGGAGTGTTGGTTTTCCTGGCTGGCATATTGAATGCTCTGCTATGAGTATAAAATATCTAGGCAATGAGTTTGATATACACACGGGTGGTGTAGACCACATATCCATACACCATACAAACGAAATAGCACAGTCTGAAGGTGCTTTGGGTAAAAGTACAGTAAGATTTTGGCTTCACAATGAACATGTTTTGGTCGATAATAAAAAAATGAGCAAATCCCTGCAAAATTTCCATATATTGAAAGACATTACTAGTAAAGGTTATGACCCATTAGCATTTAGATATTTAGTTCTTACAACTCATTACAGATCCAAATTGAATTTCACTTGGGAATCTTTAGAAGCATCTAAAAAAAGTTTAAACACGTTGAAAGAACACATGTTACTTCTTGAAAGATCTGACAAGAAAAAAAGCAATGAGAAGAAAATAATTGAATACAAGAAAAAATTCTTGGAATACATTAATGATGATTTGAATATATCTTATGCGATATCCCTGATGTGGAAATTAATTCGAGAAGAAGATAAAATAAACAACAAAGGCAAGCGTAAGTTGATAATTGACTTTGATAGAGTGTTTGGTTTAAGATTAGGCGAAATGAAAAAAACAAAGGTGAAATTACCTAAAGAAGCAGAAAAACTGGTAAAGGAAAGAGAAGAGGCAAGAAAGAAAGGAGATTGGGAAAGAGCTGATAGGATAAGAGAAAAATTAAGACAAATGGGAGTGCTAATAGAAGATACAGCATCTGGTGCCAGAAAAAAATTAATTTAATTATGTATGACATAAATAATTCTATGGTTTCTGATAAAAAAAACAAATTATTGGCTAAAGTGAAAGAAGTTTGGGTTAAAAACAAGGATGGATCTGTGGAGAAGTTCAATAAAGAAAAAATAAAGAATTCATTAATAAAAATTGGCGCGCCAATAAAATTGGCATCTAAAATTGCTTCTAGGACATCTGATTTATTTAAGAAGAAAAAAGAAGTTAAAACTTCTGAAGTAGAAAAAAAAGTTTTTGAACTGGCCGCAAAAAATAGCATTTCTCTTGCCTATGCATTTAAGGAATTTACTACACAAAAAGTCTTTGGCAAAGTCAGGCAACAATTTACAAGAAAAGAAGTAGCTAGGATGCTAACATGTCTGTTTGTAATAATTCAAATATATGCTTTTAGAACAGATTTTTTCCCATTGAACAGGAGTTTATTGATTTTATCTGTAAGCATAATTGTATCATCAATAGTTCTTTGGTTATATGTCGGCAGAAGTGAAATGTGGAAACATTTAATTGTTGGCATCCTAATCTCATTGTCTCTTTCTGCAATTGCTGGATTGATACTAAATATAGAACTAGAGGGAGTTATAATAGCAACGTCAGCCGCTTTACCCGTGTCAACTATGGTTAATGTATTGAGATCATAACGCATGGAACACGCTCTAGGTAGCTATAATATCATGAATAAGTTTATCCGAATAACTTCCTCCACCTTGAGAACTCGAGAGCACCAAATCACATGCCTTAATACTGCTCGGTTCCCCGCCTCGTATGGTTCGATATGTGATCGGTCCCTAGAGACAAGGTTTCCCAGTCTGCTATTCGGGCCTATCCACAATACTATATCATCCTTGAACTATGATCTCGCCATAAAGCAGGCTTGCGACGACAGGTGACTGCTACCCACCCGATCAGAGGTTCCATGCAAATTTTAAATTAGGCTTAGATTTTATATATGTTACGATCTTACATCAATCTATTAGCATAGATGAAATTACATAAAAAGTTAAGAATAATTTATAGAAAAACAAATTAGATTATGCGCAAATTCATGATTTCGTTAATTTTTCTGAGTTACATGCCATCTTCAATAGCGTTGGAATGCAATTCCATATCATGCCGCATCGGAGAAACCGCTCAATTCCTTTTTTTTGATGCTGGAATAACACAACTGCTTTTGTTTATCTCATTTTTCTTTAATCTGGTAATTTTATTTTATGTTTTCCATTTGAGAAAAAAAATCGATACGATTTATGCAGCTTCGACTCAAAAATCTTATGAATACTCCCCGGAATCTTTGTCTGAACTCGAACTTTTTATAAAAACCTGTATTTTACGAGGAGTTGACAAAATGAGAATAAAAAATGATCTATTACACATGGGATGGGAAGAAAAAATCATTGATTATTTAATAAGCAAGCACTCCAATTGGTCAAGAGAGAACGGTTTATACGCCTAATTTTTTCGTAACGACTTCTATTTTATCCATAGCTTTGTCTATTTTTTCGTATGCTGTGGCATAGCTTAATCTTATGAAGCCTTCTCCGTATTTGCCAAATTCCGTTCCTGGTATAACCAAAACTTTTGCATTGTTCAACAAAAATTTAGCAAATTTGACTGAGTTTAATTTGAAACTTTCTATGTTTGGGAAAGCATAAAAAGCACCTTTTGGATCTAGGCAACTGAAGCCATCAATCTCTCCCAATCTTTTTATGATAAGCTTTCTTCTTCTGTTGTATTCATTGACCATTTTTTGTATAACTTCATTCTTTGTCTTCAAAGCTTCTATTGCCGCGAACTGCGATATGGTTGGAGTGGACAAAGTTGTGCCCAGTTTCAATCTGGCCATAGCCTCTATTATATCCTCTGGACCGGTTGCATATCCTATTCTAAATCCCGGCATAGCATAACTTTTAGAGAATGTGAAAACACTAACAACGTGGTTCTTCATACCGTTTAAGCTACCGATGCTTATATGCTTCGTGTTGTCGTAAACGAAATCTTCGTATGCCTCATCTGACAACACCACCAACTCATGTTCTATTGCGAAATCTGCTATTTCTTCTAATTTTTTCTTGCTGAAGACAGTTCCTGTGGGATTTGAAGGAGAATTCAGTATCAATATTCTAGTTTTTTTCGGGTGAACTGCTTCTTTCATCCTATCAATATCATATTCGAAATTTTCATTCTGTTTAAGTTGGACAGACAAAGGAACACCATTCAGACTTTCCACTATCGGTATATAAGCAAGATATCCGGGGTTCGGTACTATCACAGATTCTCCCGGATCAACCAATGACATGTTGCACAGTAAAAGAGCTTCCTTTGCGCCAGCAGTTACTATGATTTCTTTCTCCGGGTCTGTATCTATCTTATTTTTCCTTTTCAGTTTTTTTGACAAGGCTTCCTTTGTTTCAGTCATTCCACCAATTGAGGTATAATGAGTAAATCCTTCGCCAAGTTTTTTTTGTGCAAATTTTATGATATTTTTTGGCGTATCATAATCAGGCTCTCCAGGTCCTAGAGATATAACGCCTTTGTCTTCAGAAGCTATTCTCATTATTTTTACGAAATCAGAGTCAGGTAATCCCATCTCTCTTTCTGCTATTAATTGTCTTACTTTAGATCTGTTACCCATGCAATCAACTTTACGACCTCAAGATATCACAATTTTTCTTTATTTCACTGCTGCTTACCGTTTGGTTTGGTTCCTTTCCGTTCATTATATTTAGACAGTTATTGAATTGGATATCTATTGTTTCTTTTAAATTTCTGCAGGCTTCAATTTTTTCATTTGAATAGTAGAAGCACAACTCATTTTTATTCAATTCTGACAGTTGCCCTATATATTGACATTTATGCAAGCTGGGTTCACTCACAGCGAAAGTGTTGTTTTCATCCTGCAGGCAAAGCATGGTTGTTATTATTTCCGGTAATATCTTGTATAAACTTTTATTCGAAAAATAGCCAGCAATGATGATTGCTAAAAAAGAAAGAATGCCAACAATTATTAGCAAATTGATTAGCACGTTTTCTTTCATATTAAACATTATTTATTTAATTCAATAATAATTAAATATGTCTTTCATTAAAACATTAACTTTTGGTATTAGGCTTCTTTTTTACGAGAGCAAAATCATATACCCATCCATTTTAAGTTTGTTACCCACCGCCTTATTTGCTATCTTATTTGCCTTCAGTCTAACAAAGGTAACTGACTTTTTGCTAGTTCATAAGATAGAAGATATTGTCACAAATAGATCTGTTTTACTCCAACTTCTAAATAATTTGGTCCCGAATTTTGTTCTTTTATTTGTTCTTGGTTTGTTCTCATTGGTGATTTTTGCTTATTTGGTTTGCGTTTATTCTGATATAGGAAGAGCAAAATATAGAAAAAGAAAGGTCGATCTGGCACTCACATTAAGTTCATCTTGGCAGAGAGTCTATCCACTGCTCTCAAGCTATTTTCTGGGATTTTTTTTAATATTATCATTTTCGATAGTTCTGTTCTTAATTTCTATCCCTCTGAAGACTTTTTTTGCCTTTACTTTAATCTTGATCATTATAGCATTAGTCTCAATCCCAGTTTTTTGGATCTTACCAGCAGTTGTCGTTTTTGAGAACAAATCAGGGTTTGATTCTTTAAAAAGATCCCTTCAAATATCAAAACAATTTCCTCTTAAACTATACGCGACAATAATAATACTGGAGATTATTGTTTTTTTAATAGACAGATTATTACTATATCTACCTTTTGCAGGAATATATGCATCCATGATCAGCAGATTATTCCTTTTGTCATGGAGAATATTGACTATATCATCATTTTATTACGAAAATGTGAAATCCAGGAGAACGAAGGAAGAAGATTATATTTAATTTTAATTATAGAAAATTCCAATAATTAGTATGCCAAATTTAGATCCTTTTTTTAATCCCAAGACCGTTGCTATAATTGGTGCTTCAAGAGATGAAGGAAAGCTTGGTCATATAGTACTGTCTAATTTTGTTAACGGGAGTTTTAATGAAAGAGGTAAAACAATACCCATTAATCCCAATACTGATGTCATATTGGGAAAAAGATCATTCAAATCAATTTTGGACGTCAAAGAAAAAATTGATTTGGCGGTAGTCGTGGTTCCTGGTAAATTAGTTCCATCCGTTTTAAAGGAATGTGTGCAAAAAAACATAGGAAATGTAATAGTCATTTCAGCCGGATTTTCTGAGCTTGGGACAGAAGAGGGTAAAAAATTGGAATCTGAATGTTTGGATACAATAAAGGGAGCAAAGACGAGAGTCATAGGTCCGAACTGCTTAGGCGTATATGATGCTAATTCTCAGGTAGATACTTTGTTTTTGTCTAAGGAAAGATGTGGCAGGCCGCCATCAGGTGACATATCATTCATTTCCCAGTCGGGTGCTGTAGGTTCTACTATCTTGGATTGGTTTTCAATGGAAGGAATAGGCATTGCGAAGTTTATTTCTTATGGCAATGCGATGGATGTTGATGATTCTGACTTGATTGAATATTTAGGCAATGATAAAAAGACCAAAGTTGTTATGGTCTATATTGAAGGAATTGAAGCATCTGGACAAAAATTCATGGACATATGCAAAAAAGTCACTAGAAAAAAACCAATAGTTTTATTAAAATCTGGAAAAACCAACAAAGGAAGTAAGGCAGCATCATCACATACAGGTTCTTTGGCTGGATCTGGCAGAATTTATTCCACGGCATTCAGGCAAAGCAATATTATAGAAGCAGGTACATGGGAAGAGCTGTTGGATTTTTCTGTTGCGTTTGCTACGCAACCTTTACCTAAGGGTAAAAGAATAGCAGTTATCACTGATGGCGGGGGTTTCGGAGTTTTAGCTACAGACGAAGTAGAGAGACAAAATCTAGAAATGCCAGAACCTTCTGAAAAATTGAGGAACATATTGAAAAAATCAATGCCATCGTATGTCAGCTTGCATAATCCCTTTGATTTGACAGGGGATGCAGATGCTAATAGATATAAAACAGCAATAGAGGAATGCATGAAAAGTGATGAATATGATGGTATAATAGCCATAACATTATTTCAAGTGCCGACATTGGGAAATGAGATTATAAATTACTTGATTGATATAAAGAAGAGATCAAAAAAACCCTTGTTGCTGTGTGCGGCTGGCGGCAACTTCACTAAGAATTTAAGCAATGAACTGATTTCTAATGGCATACCAGTTTACACGACGCCAGAAAGAGCAGTTAAAACAATGAAAGCTTTGGTTTCATACGGCAAAGTTAACAGGAAATTTTCTTTATGGTAACTGTATCTTCGGGCTTTGGCGAACACGCTTCAGCAGAATTGCTCGAGCAGCAACCGCCAATCTTGTTCTTTTTCAAATAATAGTATTCCAGATTGAATAATCCGCATATCTGTTGAGCATAATTGCATTCCAATGCATCACGGTTATCTTGAAGTTTGCTAATTTTGTCTTCCAATTGTCTTAAACTGAGTTTTGTTTGCGTCAGACTACTTGTTATTTCTGCAACTTGAGAGTTGCAGGCCTTCAATTCTGAACTAGTCGTATCCAATTCTTTTGTTGTATCTATGTATTTAGATTTCAGATCCTCGCTTTCTTTAGAACACGAGCCAAGCTGTGATTGTACAATAACCAAATTGCCTTCTAGCGCTTGATTTTGTTTTTCTAAGACTACAATTTTTGATTGCGTCTCGGCGACTTTTGCTGTATATGTTGTATATCCAGTATAAGCAAACCCACCGATAGCAAAAATAGCAATTATCAGTAGAACGATGCCCCATTTGTTTTCCTTAAAGCTTCTGGTGTTGGCGTTTTTCCAGAATTCCTGGTATTTTTCCTTGATCTTGCCTACTATTTCTGATAATTTGCTTGGCTTTTCTTCGTATGGCTCATACATTTTTATCTAACATAATTTGTAATTTTAATACTAAATAATTATTTTCCTATTGAACTATCCACTTCTTTTTTCAATTCTTTTAATTTTGATTCAAGTCTCTTTATGGATTCTTGCAATGCTTTTTGAGGCTTTACCTCTCTTGTTTTTACAAAAATTTTGGGTTCGGACATATAAGGATGTTCTTTTATGGCCGCAGCCTCTTCTACGTTTTTATCATTCCATAATTCTTCTTTGATAAGATTGGCAAAACTTATGGTTTCTCCCTTTAATTCAGCTAACAGAGTGTTTTTATCTTCTTTTATCACATTTACTTCCATTATTTCACCCCTTCTATTATGTAAATATCAAGTCTTATTCCACCGGATTTTTATAAAATCTAAACATATGAGGTATTCTAAATTTATAAGTTACAACGTTTATAACCTTTCCCTCTATCTCTTTGACGCGATTTTTTATGTAATTTCTTTTATCATAAGATCTATGTAATGAATAAACCACATTTTAGATTCTAAGATCTTTTGTGGATACTTTACTACATAAATAATTCTAAAGCCAAAAGATAGATTAGATTGTCGTGTCATACTAAAAATCAAAATTTTCAGCCGTTTTTGTTACTATCGACTGTTTTTTCTTTTTAATAAAAAAGTTATTACGGCGAGAATACAGAATATGAAAACAATTTCTATTAAATAACGATAATCCGCAGCAGCTATATTTCCAGTTATTGATAAACTATCGTAATTTCCTTCAGTTATGTTAAGTTTACTTGATAACGAATGGTCTGTTTTCTTCAAAGCTTCTATGATATCTTTATAGCTGAAGGTCACATCAACATTATAAGAATTTTCACATTTTCTGACAGCTTTTCCAGCTTTTTTGCATGGAAAGTAAATATCGCAATTTGTTGATACTTCCCAGTCTCCTTCGTTTTTCTCTAGCTTGTTATTTATTTCTCTTTCGAACGGGGCATGACATTTGTAGTAATCCTCTCCCATTATCTGATGAACAGGTGTATATGCATCAGTCATATAATGTGTTGACACACCTATGTAAAACGAGGGGTTATCAATAGTTGAATTTTTAATAGCTTCTTCAAATTTAATCAAGGCCGGACAATGAAAATACGTTCCCTCGACACAATTTGCCATATCGCTAAAATAAGTCAGGCTCCCCGGATCTATTTTTGATACATTGATCAATTTACATTCTTTACTTACATAGCAATGATGATTGTTCTGATCATCATATTCTTTATCTGGCGCTAAGCAACCTCTTAGAAATTCTTCTTTATTTGTTATAATCTTTTTCAGATCTTGATTGTTTTCGTAAAGTTTCTCGCAAAACCATTCATGTGTAGTATATCCCCACGAGTATGTTATTGGTAGTATTAACAACAAAAATATCAATGCTATTATAAATTTCATTTGAATGAATTTTTATTACTAAAATAAATCTTCATCATCCATACGAGGACAAACCATGTTAACAACACAATCGAATTTCATTCCCATTATTTTTTCTTTTGACACAGTATCAAATGCTAGTATATGAACTTCTTTACCTTCACTTTCTAATAATTTTTTCAATCTCATTGCCTCGTCAATTCTGTTTTGTCCTTGTTTCCAAGAAACAGTTATTCCAACAACTCTAGCTTCCTTCAATTTAACATCATGCCATGCCTTTTTCTTCATGTATATCTTTTTCTCATTTTGGAAATCTATGATGTCATTCTTTTCCAAATCCAATGAGAATGTTGGAATTTCGGTCACAAGAGCTACGCCCAAAGGGTGAAACCTTCCAGCACCTACATATAAAAAACAATCAACTTTATCTTTTAGTGACGTTGCTGCAAATACTCTACATCCCAGAACTTGGCCTTCATGTTTTTGTGATTTATATGTAAAAACCTCCTTCTCATTTTTTTCCAAAAATTGTTTTACTTTTCTCATAGCAGATACATACTGAATGCTGGTAAATAGCCCGATATTTTTATAGCTCTTTAGTTTTTCAAAATTTTTTTCCAAAGCTGGAATTGGATCTACATCAAAAGAATAATCCCAATAAATTACAGGCAATTCTGATTTTACTCCAAAGTCGCTATGACCTATATGTAGTATAGCTTGACACCCAAGACGTTTCCCTTCGAAATCTCTAACATCACATCCACCAAAAACAGGTTCTACATTCAAAACTAACTCAAATCCTTCATTTTCTAGTCTTTTTGCTATATCTTGAATTTTCATTTTTAGCCCTTCTGGAAACTGGACCATAATTCTCCTTGTCCTTGTTTTTTTCAATTCACTAATTACTCCTTTAATGTCATTTTCCATTTTCAAAACCTTTTAATTGTATGAAATAAGAAAATTTATAATGCTTTCTGACATTAGAAAAATGTATTTGTTTACATTTTTCAGAAGCTTTTTCTTGATAGGTTCAATAAGTATACCATTTTTCATAGAATGGGGAAAAATAAACTATACACAGATATTTTTTATTCAGTCGTGGTTTATGTTTTGGCAGTTTGTGTTAGAAATACCCACTGGAGCCATAGCTGATAAATTGGGGCGAAAGTTTTCGATTGCATTGGGTGGCTTAGGCACGTCTCTTTGTTTTTTAATATACTCTCTAAAGCCGAATTTAATTTTTTTCTTGATAGCTGAATTTTTAGCGAGTTTGGGTGGATCTTTGGTACACGGCGCAGACAAAGCACTAATCTATGATAAGCTGAGGCAGTTGAAGAGAACTAGAGAGGCTAAGCACGTTTTTTCTAATTATACTATTGCCAGTACATTGGGTATTATAATATCTCTCCCAATAGGATCTTATATAGCCGATGCAACGATGTCATTTCATCCAAACAACTATTCGTTTGTGATGGCATTATCCTCAGTCCCGGTGTTTATTTCATTTCTGATACCCTGGTTTATAAAAGAGCCAAAAATAAAATCGCATAAAGAAAATTATTTTTTAATAATGAAAAATGGACTGAAGTATTTTTTAACCCATAAAATATTGAGATTATTGGCTTTAGACTTGGCCTTGGTGTCGTCTACCACATTCTTCATTTTCTGGCTATATCAGCCGTTGTTAATAAATAGCGGAATTGATATAAAGTATTTTGGATTTGTTGCATCAGCTTTCAATATATTTGAAATAGTACTACTAAAAAATTTAAAGTTAATCGAAAAAAAGTTTGACAATAGAAAAATAATTTTCTTAACTGCCGCCGTACCATCATTGATGTTTGTGATATTGGGTCTAACTGATAATATTATACTGATTATTTTTGGATTATTTTTAATTGTTGGATTAAGAGACTTGAGAAGACCCATATTTGAGCATTACATGAACAAACTGATGCCAAGTAAACAAAGAGCTACAGTTCTGTCTTCAATCAATATGTTAGAACGTCTCATCATGACATTAATTTACCCAGTAGTCGGTTTCCTTGTTGACAAATCTCTTAGTATGGCATTGATAGTTCTGGGATTGGTTACTTTTGCATTATCCATAACATCCAAAGTGACAAAAGATATGGTTAAAGATTAGCTTACAAAATATACAAAGATAGCTCTTATTATGTATGGAAACATTATAACCAGCCACAGGGACAATAAAAATAAAATAATTTTTTTTGCCTTGTCTTTGACCCAAAACAATCCGAACATAGATCCCATAATCATACCGGTTATATGGACTGGATATGCAATATATGACGGTGTGAACAAGCTTGTGTATTGGGTTATGAAATAAAACGCGCCAGCCACAACAAAAGGTATTGGAATAAATGTGGGATAGAAAACAAGTTTACTAGGTGAATAAAACGTACCAAGCCCAATTAATGCTGATATAGCTCCTGATGCACCTACCCCAAGGGAGTTTGGTGAAAAAAATATTGGCAATAACATTACTAAATTTGCAGCCATACCGCCTAAGAAATAGATGATTGAGTATCGAAATTTTTTGATTTTATTTTCAACTGCAGAACCCAATATCAACAATGCTAGCATATTTAGAGCTAGATGCAATGGGTTAGCATGCAAGAATATGGAAGTTAATATTCTGTAATATTCACCCCCGACAAATTTGGTAGGATTGAATGCATAAGAGTTGATTATATTGTTGAAATCTGACAACGAGTAAAGAAAAACCATTATATTTATGAATATTAGCACCAATGTCAATTTCATAATAAAAATAAAGATTTTTATTCATAAAATAGATTTAATGACAAACATATCTTGGAAAACTGAAAGGAAAGGTTACTGGCTTTTCAAAGAAGGAAGAGTGCATAAAGAGGCAGACACAGACAAGAGAATACATTTCTCCATAAAAGGACAGAACGACGAATATTCTGTTATTTACGATAAAATTAAAAGACAATGGAGCTGTGATTGCCAGTTTTTTTCTGTAAAATTCGAAAAATGTTCTCATGTTATTGCTTGTGAATATTTACAAAAAGAAGAAAATACAATAGCAGATAATAAGTGATCTTATGCCTGTTAATGCATCGGTGGAATATTATAAAGCTGAGGAAGATTATAAGGCAGCTAAAACCAGAGGAGATAAGATAAGATGTTTAGAAGAAATGATACGTTTGCTTCCTAAACACAAATCATCTGAACATGTATTAGCGGAATTAAGAAAAAGATTGGCAAAATTAAAATCACAAAAAGAAGCCAAGACTGGGAGAGCTGCATTTAGTTTCAAAAAAGAGGGGGCAGGAACAGTTTGTCTAATTGGGTTGCCGAATTCAGGAAAAAGCACTCTTTTGAAAAAATTGACTGGGATTGATGTCGAAATTTCGGATTATCCATACACCACGATTAAACCAGAGATTGGAATGATGAAATTTGAAGATGTTTGGATCCAAACCGTGGAAATTCCATCCACTTTTGATCCTGAGTGGATGAGTATAGCACATAATTCCGATCTTATTGTTAGAGTTATAGACGGAAATGAGAACCTAACTTTGCAAAGAAGACAAGTATCGGAAATTTTGAAAAATAACAGGATAAGAGTTAAAACTATAAAAGTGATTGAGAAAAGGCCTGTGAATATTGATAAATTGAAAGCAGAAATTTGGAAGAATTTAGGAAAAATAAGAGTTTATACAAAAACACAAAACAAACAATCCGAGAAAACACCTATAATTTTGAAAAAAGAGTCGACAGTTTACAACGTAGTGAAAGAAGTTCACAAGGAATTTTTAAAGCATTTCAGATTTGCTAGAATTTGGGGAAAATCAGTGAAGTTTTCCGGCGCAAATGTCGGCTTAGATCATAAGTTGGAAGACAAGGATATAGTGCAAATTTTTTCATAGCTAAAAGATTTATACTTTCCTCTGAAAATAATAGAAATGGGAAAAATTTTTGTCGCATTTCATGCAATCGTAGAGAAAGACGGGAAAATTCTAGTTATGAAGAGGTCGTCCAAAGATCCATTTAACGCGGATTATTGGGATTTACCAGGCGGAGTAATGAATTTTGGTGAAGAGGTAATGGGAGCATTGAAGAGAGAAGTAAAAGAGGAATGCGGATTGGATATAGAAATTTTGAGTCCGATAGATGTTTCTACGAGAGTTGGAGATGAAGAACAATATGTGACAGTGACATTTATTTGTGAGTATAAATCAGGCACGATTAAATTGAGTAAAGATCATTCAGAATATAAATGGATAGAAGCCAAAAAAGTTCCAGATCTAGAAGAGTTAAATTGGGTTTTGGAAAGGTCAATATACCCTTACATAGAATTCAGTTCCGTTTAGCTGATTGTTGATTAATCTAAGATGATTACTTCCAATTTTGGTAAATTACAAAAATCTGTAGCAAAATTATAGGCACCAGCGTTTAAGAAAATTATCTTATCACCAATTTTTGGGTTTTTTAATTTTACATCATATCTGAAAATATCCATAGAACATGGAGTACATCCTTTTATAACAAATTTTTCTCCTTCTTCTAGTTCTCCATCAACCAATAATTTTATTGGTATCAATAATGTATCTAAAGCTCCGTTATAAACTGAAGCATCAACAATGATGTTGTTGTCGTATATAGCTAATATCTCAGTTTCGAGTTTTGTTGATGAACCTGCAAGAAATCTTCCAGGTTCAATAATAACCTTTATTTTATACTCCTTATTTAGCCAATCTTTCAATTCAACAATTTTTTCAAAAATGAATTTAATATTCCTATCACTTGAGTTTTTGTATTCCACAGGTATACCGCCACCTATGTTGATAATATCTATGCTTTCTAGGGCCTCCTTTTTTAATAATTGAGATAACTCTTCTTTTAGTGACCATTCACTAGTGTTTTGTGTTTTCCTGTGAAAATGAACACCCAGCTTATCTATTTTTTTATTCTTTCTTAGTTTCGGTATCAAATCATTTATTTTATCGGATTTCATTCCAAAAACAAAATATTTTCCCGTATGAATCGTATATTCTTTTAATTTCATCCTGAGCAGAAGATTTATTTTGACATCTTTTTGTTCTATGCAATTTATTAGAGTTTCCAAATCTTTTTCATTGTCTACAACGAAATTTCTTACCCCGATTTCAATAATTTTTTCTAATTTTTCACTATTCCACGCTTGTGCTAGAAACCACACTCTGCCTTTATCTCTAACAAAGTGTAACGATTCCATCATATGTACACTGAAAAAAGAATCCGTGTTATCTTCCAATATATGTGCGATTTCTGGTAATGTTTTGAAACTGTATGATATTTCCAGTCCCAGATCCTTTAAAATTTTATATTGATTAAGCAGTTTTGATTTACTCACTACGAATCTTGATTTTGACATTAGATTAATCCCTCTTTATATAAAATATCTAATGCTGACATCATAACTAATGGAAAATTAATGCTGACATCTCCTATAACCGTGACAGCATCTGCATTATCTTTTATTTTACCCCAGCTTTTTGCTTCTCTTGTTGTTGCCCCGCTCATACTTCCTGAATATTCCCTAGCAGTTGTCATATAGACAGCATAGTCCGCCCCGCCATTGAGTAACGTGCCTAGAATTGCATGGTGTTTTGATACTCCGCCGCCCAACGCAATTATACCCTTTTTATCATCATGAGTTGAGCTGAAAATTAAATTTGCAAAATCTTTTACCACATCAATCATGAAATCCGGGTGGTCTTGTTGAAATAAAAATAAATGAAACCCAAACGCACCATCCGTTATGGCCGGGCAAAATATGGGAATGTCTTTTTTTGCAGCTTGATATAGAATAGAATTTTTATCATTGATTAAAAGACCAATTTCTTTTAGCAACTCACTAACAGAATATCTCTTTTTTTTACCATAAAGTTTCTTCAGAGCGTCTTTTATATATGCTTCAAATTTTTCATAGCTTTCATTTCTGATAAACAAATTTCCGACTCTATTCATTCCTTTCTCATGCGATGCAACATCGTCTGCAGAATAGCTACCGATAATAAAATCTTCGCCAAATGCTTTCATTATATCTTCTTCTATGCCACCGACAGTTGTTATTACAACATCAGCCATGCCCAATTCAACTAATTGAGCAAAAAATCCCCTCAATCCAGAAGTAACCATGTTTGATGTGAACGTGAGATATATTTTCGACTTCTCTCTCTTCATTTTTACTATGCATTCCATAGCCTTGTTTAATTCTACACCCTGAAACCCGCAACTACCCAAATCTTTAACCAAATCCACAATTTTTCTTTCTTTAGCCCATCTTATATCTTTGACTTTACTCAATCTACCACCATTTTAAAAATTAGAATAGACAGTAACAAAATCCTAGAAATAGAAATTAAGGAGTTTTGATTACAAACATTACAAAAATAATTAAAAGATAGGAATTTAAACCTTTATTATGACTTTTTTGTTTCTTGTCTCAGAAGCGGGAATGTCATTTCTGTTCGCTCTTTGCCTGTTGCATTCTTTAAAATACAATAAGAAATTGATCAGTTTTTTGTTATTTGCTGTGTTGTATGCAGTAATTTTTGAAAATGCAAATATGATACTGGCAGGAGATCAGGTCGGTGGGTATTATTACAACAATCAATTTCATTTCTTTATATTTGGTCTACCGTTGTTCGTCCCATTAGCCTGGAGTTCTATGCTTTATGCCAGCCTGCTTTTGTCACAATCACTGCCGATAAAAAAATATTCAATACCTTTCGTAGCTTCTCTCTTAGTTCTACTGATTGATTTATCTATAGATGCCGTCTCAATTAGACTAAATTTTTGGAGTTGGATCGGATACGGATTGAGTGAAGGTTGGTTTGGGGTACCAGCAAACAACTTTCTTGGCTGGCTTCTGGTTTCTTTCACATTCTATTTCTTCATGGATATGTTATGGAAAAACAAATTTGGAAAACAGTCAACCCTGAAATATTTTTTTGCAACTGTTGTCAGTTATTTGGTTTTTTATTCGGTGTTTTTATTCATAGTCTTTATTGAAAATTCGTTAAAATTATCAAAAAATCAGCAATTCTATATACTAGCTGCAGTTCTTGTCGTTTTCATTCTAAACATAAAATTTGATAAAAACAGGGGGGAAAAATTGAAAAAGGAGACAAGTCTTTTGATTCATCTTGTAAGGTGGTCTTTCTATATTTTTTGTCTTGTAGTCATTCTCGTTAATAAGATATATGCTGAAGCACCATTGCTGCTATTATTCTCCGTCCTTTTCATGATAATAGAAATTTTGATAATAAGGTACGGAACCAATAAGAAGTGATAAACTATCCCAGAATTTGCTTCAGGACTTCATATGTTCTTAAAGAATCTTTTTTGTCTACAATAATTATTGTGTCTGTCCAAGAAGAGACGAATTCCAGAATATTTACGTTCTCTTCTGCTAAAATTGAAGTTATGTATGCTACCACGCCCGGTACATTTTCAATTTCCTTTTTTGATTTAATCATGACCAATGTACAATCCATGCTCTTTTTCATTATATTTTCTTTGACATAGAGTGCATCTTCCTTTTCAATTAAATAAACAAAATTATCAATAGAATTTATTTCTATTTTACCGGACTTGTTTAATGGCTTGTCTGTTATTATAACCGAATATCCATCATAAATTGTTATTTTGCTATCTTTCAAGATTTGAAGAACCATTTCTTCTCTCTTGTGTTTTTCTTTTTTAGCCTCTTCCGACAGTCTTCTTAATGCCGCTTTAATGGCTTCAAAATTTTTTATATTGAACTCTTTCTGTATTTGCCTTGTTAATGAAGAAAGATTGACTATTCCCTTCTCTAAAGACTCTCTTATGTATGGCTTGTTTTTTATGTATATCCTAACTTCCTGAGCTACTGACATATAACAAATGTACTATCTGGTATATTTAAGCCTTATTTTGTTATATTTATGTCATAAATTTTATATAGTATCTTATTCAATAATTTTCGTTTAGGCGAATAAAATGCGATCGAAAATAAAATTAAATGAAAACATCTTCGTTAATGTGTTTAATCTGAATTTTATTCTATCTAGGTTTAGACAGTAGTTCGTTCATTGGTTTCTTGCCCCCGTGGTCTAATGGACAGGGCACAAACTGGGTGTAAGCCTTCGGGTGTTAGCCTTCTACTGTGTAAGCTTCCTAAGTGTGAGCCTACGATACTGGAGACAGCTTGGTTGTATGGGTTCAAATCCCATCGGGGGCATCAAAAAATTTAAGATGATAACAATGAGATGTGGTGTATATAAAAGTGGCGAAATGCTAGATGGTAGGGGTGAAAGATATTTGGAGTTCCTTATAGACGCAAAGAAAGATGCGGAGCGTTTCAATCCAATAAAAGAACTGAATGAACAGTGGGGAAAATATGCTAAAGCTATTATGTTGGGTCTGCGATCACATGTTGATGGTTTTAAATTATACAAAGAGATAGGAGGGCCGTTCATACTTACTCAGTTCGTAGATGTTGTGGAACAATATAGATTCGAAATAGATACATGTGATCT
>CAYJRA010000001.1:155171-156949 GCA_964372465.1 uncultured archaeon
GAATTAAAGAAATCTCCTATGCAAATAGCTCAAGATATTGTTGGTAGAATATCGTTACCGAAAGATTCTGTGATCGAAAAGATAGATGCCAAAGGCGGATATGTAAACTTCTTTTTCAATTATGAGAGAATTTCCAAATTACTATTAAAGGGAATATTAGGTCAAGATAAGAAATATGGCTCTTCCGATTTAGGCAAAAAACAAAAAGTATTGATAGAATATTCTGCTCCCAATCCCAATAAACCGATGCACATAGGTCATGCAAGAAACAATTTCATTGGAATGAGCATTCACAATATTTTATCATTTGCAAGTTTTGAGGCGCATCCCGTCAATTGGATCAATGACAGAGGTTCTCATATTTGTAAAAGCTTGTGGGGATACTTGCAATTCGGAAAAAGAGGATCGAAGGAGATTGAACACTGGAAAAAACTATTGGACGAATGGTATAACAACGAAAAAAAATGGTTGACTCCGAAAGATGTCAATAAGAAACCGGATTATTTTGTCATGGATTTCTATGTCAAAGCGAACAACATGATGGAAGAGAATGAAGAATATGATAAACAAAACAGGGAGATACTTCAAGAATGGGAGAATGAGAATCCAAAAGTGAGAAAGTTATGGAAAAAGATGAATGCATGGGCTTACGAAGGATGGAATAATACATACAAAAGGCAGGGATGCATATTTGAGAAATACTATTATGAGAGTGACATTTACAAGAGAGGCAAGGGCATTGTTTCTGAAAATATAGATAATAGAATTTTTGTTAAAACCGAGAAAGACACAGTTATTGCAGATTTAGAGAAACACGGATTGCCGGGGCTCGTTTTCATTAGAAGCGATGGAACTAGCTTATATTCGACAGCCGACCTTGCACTAACTGAAAAGAAGGTGAAAGATTATCCAAAGGCAAAATACATTTGGGTAGTCGGCGTTGCTCAGAAACTTTATTTTGAACAGCTTTTTACCATTTTTGAACTTCTTGGTTATGCGAAAAAGGAGAGTTGCTATCACTTAGGTTATGGAATGGTTTCATTGCCTGAAGGAAAAATGTCATCAAGAAAAGGAACGGTCATTTTATCTGATGATTTAATGGACGAAGTTCATAATTTGATTGAAATAGAGGTTGAGAAGAGAAATCCCGAATTGGCTAAAAAGAAGAAGGATGAGATCACAGAAAAGATTGCTTTGGGTGCAATAAAATATGACATGCTTAAAATAGATGCATTCAAAGACATGGTTTTCGATCCAAAGGAAGTCATAAAATTTGAAGGCAACACCGGCCCATACTTGCAGTACGCTTATGTTAGAGCAAATAATATTTTGAAGAAAGCAAAAAAATGGAAAGAGCAATATTCCTCCGAAAAAATCAGCGAAGAAGAGAAGAAATTGATAAACAAATTATTGGAATTCCCTTCAATTGTGGAGAAGACAGCTAAAGAGTTGAAACCACATTATTTATGCAACTATGGTCATGAGTTGTCAGACTTATTCAACACATTTTATCATTTCCATCCTGTTTTGCAGATCCAAGACAAGAATTTGAGAAATTTCAGATTGACTTTAGTCAAAGCATTCACAATTGCGTTGAAGAATTGCTTGACATTGTTGGGTATTGATACACCAGATGTGATGTAAAGCTGACTTTGATAAACGTTATATCGTTAATTATACCGTACCAGTATTTGTGTTACCAAAGAAATTGTTGACAAATACACGTAAATTATTCCAAGCTGTTTGCGCTGTATCAGCAAATCTGGAGGCAAATGTTT
>CAYJRA010000002.1:0-90052 GCA_964372465.1 uncultured archaeon
AACTTTCATCGCAAATAAAAATAGTTCATTTTAGAAAATTTTTTAACAGGAAATTAATCGAATATGTACTCTCTGTTTGCCCGAATATTAAGAAGATATCTTGTTCTAAATCGGCTTTTAAGAAGAATAGAAACGAGCTTATTTCCTTTAATTTTGGAAATATAGAAATTTTGGTTTCTAACAGACAACGAGGAAGACCGAATTTGATCGAGAAGGTGATAGTTTGACAGATACAGATTGTGGTTGGTCTGATCCACTACCAAGTGTGTGTGTAAGGAACAGTTTGATATATGTACTAGGAATCTCAAAAGCTAAAGAAATGTCAAGAAAAGCCGTAGCAAGATATCACCCTTTGCATCCAGATGAAGCTGTGAGGCGTCAGTTCAGACAAAGTTATGGTTATCCGATAGAAGAAGCAGATCCAATATATCGGTGAGTGACATTTAGTATGAGATTTAAAGTTGTATGCAAAAAGATAATGAGGTAATCATATGAGAGTAGTTCAACATCATGCAGATTATTTTGAGTATGAACCAATAGAGAAAGAGATCTCTGTAGCAGAGAATGCAGAAAAGAAGAAAGTTAAATTGGAAGATTTAGCCGTCCTGTTCGTATCAATAGAAAAAGATGATAATGAGAAAATTTTGAGATCTGCTGTCAAGGAAATAAAAACCAGCTTGGACAATCTCAAAGTTAACAGGGTATTAATTCATCCCTATGCTCATCTTAGCAGTAATTTGGCCAAGCCATCTGAAGCTCTGGAACTAATTAAAAAAATGGAAGTCTTAATGAAGGAAATGAAAATAGAAACACACAGATCACCCTTTGGATGGAATAAACAATTTTCAATCAAAATTAAGGCACATCCTATGGCCGAGCAATTCAAGGTGTTTTCTTCAGATAATGTTAAAGAGGAAGAAGGAGTTTCTCAAGCATTAAAGCAAGAGGAAAAGGTCATATCCGAATGGTACATACTATCCCACGATGGAAAATTAGTTGATGCTAAAAAATTTGATTTTAAAAAACATAAAAATCTTGAGAAATTTTTCAATTATGAATATGCAAAAGTAAGAGCCGTTTCTGAAGTACCAGCCCATGTTAAATTAATGAAAGCTTTGCAACTAGTTGATTATGAACCAGGCAGCGATCCAGGCAACTTTCGATTTTTACCTAAAGGCAGATTAATGAAAAGTTTGTTGGAAATGTGGGTTACTCAGAAAGTAATCAATTATGGCGGAATGGAAGTGGAAACACCAATAATGTATGACTATGAACATCCTGCTTTGAAGAGTTATTTGAATAGATTTCCTGCAAGACAATATACTGTCGAATCAGCTAAAAAGAAATTTTTCCTCAGATTTAGTGCTTGTTTTGGACAGTTCCTAACAGCTGCGGCATCTCAAATTTCTTATAAAGATCTGCCGATGAGAATTTATGAATTAACAAGATATTCATTCAGATTAGAGAAGGCCGGAGAACTTGTTGGGCTAAGGAGATTGAGAGCATTTACAATGCCTGATATGCACACATTGTGCAAGGATTTGGAGCAAGCTAAGAACGAATATGAAGATCAATATAAATTGTCGATAGAGTCTTTGAATGAGCTTGGCTTGAGCGTGGATGACTTTGAGGTTGCAATCAGATTTACTAAAGATTTTTGGAATTCTAACAAAGAGTTTGTCATTGGTTTGGTTAAGCTTGTGAATAAGCCAGCACTGATTGAAATGTGGAATTTCAGATATGCGTATTTTGATCCCAAATTTGAATTTAATTTTGTGGATTCTATGGATAAGGCATCGGCCTTGTCGACAGTTCAAATAGATCATGAAAACGGGGAGAGATTTGATATAAAATATATTGATGAAGATAACAAAGCCAAGCATCCTTTGATATTACATTTTTCGCCATCAGGAAGTTTAGAGAGAGTATTTTATGCTATTTTAGAAAAAGCATATTTGGATTCTAAAAAAGGAAACAATCCCAGAATACCCGTTTGGCTGTCACCGGTGCAAGTGAGATTGTGTCCAATTAACAACGAGTTCATTCATTACTGTGAAGAAATTTTGAAGGAATTGGAGTCTGATAACATAAGAGTTGACATTGATGACAGAGTTGAGAGCATAGATAAAAAGATCAGAGATTCTGAAATGGAATGGATCCCATTCACTCTAGTTATTGGGAAAAGAGAAAAAGAAAGCGGAGAGTTTAATGTTAGAATCAGAGAAGAAAAAAGCAAAGAAGTTAAGATGAAGATGGGCAAGTTGGTGGAATTAATTAAAAACGAAATGAAAGGAAAACCATTCAAATCATTATCTTTGCCTAAGAAATTATCACGAAGACCTGTTTTTATAGGATGATTTTCTCGTTTTGATCAAATATTTAAGATTTAAAATTCATTCCAATGAGAATGGATAAAGATAAGATACTGGAATTACTTATATCTCGATATGCCACTGAACTAAGAGGAATGCTTTTAGAAGTTGCAAATGATTATAGTGATAGATTATATAACAGGCCTTTTGTTGTTGCCTTTTCTCAAATTTTAACATTATTTGACCCATCAAAAACAGTCGGAGAAAAGTTCGATATTGAAAAACTCAGAGCGACAAAAATAGAAGGCGATGCCAGAAATAAACTTAGTCAAGTTAAATTAGATCCCGCTATTAGCATTGTTTTTAGCCTTCAAGTTTATCCAACGATTTATGATGCAGCAAGAACAGCCGATAAAATGAAAGAACTTTTGATTGGTAGGGCTTATGCGGAAAGAGAAGGTTATTTGCAAATTGCAGAAAGATTAAGGTTTTCTGGGGCTGAAGAGGAATTAGTCGAAAATTATTTTGATAAAGTCATACCAGCTAATTCAAAAACTAAAATACCCGTGACTAGACAACGATATGAGGATTGGATAAAACAGTTCAAAAAATTATTAGAAGAAGAATTGAGATATGTAAAGAATTTAGCAGACAAAGCTTCACTAGTTGTTGATTTGGGGCACGGTGACGAACTAAATGAGCAGTTTGTGAAATACTTAAGTTCCAAAGGCGCTCAAGAATTTATGGGAAGATATGGCATTCAAATTAGCGAGCCACCAAAATGGCAGCATTTATCAGCAGATTTACAATTAATTACAGGACCTATTTTAGAACTATATCAATACTATGAAATGTCAATACTTGAAAAAAGATATTCGAAAAAATGACTTATTTCTTATTCTGATTCAAGGGAAAGGATTTTTCCCACACTAAATCGAACAAAGGATTCGCTAAATTTTTTGAGGCGTGTTGAGATTTTGTCCAGAACATCATATGTTGTGATTGTGCATCATCTGGATCGGATAACCCGAATAACATTTGTTGTCCATCTACAACAGTAAATTTGCCATGAATAGGCAAGTCCTTTTCTGATATTTTCCTAATGTCAGTTAAGGAAGACAAGGCCTTAACAGCATCAGCGCAACTATCATTGATTTTTGCAGCAATTCTTACTTTAACACCCTTTTGTTTTAATCCTTTTATTACACTCAAATGATTTTCAAACAATTCATTCAGGCCAGATGCTGTCGTAACAATATTAACAGAATTTTCTGCTCCCTTGAACATGAAATCTAGTTGTTGAATAGCGGAATATCTACCTTTCAACGCACCTGTTAAATCCTCTGGGGATACTAATTCCATACCTTGTTGGTGTATGTTATTCAACTCTTCTAATAATTTAGAACTTCTTAATCTCTCAATTCTCTCAGCCTTTGTTTCCAAATCCTCCCTTAATTTTTGCTTGGCCTTTTCTAAGGCCTCTGAAGGTTCGACTGCTACATATTTCAATGGTTTAGAAGTCTGGACTATTACGAACCCCTTATCAGCTAAAGTTTGAAGAACATCATAAGTTCTAGATCTTGGAACATGAGCAATTGATGACAATTCACCGGCGGTTGCTACACCTTTTGCTAACAGACCAACCCACAATTTCCTTTCGTATAAATTTAATCCTATACCACGTAAACTATCCATAAGCTGAGACGATCCCAACATAAACTAACCTCTCCCTTGTATTACTTTATAGTGAAGTTGAGTATTAATATTTTTAGTTATACATTTCTAGAAAAATTTCTTTCTATATTGTAATGAAAAATTTCATCTTTAATCTCTTTTTATTTCTTCTGCATTTGATAAAGTTTTTTTATCCTGTCAACCGTATCAACATCACCCAACCCTTTGTCTTCTCTTAAAAAAATAAATCTTGGAAATCTCAGTGCGAATCCAGATTCATAATTAGGTGATTTCTGTATTTCTTGGTAACTAACAGAAATTATTATTTTTGGTCTTATTTTTATCTCAGTTCCTTTTTCTGATATTATATGCGGTCTCAATAATTTTGTCAATTCTTTTAATGTTACATCATCTTCCTTGCCTTTTTTTTCCTTCACACCAGTTCCAAGCATGCCACATTCTAAAAAATTGTTAGTCTCTTCATCTCTGCATCCAAGAATAAACGATCCTATAGCCCCAGTCCTTTTTCCTGTTCCCCATGTAGCTCCTATTATTACGAGATCAAGCGTTTCCACATCAGGTTTAATTTTATACCACCCATCTACATGCCTGCCAAAAACATATTTTGAATCAAGGACTTTGAGAAAAATACCTTCTTGATTCTCTTTTATTGCCTTCTTATAAAAAGTTTCTGCTTCCTTTGGATTATCTGTAATTATCTGAGAAGCGATTTTAAACTCCTCTGGAATTTGTTTAACAATTTTTTCTAGAAGTTTTCTTCTCTCCTTGAACGGTTTTTCTAGTAACATTTCACCACCGATGTAAACAACATCAAAAACGTTCATTTGAATCGGAATTTCTTTGAGTGTTTTTTCTATATCATATTTTCTGTGTATTCTTTGTGAAAGAATTTGAAATGGCAGCGGACTCCTAGTATGTGGATCAACACCTAAAACTTCGCCTTCAACAATACATTCGTCAACCCCCAAACATTTTTTACACAAATCGACAAGATCAGGGAATTGTTTGGTGACGTTTTCGAGTCTTCTTGTGAAGATCCATATGCTATTGTTTTTTTTATGTATTTGCGCCCTCATTCCATCGTACTTGAATTCAACTGCTAATTTCCCAAATTTATCAAAAACCTCTTTCATTGTTTCTGCTTTTTCTCCAAGCATTACTTGTATGGGTTTCCCTATTTGTATCTTGACTTTTTTTAAGCCTTCAACTCCATGTTCTTTTGCAATTTTTGCTATTTCTCCAAAATCAGAAAATATACACCATGCATGTTCCAGGATTTTTATTATGTCTTTTTTCCCTTCTTTGGTAACGTTCTCAGATAATAAAAATGCTTTGACTATAGCATCTCTTATTATCCCTTCGGCTACGCCCATCCTTAATTCTCCTAGTATAGTTCTTACAATATATTTCGCTTCTTTAGGAGTGGCAGAAACAAGTAATTCTGATATTAAATTTAATTTTCTATCTTGTGAACCATATCCTGTCATAAGCGAAAGTTGTTGTATATTTTTGAAAACTTGGTCAACAGTTAATTGTTTTTTTAACAACATGGATTGTTTTTTATGAGCAATGCACAATTCTATCGTTAATCCTAGATCACCCATTTTCTTAAATTTGTTTTCTACCTCTTCCGCATTAAATCCAGTTGCTTTGGAAATCGCCTTTATCATCATCTGGAGTGCTATACCGAGTTCGTTTTGCGATGATGTAGGAAACACGGTTCCCTGTGCCAGTAAGACGACTTTTGATAATTCTTCCGTAGGTGTTTTGAGGAACAACTCAGCTAATATGCCTGTTTTTGCTAGTTTTGAAGATACACTTTCCAGGGACTCATAGCTATCAGCTAGAATTGAATAATTCATAATGAATATTTTTTACTTAGTCTTTTAATAGATTAAATTCCTAAAAAATTACAGATACTATGGATATTTTTGAAACAATAGAATCGAGAACCGTAGTTAAAACATATGATAAGAAAGATGTTCCTGAAGAATTGCTGGCTCATATCATAATGGGCGGAACTTATGCTTGTTCCGCTGGTGATATTCAGCCATGGGAGTTTATTATAGTAAAAGACAAAAAAATGAAGAAAGAAATTTCTGCTGCTGCTCTGAAACAGAAACACATAGAAGATGCTCCTGTACTGATTGTTGTTTGTGCTAATATTGACAGGGCTTCCACAAAGTTTGGTGATAGAGGAAAGGATTTGTATTGCATTCAAGACACGGCAGCTTGCATCCAGAACATGTTATTAATTGCACACGCTCTCGAATTAGGGGCATCATGGATTCACGCTTTCGAGGAAGAAAAGATTAAAACACTTTTAGATATACCACCTTCTCTCAGGCCAGTTGGTATAATAACAGTTGGATTTCCTTACCCATCAGAAACCCACCATAAACCCAATATAATACCTTTAGAGAATGTTACTTGGGAAGAACTTTGTAGAAGAGAATGGGCGTGGTTTAAAAAATACGGTAAACAGAGCAGATTTCAGTTTAAATCTCTGTATGAATATGCCAAAGATGCTGAAAAAAAAGTAAAAGACAAATTAGAAGATAAACCAGTTGAAGAAAAGCCACAAAAAAAAGAATTAAGCCCAGAGCAAATTTCGCATAAAGTAGTCAAATTTATCAAGAATTTGGCAAAATAGAAATTTAATATATAAAAACCAAATATTTATAGTGATTGTTGTGAATACTAAACTTTTTGTCGGAGTTCTCTTGATCTATGTATTTGTTCTGCAATCTGTGAATGTTCTAGGCGCATCAACTAACAGCAGTGTAGAAATCATGGGCCCAGATAGTATTCGTACTATATATATGGGACAAAAGAACAATATCGAAATCACCGTTAAAAACATTGGAGATGCGTCAGACACATTTTATGTTTCGTTATGGCCTAATCAATGGTCGTCCGTAGATAGATACTCAGTTACGATTGGTCCTAGCGAGACTGGGATATTTGTTGTTACATTAGAACCGCCAAGAAACAGTCAAAAAGGTGTTTTTCTATACACATTTTCCGTAGCTTCCGTATCAACATCTAAATCCACGTCAAAAGATCTGTTATTCAATTTCAAAAGGGACATGGAAATTTATTTGTCTGAATTGAAAATCAACTCACAAATTTTGAATGTGGGAGAAACTTTGTTGATACAGCCAGTTATAACCAATTTAAACGAAGTTAAACCGAAGGATATTTTGATAACAACTAAAATCTTCAGAGATAATTTATTGATTCAAAAATTCGAAGATCAAATTAGAATAGATCCGGATAGTACTAGAACTGTTACGAACGACTTACAGATTCCCAACACATATGGTTATGGTGAGTTTAAAGTTCTGATAGAACTCAAAGATGCTTTGAACAACCTGCTGGATGATGCTGAAACAAGCTTCAAAATTAAAGAAAAATCAAACTTTATGAAATCTAAAAACGTGGAATACGGAAACACATTTATTACTATTACTTTATCCGTAACTAATAACGGCAATATACCCAATGCAGATTACACAATAACAGAATCCTTGCCAGTGATTATGAGATATTTCTTTTATCCTGATGAAGAACCAAATTTTGAATTAGTAAAGGATAATAGAATAATTTATGAATGGAAGGTTTCTGATCTAGAGCCCAACGAAGCGAAAATTATCAAGTATCAACTCAGATTTCAGAATGCAATATTGGGAGCTTTGATTGTAGTAGCTTCTTTATTTGCCATATCATACGTATTCTTTAGGCCAACAGTTCATAAAAAGTATACTAAACCATTGGCCCATGAAAAAGAAGTTACAGTATCATTGCATATTAGAAACAAATCGACCAAAGAAATCAGAAATATCATAGTGAGAGATTTGGTTCCACCAGTTGCTAAAGTAGTGAAAAAATTCGATACAATAACACCTAGTATAAAATTAACCACCAAAGGAACAAGATTAACATGGAATGTCGATAGAATAAATCCGCGTGAAGAAGTGGTTTTAACTTACAATATAATTCCAATGATGGAAATTTTGGGTGGATTCAAACTACCTAAGGTTCATATGACTTACGAAGGCCAAGGAGGAATAATAGGTAGAATCGCATCTAAAATTGTCTCAATGGGCAGCAAATAAGAACCAATTTAAAGTATAATCCTACTATATTTCATATTAACCCCCTGTAGCTCAACTGGTAGAGCGCACGGCTGTAGACGAGCACATTAAGTGTTTGTTACCAGCATGTGCTCTATGGATACCGTGATGTTGCTGGTTCGACTCCGGCCGGGGGGATTTTTAATAATAAATATAAACAATTTCATCGTCTGGTTATTTGCTAAAAAAGAATAAGAAAAAAATAAGCTTTGTAGGATAAATGCCATTAATACGACAGAATTAGATTATTCCTACAAAGCTCAAAAAATAGTAAACTATTTAAATGTTGAGAACCATTTCTGTGAATATTTGAACGTTTAAATAGAGACAAGAATATATTTATTGAGTTGGCGACCAAAACGAAAAGGAAACACCCGTTCCCATTTCGAACACGGAAGTTAAGCGTTTCGGTGATCTGAATGGTACTGCCTTTGGGTGGGAAGTTCAGGACGTTGCCAACTCTTCCCTTAATGGTGACCGCTTATTGATTAGTATCGCCCCCCAAACCACTTTATGTTTCAATCTTCTATTTACTAATTTAAGGAGCCCTGGTGGTGTAGCCTGGCCTATCAAAACATCATTATTATCTGGTGTTGTAGAATCTAGGACTGTCACTTCTAGGACTCGGGTTCAAATCCCGACCAGGGCGTATTGATTGGGTGGTATGTTGAAACCGAAGGTAAACATTTTAGATCAAGAACTTGTCCCAAAACATACCATTTTATCAGATGCAGAAAAACAAGAAGTTATTGAAAAATTTAAGATAAAAAGATTAAATCAATTTCCAACGATTCTGCATTCGGATCCAGTCATACAATTAATTGAAGCCAATCCCGGGGATTTGATTAAAATAGCTAGAAACAGCGAGACTGCCAAGGAAAGCATTTATTACAGACTTGTCATTGAGGGATAAAAATGAAAGAATACATTGATTTATTAAAAGCGTTTTCTGATGAGCAAGGATTTGTCAAATTCCAGATAGATTCCTATGATGATTTTATTGCGAATAGAATACCAAACGTCATTAAACAAATAAAAGAAATTAAGCCAGAAGTTCCAGATTTGGGAGAATTCAAAATCAAACTGGGTAAATTCAAACTAGGAAACCCATCTGTAAAAGAAGCAGACGGATCTGTAAGGAACATTTACCCTCTTGAAGCTAGAATGAGAAATCTCACTTATGCTGCTCCAATGTTTGTAGAGATGACGCCAGTTTTGAATGGAATAGAAAGCGAAACGATCGTGGTTAATTTTGGTGATTTACCTGTTATGTTAAAATCTAAAATTTGTCCTCTATCTACATTAAACAAACAAGAACTGATGCAGGCGGGAGAAGATCCAGACGATCCAGGTGCTTATTTCATAATAAATGGAACTGAAAGAGTTCTAGTGCTAATTGAAGAGATAGCTCCGAATAGAATTTTAGTTGAGAAACCAAGAATGCCAAACATTTCAGAAGTGGCAAGAATTCATTCCGAGAAAGACGGTTATGTTCAGAGACATATAATAGAAAGAAAAACAGACGGCATTATCAAGATCAATTTCGCCAACGTGAATAAGCTATCAATAGTTGTTTTATTAAGAGCATTAGGACTGGAGTCTGATAGGGATATTATTGCTGCAATATCTGCGGATCCAGAAGTTCAACAGGAATTTTATCCTAATCTTTTTGAAACAGAAGCTACAACATCAAAAGAAGCGATTGAAGAAGTTGCAGATTTCTTGAAAATAATGCAGAAGGAATACAGGCAGGACAGAGTCAACAAACTGGTTGACAAATATTTACTTCCTCATCTAGGCCAGGAAAAAAAAGACAGAGTTGATAAGGCAGTATATTTGTCTAAGGCCGTGGAAAAAACAATTCGTTTCCATTTGAAGAAAATACCAAAAGACGATTTAGATCACTATTCAAACAAAAGATTGAGATTGTCTGGCGATCTGCTTGAAGTTTTGTTTAGATCCATATTGCTTGGCAAATGGGGACTGATTACCAGAATTACCTATAATTATCAGAAATTGACTAAAAGAGGAAGATTCCCGCCATTACCATCAATAGTAGAATCAAATGTTTTGACGAATCAGATACTTTCTGCTATAGCTATTGGATCTTGGGTTGGCGGTAGAACTGGTGTTTCTCAGAGATTGGAAAGAAGCAGTTTCATAAAAACATTATCTCACACAAGAAATGTTTTATCGCCATTGACATCTACACAAGAGCATTTTGAGGCTAGAGAACTTTATCCCTCACACTGGGGTAAAATAGATCCATCTCAAACTCCAGAAGGGGCGACAATTGGATTAAGAAAATATTTAGCAGTTGCTGCCCAGATAACAACAGGTGTATCTGAGAAAGACCAAAAGACACTGCAAAGTATAATTGAAAAAAATATGAGTGGTTGATATGACAGATTTGTTTATTGACGGGAGATATATTGGCAATGTAAAAACACCGGAGAAATTAGTAAGCTCCGTAAGAGAAGCGAGAAGAAAAGGTCAATTATCCAATCAAGTTAATGTTGTTTATTTAGATCATTTGGATGTTGTCACTATTCTTACAGATGCTGGTCGTGCGAGAAGGCCGGTTATAGTAGTTGAAAATGGGAAGCCGAAATTAACAAAAGAGCACATAGAGAACGTTCAAAAAGGAAAGATGAAATGGTCCGATTTGATTTTTAACGGAATAATCGAATATTTGGATACAGAGGAAGAAGAGAATGCGTATGTTGCTCTGAGACCAGAAGATCTGACACCAGAACACACACATCTTGAATTGGATCCAACTATAATTTTAGGTTTAGCCACGTCTTTAGTCCCATTTGCAGAGTTTGATCGTGGCGACAGAGTTAATTTCGGGGGGAAAATGATAGGACAATCTATCGGCTTATATTCTTTGAACTTTCCGATAAGAGTTGATACCAAGTCCAACATACTTCTTTATCCCCAAGTTCCACTCGTCAAAACCCATATGAACGAAATTGTCAGTGACGAAAATCATCCAGGCGGGCAGAATGTTACGCTGGCTGTCATGCCTTTCATGGGTTATAATATGGAAGATGCAGTTGTGATTAATAAGTCATCTATAGAAAGAGGAATGTTTTGGTCGTATTTATTTAGAGCTTATGAAGCAGAGGAAAAAAGATATTTGGGTGGTCAAGAGGATGTTATTGGCGTGCCGGAACCCGGTGTAAGGGGCTACATCGATGAAGAAGCATATAAGCATTTATCAGAAGACGGCATCGCCAACCCAGAAACTTATTTGAAATCAGATAATGTTATAATAGGCAAGGTTTCGCCTCTAAGATTTTTAGGTGGACTGGATCAATTTATTACAGGATTAGAAAACATAAGAGAAACTTCTGTTAAATTGAGACATGGCGAGCAAGGAGTTGTAGATAAAGTATTTATCACAGAGAGTAACGAAGGCAACAAGCTAGTTAAGTCAATGGTCAGAGATTTGAAAAAACCAGAATTAGGCGATAAATTTGCTAGCAGGCACGGACAAAAAGGCGTGCTGGGGCTGATATTACCTCAAGAAGATCTACCATTTACTGAGGATGGTGTTGTTCCTAACGTGATTTTTAACCCGCATGGTATTCCTTCTAGAATGACCATCGGTCAGCTTTTAGAAATTTTAAGTGGAAAGGTCGCAGCTTTACAGGGAGAAAGAATTAGTAGCCCACCATTCCATCCAGTTCCCGAATCAGAATTAAGAAAAAAACTTGAATCATATGGTTTTTCTGATGATGGAACAGAGACGATGTTTGATGGAAGAACAGGGAGGAAGTTTGATAACAAAATTTATATTGGTAATATCTATTATCAAAAACTCGATCATTTGGTTTCAAATAAGATTTATGCCAGATCAAAGGGGCCAGTTACATTATTGACGAAACAGCCGACTGAAGGAAAATCAAAAATGGGCGGTCTTAGATTGGGAGAAATGGAAAAAGACTGTTTGATTGCGCACGGTGCATCCTTGCTGTTGAAAGAAAGATTTGATTCTGACAAAACTTTCATCCCAATATGCAAAGATTGCGGTATGGATGCAATCTACGACAGAATAAAAAATAAGAAATACTGTTCTGTCTGTGGTGGCACAAAAATTATTGATGTTGAAATGTCATATGCTTTCAAACTACTTTTAGACGAATTAAAAAGCATGCTCATATACCCGAAAGTAGTTGTTGATGAGGAAATGAACACAATAGACAAGATCGTATTTGGCGTATTAAATCCAGATTTAGTCAAAAAAATCTCACAGTGCAAAATCAGCAAAACAGAATTATACGATCAAGAGGGTTATCCCGTTGAAGGAGGGTTAATGGATCCTAGATTGGGTGTTATTGATCCTGGATTAAGATGCAGATCATGCGGAGGGACAGTCGGCGACTGTAAGGGCCATTTCGGTTATTTGGAATTAACCAAACCTATTATTCATGTTAATTATGCTAAGCTGATTTACAACATATTAAAATCAACGTGCAGAAAATGTGGAAAAATACTAATCGACAAGGGAGATATTGATAAATTCAAGGCCGCTGGAAAAAGATCTCTCAAGAAATTAAAACAATTAGTTAAGAACACATGCCCGCATTGCAAGGAGAAACAGAAGAAAGTCAAGTTTGTTAAACCCACGAGTTACCAGGAAGATAGCACTTTATTGACGCCTGTTGAAATAAGAGGATGGCTAGAAAGAATACCCAATGATGATTTGGTTTATCTTGGAATAAAGGCAACAAGGCCGGAATATCTAGTAATATCATTATTGCCCGTGCCGCCAGTAACTGTAAGATCTTCCATTACTTTGGAAACAGGTGAGAGATCAGAAGACGATCTGACACACAAGTTGGTGGATATAGTCAGAATAAATAAGAGATTGAGAGAGAACAGCGATTTGGGTGCACCCGATTTTATCATTCAAGATCTTTGGGAATTGTTACAGTATCACATAGCAACATATATGAACAATGAAATTTCCGGAGTTCCTCCTGCAAGGCATAGATCTGGCAGAATACTCAAGACTTTAGCTCAGAGATTGAAAACAAAAGAAGGAAGATTCAGAAGCAATTTGATAGGAAAAAGAGTTAATTATTCTGCGAGAACTGTTATTAGTCCAGATCCTATGTTGGATATAAATGAGGTTGGCGTTCCAAGGTTTATAGCTGAAGAACTGACGTTGCCGGTTGTAATCAATGAAAGAAATATCAAAAAAACGAAGGAATTAATCATGAGATATCCCGAATGGCCGACTGTAAATTATGTTAACAGGCCGGATGGAAGAAGGAAAAAGGTAACAGAATTGAACAAAAAAGATATTTCAGATGAATTGGCAAATGGTTTTATCGTGGAAAAGCAGATAGAGGATGGCGATTGGTCTTTATTCAACAGGCAACCATCGTTGCATAGAATGAGTATGATGGGTCACAAAATAAGAGTAATGCCATATAACACATTCAGATTAAATTTGGTTGTTGCACCATCATACAATGCGGATTTTGATGGGGACGAAATGAATTTGCACGTGCCGCAGACCAAAGAAGCACAAACAGAAACAAAGTTGTTGACAAATGCAATAACACAAATAAGAAGCCCGAGATTCAGCGGACCAATAATAGGTGCAATAAATGATCATATAACAGGATTGTATATATTGACTGACAAACTAGTTTTTAGCAAGGAAGAAGCAGTAGACTTGGTCAGGTCTTGTGATTTAGATATAGAGATACCAGACAAAAAAGAAATATCTGGTAGAGAAGTATTCAGTTTATTCTTGCCCAAAGATTTTAATCTTGAGTATAAAGTGGCTGATATGGATGTCATCATCAAAAATGGCAAATTGGTCTCAGGCATCATAGATGAGTATGGCGTTAGCGCATTCAAAGGAAAAATACTGGATGAAGTAGAAAGAAAATACGGCTACGAATTCACAAGAAAGTTTTTGTTCAATTTAACAAAACTTTCACTTCAAGTTTTAATGAAGTATGGATTTACCGTTTCTATCGCAGACCATGATTTGACTGCTAAAGTGAGAGAAAAAGTCAACCAAATGATTGATGATACGCAGAAAGAAGCCAACAGAATGATAGCAGAATTCAAAAAGGGTAAAATACCAGAAAGTGTTGGAAGAACACCAAGGGAAAGTTTAGAAATATTAATTAAGAAGAGAACAGCCGAGTTGCTGAATGAGATTAGCGACGTGGTGGGAAAAGCAATACCAGAAAACTCAACGATTATAATGGCTAAGAGTGGATCAAAAGGAAGCTTGATCAATCTAGTTCAATGCGCAGCATGTATCGGACAGGAGACAGTCAAGGGAGAAAGGATCAAGATAGGATATTACAGGAGAACATTTTCTCACTTCAAAAAAGGAGATTTAAGTCTAGAATCAAAAGGCTTTGTGCGGCACGGCTACAAGAACGGCTTGTCGCCATTTGAATTCTTCTTTGATGCAATGAACAGCAGGGAAGGTTTAATGGATAAATCGTTGAAGACGAGACACAGTGGTTATTTGGAAAGAAGGCTGATAGGTGCGCTAAAGGATTTAAAGATTGAATATGATGGTAGTGTCAGAGATAGCACGAAGAAAATAGTCCAGTTTATACCAGGTGAAGACGGCTTAGATCCGTCAAAAATACAAAAAGGTGGAATCAATGTCGAAAGAATTGCAGATCAACTCTTCAGATAGCAATATTTATTTACCGCCCAAAATATGGGAAGAAATAGATAGAGTTAGTAAAAACAGGAAACTCAGCGATGCACAGAAGGAAAAACTAATAGATTCTGTTAAAAAAGAATTTTTGAAAAGCAGTTTTGAGCCAGGCGAGGCGGTTGGTATTATTTCTGCTCAATCAATATCCGAACCGGCAACTCAAATGACAATGAGAACTTATCACTTTGCTGGATCAGCGGGTTTACAAATTACTTTAGGGTTGCCCAGATTGATAGAAATTTTTGATGCGAGGAAGGAGCCGACAACACCAATGATGACCCTTTATTTGAAGTCCAAATTTAACACAAAAGAAAGTGCTGAAGAGGTTGCAAAACAATTAAGAGAAAAAAAGATGAAACATTTTACAGACACCATTTCTGTCGATCTAACCAATAAAAAATTGAAAATTGAACTTAAGAAAGCTAAACAAACAGAAAAAAAGGAGATGATGGAAAAGTTAGAAAAAACATTCAAAAACTATTCGATAAAACTTAACGGTGAGAGAATAGAAATAGAGGCGAAGGAAGGCGAGACCACGATTAAAGAATTGGAAAAATTAAAGAAGAAAATCCTGTTACTTCATGTTTCTGGTTTACAAGGAATCAAGAATTCCATAGTTTTAAAGGAGGATAAAGATTGGGTAATAAAGACACTAGGTTCTAATTTTGAGAAAATTCTTTTGATGGAAGAATTTGATATTAGAAGATGTTACACTAACAACATTCATGAAATTGCAAAGTTTCTTGGCATTGAGGCTGCAAGAACAGCTTTGATGAAAGAAATTAGGGATACTCTTGAACAGCAGGGTTTGGATATTGATCAACGACATATTATGCTCGTTGCTGATATAATGACATTGACGGGTGAGATCAGGGCTGTTGGTAGATATGGGATTGCTGGGATGCATACGTCGGTTTTAACACGTGCCGGTTTTGAGGAGACAATAAAACATTTGGTGAGAGCGTCTGTTAGAAATGAAATTGACACATTTGATGGAATATTTGACAATGTTATGATAAATCAACAAATACCAGTTGGTACAGGGATGTTTGAATTGATAGCTAAGATGGGTGAAGAATGATGGATTTAACGCAGTTGATTCAAGATAAAATAAAAAGAAAGGAAGTGGTTTTGGGATACAACAGGGTTATTAAATCAATCAAAACCAAACATCCATCAACAATAGTTATTGCCAATAATATTCCTAAGGAAAGAAAGGATATGATTCAGCACAATGCAAAACTAGCAAAAATTGAGGTCAAAGATTTCCCAGGAGACAACGTTAATCTAGGCGTTATTTGCGGTAAACCTTTTCGTGTCAGCATATTAGCAATAGAGGGTAATGAGAAGTGACGATAAAATTCACAACAGAAACGATCAGATTACTAACACTTTTTGAAAATTTAACAAACGTGTCTGTGAAGGATTGCTTCGAAAACGGCGATACAATTTATTATATTGTTGAAGAAGGAAAGATAGGCTTGGCTATAGGCAAAGGGGGAAATTCAATAAGACAAGTAGAGAGAATGTTGGGAAAAAAAGTAAAGGTATATGAATATTCAATTAATGTTTCTGATTTCATCAAAAATTTGATCCCCAACGTAAAAGATATAAAAGTAGTTGAAGAAGATGGAAAAGATATAGCGGAGATAAAAGTCAACAAACAAGACAGAGGCTATGTCATAGGCAGGGGAGGGGAAAAGATAAAAATATATAAGGAGATATTAAAGAGAGTCCATAATATATCGGATTTAAAGGTGAAATGATTGGCAAGAGGAGAATTTTCAGGAAGGAAATTAAGGCAGAGCAGACAGAAATTTAAATGGAAGGATGTAGACTACATGAGAAGAAAACTGCGAATGAAAAGGAGAGAGCCATTAGGCGTTGCTCCTCAGGGAAAGGGTATAGTAATAGCTAAAAGAACTGTAGAGCAAAAACAGCCTTCTTCTGGTCTGATTAAAGCAGTAAGAGTCCAATTAATAAAGAATAACATTCAAGTCACGGCATTCGTGCCAGGAAATCATGCTATTGATCATATAAACGAACATGATGAAGTACTAATAGAGGGAATAGGCGGGTCGCAAGGCGGACCAGTCGGTAGCCAATGGGGTTTGAAATATAAAGTTGTCAAGGTTAATGGCGTATCTCTTTCTGAAATTTTAAAAGGGAAGAAACAAAAACCAATGAGGTAATTTAATGGTCGATTTTAAACTTTTTAACAGGTGGAGTTTTGATGGCATAGAGATCAGAGATCTTGGTCTCAGACCATATATTAATTTGAAGCCGGTCTTGATCCCTAAATCTGGCGGAAAGAGCACGCAGCAGTTTCATAAATCAGATATGAATATAGTAGAGAGATTCACCAATAAGTTAATGGTTTGCGGCCACAAAGGCAAAAAGCATTTATTGACATCCGGCAGGAATACAGGAAAAACACAAACAATTTTTAATATCTTGAAAGAAGTTTTTGAAAAATTGGAAAAAAGAACAAATGAAAATCCACTGAAAGTTTTTGTTGCAGCCATTGAAAATTCCGCTCTAAGGGAGGAAGTTACATCTTACCAGATGGGTGGTGCCATGGTTAGGAAGGCCGTTGTCACATCACCACAAAGAAGAATAGACCAAGCATTAGCCATCATGGCGCAATCAGCTTATAGAAAATCTTTTGGTAAAAAAAGATCAATGGCTGACGAACTCGTTGAGGAAATATACGCAGCCTATAAGAATGATGCTTCCAAATCCGAGGCAATCAAAGAGAAGGAGAGAATTGAAAGAGAAGCAGACGGGGCTAGATAAATTTTATGTTGAAAAAACACAACTTTTAAATTAATTACTCACGTAATTACAAACTGTTAATTTTTAAGGAGATTAGAAATGGCTGAAAAAGATCTAACAACAAAAGTTCAAGAATTGATGTATAAACCTGATCAGATAAGAAACATAGGGACAGTCGCACACATTGATCACGGAAAAACAACATTCTCTGACAATCTACTTTCTGGTGCAGGCATGATTTCTGATGAGTTGGCAGGCAAGCAATTATTCATGGATTTTGATCCGCAAGAACAGGAAAGAGGAATCACAATATGGGCAGCTAATGCTAGCATGATCCATACATTCAATGACAAGGATTATTTAGTTAATTTAATAGACACACCAGGACACGTTGACTTTGGAGGCGATGTAACAAGAGCCATGCGTGCAGTTGACGGGGCTATAGTATTAGTCGACGCTGTTGAGACAATAATGCCGCAAACAGAGACTGTTCTGAGACAAGCACTAAAAGAGAGAGTCAGGCCAGTGTTATTCATCAATAAAGTTGATCGTTTAATCAGAGAGCTGAAACTGACTCCGGAACAAATGCAACAGAGATTTTTAAAGATCATAAGCGAAGTAAATTATCTGATCCAGAAATATTCAGAAGAAGAATACAGAAATAAATGGTTAGTCAGCGTAGAAAATGGTTCTGTAGCTTTTGGGTCTGCATTGAGAAAGTGGGGCATATCGTTTCCTTACATGAAAAAAATAGGAATGACGTTCAAGGATATTATTGATTTAACAAATGAAGAAAGACAAGATGAATTGGCGAAAAAATCCCCATTACATAAAGTCATTTTAGATATGATTATTACTCATTTGCCGTCTCCAGTTGATGCTCAAAAATACAGGGTAGGTAAAATATGGCACGGCGATATGGAGAGTGATATAGCTAAAGATATGCTTTCGGTTAATACTAACGGCAAATTAGCAGCTATAGTCACTAAATTGATGCCCGATCCGCATGCAGGCTATGTAGCTACTGCCAGAATATTTTCAGGTAAGATATCAAGAGGAGACGAAGTTTATTTAATAGGGCAGCATAAAAAACAGAGAGTTCAGCAAGTAAATGTCTATAAGGGACCTCACAGAGTGCAAGTGGATGAAGTAGTTGCAGGAAATATTGTGGGGATTGTGGGTTTAGGTGAAGCGTTTTCTGGAGAAACAATATGCAGCTCAGATTTCATTATCGAGCCGTTCGAGCAGATAACTCACATATTCGAGCCAGTTGTTACTAAAGCAATAGAACCGAAAAAGCCGCAAGATCTTAACAAACTCATCACATTCTTGAAAAAATTAGAGAGGGAGGACTCTACAATTAAAGTAAAAATAAACGAAGAAACAGGCGAATATTTGGTTTCCGGCTTAGGTGAATTACATTTGGATGCTAAAGTTGAAAGAAAATTGAAAGAGCAAGAGATAGAAATTGAAACTTCACCCCCGATCGTCGTTTACAGGGAAACTATTAGTGGTAAATCTCCTGAAATAGAGGCAAAATCACCCAACAAGCACAATAAATTTTACATAATCATCGAGCCACTGAGTGAAAAAATAATGGACGCCATGGCTAAAGGTGAAATACCTGGCTATGTGGACTTCAAAAAGAAGCATGCAGATGTTTTGAAAAAACTCATCGATCTGGGCATGGGATCTCAGGAAGTAAAAGGCATATGGCAAATATACAACAAGAACATGATAATGGAGGATACTAAAGGTATTCAGTATTTGAATGAAGTAGAAGAGATGCTAAAGGAAGGGTTTAGAAGTGTTATGGATGAAGGGCCGTTGTGCAAAGAGCCTTGTATAGGAGTTAAGATAACACTTGTTAATGCTGAGTTGCACGAAGATCCAGTTCATAGAGGACCGGGTCAAGTCCTACCCGCAATAAGATCTGGTATTTGGAACGGTATGCTGATGGCAAATTCTAGTCTTTTAGAGCCTAAGCAGTTTATAAGAATAGACACGCCTACAGAAGAAATGGGAGGCGCAATCAAAGAAATACAAAACAGAAGAGGGCAGATTCTGCAGATGGAAGAAGAGAGAGGGGTGACGATGATAGAATGCAAGCTTCCTGTATCTGAGATGTTTGGCTTCAACTCCGCTTTGAAATCAGGAACCGGAGGAAAAGGTTTTTATAGTTTAATTGACGTGATATTTGAGAGATTGCCGAAAGAACTTCAAGATCAGACGGTAATCAAGATAAGAAAAAGAAAAGGTTTGAGCGAGCAATTACCAAAACCTGAATAATATTTAAAGTCTTAATATTATAATCATATTGGAGGTATTAACATGGCTGAATCAGCAAAAATCAACATAATGACAGCAGGTCACGTAGACGCAGGAAAGTCTACATTAATCGGTAGACTATTATTTGATTCTGGAGCTGTCAGAGAAGATCAAATGAGAAAAATGAAAGATCTCGCCAAGGAATTAAAAAAAGAAACTTTCGAGTTCGCATTCTTAATGGACAAACTAAAGGAAGAAAGAGAGAGAGGAGTCACAATAGATATAATGCACACGCCTTTCCAATCAAAGAAACATTATTATACAGTCATTGATGCTCCCGGTCATAGGGATTTCGTCAAGAATATGATTACTGGAGCCAGCCAAGCAGATGCAGCTATTTTAGTTGTTTCTGCCAAAGAAGGTGAAGGAATTCAGGATCAAACAAAAGAGCATACATTCTTATTGAAAGTTTTGGGCATAAACCAGTTACTTGTAGCTATAAATAAAATGGACGCTGCTAAATATGACGAGGCTAAATTTAATTCTTTGAGTGCAGATGTAAAGAAGCTGTTGCAATCTGTCGGCTACAAGGTTGAAAATATACAATTTGTTCCAGTATCTGCTTTTGCTGGGGATAATGTTTTCAACAAATCTGCTAATATGCCTTGGTACAAAGGTCCGACATTAGTTGATGCCATGGATGGAAGTATTTCTCCGCCCGAGCAACCAACAGATAAACCTTTGAGAATTCCAATACAGGATGCTTATACTATCACAGGCGTTGGTACAGTTCCTGTAGGCAGAGTTGATACAGGTATTTTGAAAGTAGGGGATAAGTTAGTATTCATGCCTAGCGGAGCTTTAGGTGAAGTCAAAACAATTGAAATGTTCCACAAACAACAGAACGAGGCAAGACCAGGCGACAACATCGGTTTTAATATAAGAGGTATTGGCAAGGGTGATGTTAAGAGAGGAGATGTAGCTGGTCATACCTCAAATCCGCCAACAGTTGCTAAAGAATTTACGGCTCAGATTATCGTATTAAATCACCCAACTGTTGTTACTGTTGGTTATACGCCAGTATTCCACTGTGGTACAGCTTCAGTTGCCTGCAAAGTAGAGGAAATAATTGCAAAGATTGATCCTAAGACAGGCGCTGTCGTGCAAGAGCATCCCGACTTCATCAAAACGGGAGATGCTGCAAGAATCAGAGTAGTTCCAACCAAGCCGATGGTAGTGGAGAAGCAGTCTGATATACCACAATTAGCAAGATTTGCTATCAGAGATATGGGACAAACGGTTGCAGCAGGAATTGTTTTGGATGTAGTTAAAGCAACAAAGTAATTTTAGAATTTTGTTTTTTCTTCTGTCTTTATTTTTAGTTAATTGAATTATGGAAAAGGAATTTCAGAATAGTTGTCAGTTCTAACAGGTTCACCAATAACAGGTTCTTTATTGTCTATTGGATCATATTCCACTTTTGGTTCAAACTCTAAAACAACATGTTTTTTACCAGGAGCCCTTCCAGCATATTTTATTGTTCTTACTACTGTTCCAGAATATTTATATCCGCTACCCAAATATCCCAAAGGTAATATATTTCGTTCTAAATATTCTCCATAAAATTGGTCACCAGCATATAAAAATATTAGAACTTCATGTTTTTCTGGACTGCTGTGATCTTCAGTTGTAAATCTTAAATTAGGTTCATTTTCTATTAAATAAGCAGACAGATTTGGTGCAGATGGTATCAGAACTTTATTGGACATTTATTTCTTTTCCCCAACTAATACACTTCCTCCTTCTTTAATGCTATATCCGTTTTGACTTAACATTTTTCTAACGTCATCTTTAGCAACTTTTTTCCACTGGTCAAATCCATATATTACTACATTTGGAGAATCTTGAGTTTTTAATGCTTGATCTAATATTCCGATTTGAGCTAAAATAGCAGCCATGAAAGCTACATTAACACCATATTTTTGTTTTGTAATATCTCCTTGGTCAGGTCCTATTCTGACATCTAAACTTTCATATCTTGCAGCTGCTTTTCTACCAGCTTCTTCATCAAATTCAGCTGCGGTTATGCTTTGGATTTCTACTTTATAATATTCTGAAAGAGCATGAGTTATAGGAACTAATTGTTCTGCATCATTATAACCACAGCCCAAATCACCAATTCTACCGTCATATTTAATACCAAAATCAGCAGCTTCTTTTACATAATTTTTTGCTTGGGCCAATGTAGACACAATAACACCTTTCTAAAGTTTGAATAATAAGCTTTAAATCCTTTTTTTGAACTTCTGTAGCAACTACTTCTCCCATCTGTTATATGACTTTCTGCTGAATATTTCCAAAAAGAAACTTATGGCCCATAGTGATAGATTGAAAATCATATATGGAAAGAAAAAGAAGAATGCGATGAAATGTTTCAAATCGGGTTTTGTCAACTTAAAAAACAAAATAAAATTATAGATTGTCGACAGGCTAAAAATTATTACAGTCATTATTAAGCTGATATTTAACTGGTAATATCCTATTGCTATTCTACCCGTTGTTTCCAGCATGCCAAACAATGAAAACCAGGAAAAGAAATATCTTGCAACATCCAAAGAGATTATGTTGTTTTTCAGCAAAAAGTATTTTATATAATCACCAAACATCATCATAAGCATTATTGGGACATAAATTATGGCATGTATATACCAATACAAGTGAGTAGGAAAGGAAAATCTCCCCAAATTCTCGCTTTTTCTACTTATTAAAAATTTGAAATTTTTTTTCATGACCTGCAGATTTCCTCTGCCCCACCTGATCCTCTGTTTTATAAACGATATCAGTGTTTGAGGAACCTCTGTGTACATTACTGCATCACTTACACTAACTGTTCTATAACCAGCCTTTTTCATTTGCAATACTATATCAACATCTTCCGTTAGCGTATCAGAACTATATCCGTTTATTTTTAATAAGACATTTTTTTTCAATGCTGCAAAGCCAGGCAAGAATGAGTTGGCATTAACCTTTGTGCAAACCAACCTCCAACCAGAAGATAGTATGTATTCAAAATCTTGAAACCACGTTAATATGTTACTGTTTCTCCTAGCTCTTATTATACCTGCGACGCCACCCACATCCTTATCAGATAATGGTTGAACTATTTTAATCAAACTATTTTCATCGACAACAGAATCAGCATCTAATGTCACTATAACACCGTATTTTGAAATTTTAACAGCCTCGTTGATACCCCCTGCTTTTCCAACATGATTCAAGTTAAGGAGTTTTACATATGCATATTTTTTAGCTATTTTAGATACGATCTTACCAGTGTTGTCTTTAGAACCATCATTTACAACAATTATTTCTCTATCATTGGGATATTTTGTATCAATAATACTCATTACGGATTTTTCTATTATTTTTTCTTCATTATACGCGGGCAGTATTATGGAAATTTTCGGTGCATATCTTCTATTTGATTTTTTTTCAGGCAGCAGCAAAATAATTATCCAACCAGTGTACATAGCGCTAAGGATAACCATGATTACAAGCAACACATTCTGAATCATTTTAATTGCCTTTAGACTTAAAAATAGAGAAATTACCCAGCTTCGGTGTTCTTATCCAACCCATCTTTTTGCCCGCCAATGCTTGTATGACAGCTAAAGAATTTGTCGTGGCTATCACAATACCTACTGTTAATGCTCCTAGAAATACAGATTTAATCATTCTTAAATTGTCTTCTCTTCTTAGGGCTAAAATAGTCGTCGCCATGAATCCACCGGTTGCAATAAATGTTCCAAAGAATCGTTTAAAATCATCCAGAGTCAAAGGATGTGGTTCTCCTGTGAGCATGCTTATGACACCCATTGCCGTCATCCCGATTATAAAGAAAGTCCCCACATTACCGAGAGTTGTGAACGTTAGCATAATTCTCTGTAAAAATGTAAAAGTCTTACTGGACCAAATATTGGTTGCGTGATCAATGAAGGCTCTCGTATTACCATAGGCCCATCTCATTTGTTGTTTAATGAAACTATTGAGAGTGAATGGTAACTCTCCACTAGACTTCAAATCAGATAAATAAACACTTTTATAACCAGCCTTGAACGTTTTCAATGAAAGATCTGTGTCTTCTGTAATGCTTTTTTCATTCCACCCCCCAAGCTTCAATATGAGATCTTTTCTAATAGCGCCGTGAGTCCCGCAGAAGAAAGGAATATTCAATTTATCGTTTATTGTTATGATGCATTGATGGTATATCATTAAAAACGTAGATGCAATTTTTGTGATAATGTTTTGGTTGGGATTAATATATCCCATTCTCGACTGGACTATTCCTATTTTTGGATCTTCAATTATAGGAGTAACTATTCTTTTCAAAAATGTTTTAGGTGATGTGAAATCAGAATCAAAAAGAACAATTATTTCACCTTTGGTATGCTTCAGAATGTTGTTTAGCGCGCCGGGCTTGAAACCATTTCTATTATCCCTATGGACAACCTTGATTTTGTTTGGATAATTTGAAGCAAATTTAGTTATGAGATTAGTGACTTTTTTATCCGTGCTGTCATCAGCCACTATTACATCAAACTTATCGTCAGGATAGTCAAATTTCAGGCAATTCTTCAATAATCTAACTGCGATTGGATCATTGTATGTTGCAATCTGGATTGTAACAGAAGGCCATTCTTCAGTATCGTTTTTCTGCCTGTATTTGTTTGGCTTTAGAAAAATATTAGTTAATGCTAGTATATAAAATACAACAGAGAGAAATATAACTGGGACTAAGAAAATGTGATATAGAAAAAAGCTGGTTTCATACAATATAGGAATTCCCATATACATTACATAAAAAGATTAAAATTTAAACGTAGATTTTATGAGAAAAGACATAAAAAAAGCATATGTTTTAGCCGCTTTTCTTTCTTTAGTTTTATATTCTGTCGGCATTTTTACTGGTTTTATGATACAAAAGTCAGCCCTGAAATTTACTGAAAAAGAGGTAACTTCTCTCCAAAGAAGGATAGAAAACCTTCAATTGGAGTATGTTTATCTGAGCACATCCAACGACAAACTCAACTGTAAATTCTTGTCTGCCCTGTTGGATGATACTTCCAAGGAAATGTGGTTTGTGAGAGACGAATTGGTGAAATTGGAAAGTGACCCCAAGAATGTTGATTTGAACAATTATAAGGAGTTGAAGAGAGATTATTCTTTAGTTTCAACCAGAGCATGGATACTTAATTCTGTCATTAAAGAGAAGTGTGACGAGGGTGTTGCCGTGGTACTTTACTTCTATTCCATACCGTGTGATAAATGTCTGGAGCAAGGTAATATTCTTGATGATTTAAGATCTGATTTTGGTTCTAAATTAAGGGTATTTGTTCTTGATATGGGAATAGATGAGCCTATAGTTAAGACATTAAAAAGTACATATTTAATAACGGAAACACCTTCCATGGTTATAGGGAATCAAACATTTCAGGGTTTTGTAGATAAAAACATGTTAAAAGACGCTATCGAATATCATTTGAAATAATTCCAAAACATGGTATTTTGCAGAACTAAGAGCTTTGTGCCCAACCTTTATTTCTATTGACTTTAGATGCAAATGACTTAAGGTGCAAAGCTAGAACTAAAAGAAACTATTTAAATATACATTTTTCTCATATTATGAAGTGATTGTATGCAGATGGCCAGAATAAAACTATCAGGCAGAAATCCACAGGAATTGGATAATACTTGTACAGAAATAATAGGCATAGCAAAGAAATTTGGTGTAGATTGGAGAGGACCAATACCTCTGCCTACAAAAAAGTTAAAAGTAACAACAATGAAAACACCTTGTGGTGATGGAACAGGTCATGGCAACACAACATTTGATAGATGGGAAATGAGAATTCATAAAAGAGTTATTGACATGCAGGCAGATGATAGAGCACTGAGACAAGTATTGAGAGTTCAGATACCACAGAATATTCATATTTCTATAAAACTTGAAGAATGATTTTTTACATTTATTAATAATAAAACATAAACTATTCGAATATGTTCCCATTTGGTCATATAGGATTCACTGCGTTTTTTGCTAATTTGTTGTCTTTGAATATTATATTTGCAATAATAGGGTCCCAGATACCAGATTTGATAGATAAACCACTAAACATGGTTGGCATATTACCAAATGCGAGAAACATAGGCCACACACTATTTACTGCTGGTCTGATACTGTTAATTTCATATATATTAACAAAAAAGAAAACATTCTCTATTTCTCTCGCTTTTGGGTCACTGATGCATTTGTTTGAAGATATACCATATTTTATTCCGTGGTTTTATCCTTTTATAAAATATAATTTTCCACGAGAATCATTCGGAATCACTTACGGTCTTGTCTGGTTTATGTTTGATGTTGCTGGTTTGATCCTTTTGTATCATGTTTATAAAAATAATTTTGAGTTTAGAAGATACGTGTCTAATATTTTAAATGGATTAAAAAACAAATTAAAAATGTGATAATCAAACTTGTAGTTTTGGATATGGATTATATTGTAGATAACAATCAAGGCATTATTAGATTGTTCTGCAAGGATGAAAATGGAAAATCTGTTTTAGTTGAAGATAGCGATTTTTATTCCTATTTTTATGTTCAACCAAAATTGGAAAAAATGGATAAAGTTTTGGATAAATTAAATAAAGGGAATTTTGCTAATTCCGAACAAATTATGAAAATAGAAAAATTAACAAAAGAATTTTATGGAGAAAAAATAGAGTTAATAAAAATATTTGTTAAAAACCCTAGGAAAATAAACGATTTGAGAAATGAGGTAAAAAGCTGGGATATTGTAGAAAACCAATACGAGTATACCATATCCTTTCCTTATAGATATATTTTTGATAAAGAGATAGAACCAACGTCATGGATTGAGGTAGAAGGAGAGAAAATAAAGTCTGATCTGCAAGTTGATTATTGCATAAAATCTAAATCAGTGGAAAAAATAAAACATCAATTTGATCCCGATTTCAAAGTATTGGCTTTTGATATAGAAACAGTTAAAGAAAAAGATGAAGAAAAAATAATAATGATTTCTTTGGCATCAAATAACAATTTTAAAAAGGTCATCACTAGTCATAGTTTGGAAAAACCATTAGATAGTGTAATTTCTGTTAGTAACGAAAAAGAAATTATTGAAAAATTCGTTGAAATTACCAAAAATGAAGATCCAGATTTTATAATAAGCTACAATGGTGACAGTTTTGATTTTCCAAAATTGAGGGAAAGATCTGAGAAACTGAAAGTGAAACTAATTTTAGGAAAAGACAATGAACAGATGAAATTTGTCAGAAAGGGCAGGCTATCAGCGGCATCAATTAATGGCAGAGTACATGTAGATGTGTTTGGTTTTATAGACCATATATTGTTTTCATCCATGAAAACAGAAGTTTTGACACTGGATGCCGTTTCTCAAGAACTACTGGGCGTAGGAAAGAAAAAATTGAAATGGAAAGAAATTGAAGAATCATGGAAACTGAAAAAAAATTTAGATGTTTTGATAGAATACTCATTAAGAGATTCTGAACTAACTTTGATGTTAGGTGAACATCTATTACCCCAGATATTTTCTCTTTCTAGACTAACGTATTCTTTACCATTCGATACTTGTAGATATTATTACTCTCAATTAGTTGAAAACTTCTTTTCTCGAGAAGCAACTCAAAATAAAAATTTACTTCCGAATAGACCTAAATATGAAGAGATAGAACAAAGAAAGGAAATGAAACCATATACGGGCAGTATAGTTATAGAACCTATGAAAGGTATACATTCTGATATTTTTGTTTTTGATTTTAAGTCGTTGTATCCGTCGATCATCGTTACACACAATATTTCTCCAGAAACATTTAATTGTAAATGTTGTAAAAAGAACGAAGTTCCCGGTTTAAATCACAATTTTTGTACTAAAAGAAAAGGATTCATCCCGTTGTATCTGGAAAGTATAATCAAAAAAAGGCATGAAGTAAAACAAAAGATGAAACAATTTCAAAAAAATAGTTCAGAATATAAAAAATTAGACAGTTACCAATACTCACTCAAAATCATTTCTAATGCAACTTATGGGTATCTGGGTTATCCAGGAGCTAGATGGTTTTGTAGAGAATGTGCCGAGTCAGCAGCTGCCTTTGGTAGATACTATATAACAAAGGTGATAGAAGACGCTAGAAATAATGGATTCAATGTCATTTATTCTGATACAGATTCCTGTTTCATTAATCTGCCTAATAAGAAGAAAGATGAAATAACCGATTCTTTAAACAAATGGTTGATTAAATTGAATAAATCTTTGCCTGGAATCATGGAGTTAGAGTTAAGAAATATATATGCTGGAGGAATTTTTGTGTCCAGGCAAGGAGAAGAAAAGGGCGCCAAAAAGAGATATGCTTTAATTGATTATGATGGTAATTTAGAGATACGTGGCTTTGAAACAGTTAGAAGGGATTGGTGCGAATTGGCAAAAAACATTCAGCACGAAGTTTTAAAAATAATTTTACACGATAAAGATCCAAACAAAGCTGTTAATCTGGTTAAGCAGACTATAGATAAAATAAAATCCGGAAAAACAAAGAAAGATGATTTGGTTATATTCACTCAATTAACAATGCCGTTGTCCTCATATAAACAAATTGGTCCACATGTTAAGGTTGCAATGAAAATGAGAGAATCTGGCATTCCGATAACTGAAGGGACAATAATCCAATATGTTATTACAAAAGGAAATGGTAGTATATCTGATAGAGCAAAACATGCAGAAGAAGTGAAAGAAGGAGAATACGATCCAGAATACTATATTAACAATCAAGTATTACCGGCTGCTACGCGTGTTTTACAAGCATTAGAGATAACCGAAGATCAAGTTTTATCTGGTAATATACAACCAAAATTGGGTAAATGGTTAAAAATTAAACAATAATTTCATCTGTTATAATTATGGAATTAACCTCTTCTATTCCCTTCATTTTTCTTATTTGTTCTAAGAATGGATTGGTTTCTTTTAAATTCTCTAATCTTACTTTTACTATCAAATCCCATTTTTCACTTTTTACTTCCAATATTTCATGTGTCTCATTCATTTTTTTGAACTCTTCTTTTACAGAATTAAGTGACATGTAATTTTCTTTTGGGTTGTCTTCTGAAACATTAATTAGTAATATTAGGCCAATTGGTTTCCCCACCTTTTCGTAATCTACTATAGCTCTATATCCTACTATAACACCTTCCTTCTCTAGAATCTTTACTCTTCTGTGAGTTGTTGATATAGGTAATCCAGATTTCATTGCAAGTTTTCTACTAGATAATTTTGAGTTTTTTTCCAATTCTCTTATTAGTTGTTTATCTCTATTGTCTATTATGAATGTCATGAATGAGATAAGTTAATTTAAATATATAAGATTTTAGAATAAGTTTTCCAGAAAGTCGGAAATTTCAATTATACATATGAGTTGTAAAATATTTCCCCTAAAGGACATGTTGAAATATTTGAATTTCTAAAGAATATGAGAAGTGAATTGGATGGATAAAGAAGTACTAGAAAAATATAAGAAAGCAGGAGAAATAGCTGGTAGGGCAAAAATATTAGCTAAGAAAGAAATAAAAAGTGGGGTCAAATCCCTAGATTTGGTTGAGAGAATTGAAAATTTTATAAAAAAAGAAGCCAATCTCGCATTCCCCGTAAATCTTTCGATAAATGATATTGCTGCTCATTGTACACCAGATATTAACGATCAAACAGAATTAAAAGACGGGGATATGGTTAAACTAGATTTAGGAGCTCAGATAGATGGTTACATCGCAGATACTTCTGTGTGTGTGAAAATTGGAGAAAATTCAGATCCGTTAATCAAAGCCAGTCAAGATGCACTGGACTCATTTATTAACGAGTTGTCTCCAGGAAAAACAATTGCAGAGTTGTCTACTCTTGTGAATGAAGTTATTGTTAGTCATGGTTTTAATCCTGTCAGAAATTTGGCTGGGCACTCCTTGGATCAATATACTCAGCACGGACGTATATCAATCCCAAATAACAAATCAACATTACAATATCAATTCAAAGAAGATGATGCAATTGCAATGGAAGTTTTCGCAACAAATGGTGAAGGTTGGGTTGTTGAATCTTCTCCTACTTTGATATTCATGTTTTCAAAACCAGATGCAGTAAGAATAAGAGAGTCCAAATTGGTTTTGCAGCATATAACTGAAAATTATAAAACACTCCCCTTTGCTAAAAGGTGGCTGAAAGATATTTGCAATCCACTTTCTCTTCATATGGCATTAAAAGAGTTGACCACTAAGAGAATTATAATGGAATATCCTCCGTTAAGAGAAAAAGCTCATGGCATAGTTTCGCAGAGTGAAGAGACACTGATTGTAAAAGACAAACCAATTGTAACAACAAAAATTTAATACATTATTTTGAAATCTTCAAAATCGTTTTTGAATTTTTCATAATTCAATTCTATATTTTCAACTTTTGATAACAAAGAACCTCTTTTAATATATTTCAACAATATTTCTATTTTTTCTTTTTCACTCTCGGCTATAATCTCAACTCTTCCATCATTCAAATTTTTGACACATCCAGTTATTTTTAAATTATCAGCAATTACTTTTGTAAATGTTCTAAAATTTACTCCTTGTACTTTGCCAGAAACAAATAAATGAACTCTTTGCATCATTTATATTATTAAAATTGAAGGAATTTAGCTTTACTTTTATCTGTTTTTATTATTACTTCATCTTTTGGTTTTAGTTCAATATATTCTTCATAATTGTCGCTAATCACATACGCGTCTTCTCTATTGATTTTAATTTTTATTATGCTTTTTTTATCAACAATAAAATTTCTTTTTTCATCGCTATGTAAATTGTTAAATACTATTCCGATTCCATCTAAAAACTCTTTACCCCCGGCAGATTTATAATATCCCGTAGAACCAAAAGGTGTGGCTATAATTGCCCCATCTCCAATTAAGTCGTTTATTTTATTTTTCCCAAATTTGATAGAAAATCTTATTGCTTTTGTTGGTAATTTATGATGTACGTTTATTTCATTCAGAGCAGTCAATTTTTTTTGTTTTGCGACAGCCGTCAATTTAGCCATTTCTTTTATTTTAAAATCATTTCTTTTAATTTTTTCCAACAAAGTTTCTAGGTATTTTGGCGTATAGTCACATTTTCTACAAATGTTACTAGTTTTAATAGTCAATTTTGGGATTTCTGGATATAGTCTCTCACTACAAAGGATTGTGCCGTCTCCACCGTTACTTATAACAATATCCGGGTTTTTATTTACAATTTTAAAGTCATGTTTTCTCACCATATTTTCTATCTGTTTATTTCTCTTAGGACTTACTATAGCAATTTTGAACATAAAATCAACGCTTTTTATCCATAGCTTTTTTTACTCTGTCTTTTGCAATTTGTAATGCAGCGTCTCTGGGTTTAACATTTTTTTTGTTGGAGTTATCCAAAACTAATTTAACATTTTTGGTTATTTTGGATTCAACTAGTTTGAACATTTGTTTAGTATTTTTTCCCATATATTCGGCATATGAAGAAATGACACCCCCAGCATTCACAGCGAAATCCGGCACGACCAACACGTTTCTTCTATATAAAATGTCTTCCATCTCTTCTGTCATAGGTATATTTGCTGCTTCCATAATAATTTTTGCTTTAACTTTGTTTACATTGTTTTGATTTATTACATCAGGTAAAGCGGATGGTATCAATACGTCAACGCCCAGCTCAAAAATATCTCTATTTGATAAAACACTTCCCGGTTTGTAATTTATCACACTTCCGGTTTTGTTTTTTATTCTCATTAATTCATTGTAGTTGAGTCCTTTGTTGTTGTATATTACTCCTTTACTGTCGCTAACCGCCACTATATTGACTCCCCATTCTGACAGATGTTTCATTGTAAAAGTTCCTACATTACCAAATCCTTCTATTGCAACAGTTGTATTTTTAGGATTCATATTAAGATGTTTTAATACAATCATTGTGGAATGTGCAACACCAAAACCGGTGGATCCTAATTCATGTGGTAACCCACCAAAAGATTTAGGCTTGCCAGTGGACGCTTTTTTACTCTTCAGTTCTTTAGCTATGAGTGCCATTTCTTTTTCACCCGTGTTTATATCAGGTCCGGGTATATATAATTCAGGAACTAAGTGTTTTATTGATCTTGCAAACGATTTTATCAAGATAGATTTGTCTATAGTTTTATCATAAATTATACCTGACTTTGCTCCACCAAAAGGCAAATCAGCTAAAGCGTTTTTCCACGTCATTGTTCTTGCTAATCTGAAAACCTCGCCAACACTAACAGAAGGAGTCATCCTTATTCCGCCTTTACCCGGTCCAAGACTTGTGTTATCAACACAAACAATACCTTTCATTCTTGTTTTGCAATCATAAACTTGAACTATATGTTCAGGTCCCCAATCATCAGCAAATTGTTCAATGAATTCTGGCATGAAATCACCAAATATATTTTATTAACTAGCTAAAAATATCTCCATCATTAATATAGAAATTAAAAAATTTTTATTTTCCATGTAATCTAATCCTTTATATCCAGAGCTTTTCTAAGAGCTTCTTTGTCAAAACCAACTATAATCTTTCCGTCGACTTCAATAACAGGAATACTCATTTGTCCAGATTTTGTTATCATCTCTTCTGCGGCCCTTTTATCTTCTTCTATGTTAACATCTTTATATTCTATTTTATGTTGTTTCAGGAATTCTTTGGTTTTATTACACCAGACACACCACGGTGCAGAATAAATTATCACTTCCATTTTATCACCAATAATTCATATTTTTCTTGATTAATTATTATATCTATGAATGGAATGTTAAATTATTTATTAATGAACACAACAGATTAAACAAGACAAACTTTTGGTGGATTTTTTAGTAGTGATTCTAACAGTTTTATTGCGTTTTCAATATCATTTCTATTAGCTATACCTACCGTTGTGTGGATGTTCCTTACAGCAACACCCAGGACAGCTGAAGGCACACCCCCTCTAGAAATAGATATATTCAACGCATCCGTTGTGCCAGATTCACTAACATCGTATTGCAGTGGAATTTTATTCTTTTTGGAAATGTCTTTAAGCCAATTATTTATGCACCTGTTGCCTAACATTGCAGCATCCTTTATAGTTAAACACGGGCCTTTACCTAAAAACAATGATGGATTTTCCGAAAAATCGTTTGTATTAGTTACATCTATGACGACTGACCAATCTGGCTTAATATTATATGCTGATGTGGTGCCTCCATACAACCCAACCTCTTCCTGAGTTGTAAAAACAAAATATACCTCATTGTCATTGTGTTTTATTCTTTTTGCCAATTCGCAAATCATATAGCAGCCAACCCTATCATCCAAGGCTTTGCCTGCAATATAATCATCTGAACCCAAAAAACCAAATTCCTTTTCTATAAACGCATAAGAACCTATTTCTACACCCAATTTTATAAGCTCGTTTTTGTTTAAACCGGTGTCTACTATCAAATCTAACAATTCGATTTTATCCTTTAATTTCTCACCATTGCTTATTTTTTTTGTAGTTGTTATTCCTCTTATCCAACCATCATTTGTTTTTAAACTAACTCTTTCCCCAATGAAGACAGACGGCTCAAAACCACCTATATCAGAACAATATATCAATCCGTTATCGTCTATTTTTTTTATCATCAATCCAATTTCATCCATGTGGGCAGCGATCATCACTCTTGGTGGATCACCTTTTTTATGGGCTATTAAATTCCCGAACTTATCGACTAAAATCTCATCTACATATGGTTTTATTTCCTGATGTATAATTTGCCTTACTATTTGTTCGTTTCCACTAGGTCCGAAAGCTTCACTGAGTTTTTTTAGTAATTGCATAATATTATTATATTTTACTATATAATAGAAAACTATACTTTCTGTTTGTCAAACAATTTAAGTAAATCCACATTTAATTCTTAGTATGAGTTATTCAGAAAACATACCAAAAATCATGAATATTCTAAAAAAAGAACTGAGAAAATTTGAAGCCCCTGTTGCTACGGGAATAGGAGAGGATACAAGAGACCCATTTATGGTTTTGGTTTCGTGTCTTCTTAGTCTCAGGACTAAGGATAAAATAACAGGCACCATCTCAAGAAAATTGTTTGAAGTTGCTAAAACACCCAAAGAAATTGCAAATATGCCGTTAAAGAAACTACAAAAAATAATAAAATCTGTTAATTATTACAAGACAAAAGCAAAGAGGATAAAAGAAATATCCAAAATCTTGGTACAAAAATATGATGGAAAAGTTCCTGATAATTTCGATGAATTGTTAAAATTCAAAGGCATTGGGAGAAAAACTGCAAGTATTGTGATGACATATGGACATTCAAAAAAAGACTATATAGCAGTAGATACACACTGCCACAGAATTCCAAACAGACTTGGCTGGGTTAAAACTAAAACCCCGAAGCAAACAGAAGAAGAAATAAAAAGAATATTACCAAAAAAATATTGGGAGGACTTTAATGATCTTTTTGTCACATTTGGCCAAAACATTTGCACACCATTATCACCCTTTTGTTCAAAATGTCCAATTAATAATTACTGCCCAAGAATTGGTGTAACAAAATTGAGATAATTATGAACAAAAAAAACCTTTTAGTTTTCATAGTTTTTGTCTATTTTTTTATAGAATTGGCCACGGCCACCACTGTTTATAACATATCTTTGTCAGGAAGAGACGCTATAATTAATACTTCGATAGTGCTGCGTAGTGAAGAAAAAGTTACAAGTTGGGATGTTTATTGGCTTTTGCCAGACAATTCTAAAGTTTTATCCATAAAAGACGATAAAGGAGAAATAAAAGATTACTCAGTATATGGTAATAATTTGCGCTTTTTTACAAATCCAGATAGATCAAAAATTAAAAAGGTTTACATAGATATAATCATTAAAAATGTCGTAGATAGTCAGTTTGAGCCTTTATACAGCACTACTTTATCACTTCCAGGAATAGATAATGAAATAACTATAGTCAACACAAGAATAGACGGCATAATTTCTGGTTATGTTAGTTTTAACTTCAGTGAGAAATATGAAGATAATTACGCTGAATTTATCGGATATGGGCCCATAAATTTTAAAATGTTTTTCAGTTCTGAAGGAAAAGTTTACGATAACTATGTCGGTTTTAGTGATTACGATTTATCGGTTGCAGACAAGCTATATCCAATTATTCAATCAATTACAGGAATTGATTTACCATTCAAGCGTTTTCCTGTGAAAGTAATTTCAGATAATAGGTACAACGAAATGGTAAAATCTTGGAGTTCTGCCACCCATTTACCAGGTGGTTTAATTTTAGTTAAAGAATCTACTATGAAATTAGAAAACAATGCAAGTGTTGTAATACACGAAACCATCCATGGGTATAATTTTAAAATTTTTTCTTGGCAACAAGTCAACATTTCTTGGTTTGATGAGGGAATGGGCAAATTCGCAGAACATCTAGCTGATAAACAACTTAGCAATGTGGAGCCGGAACTTTTTGGAGGGAATATTATATTTTCCGCGGATGGTAACAGATTCATTTTAAAACCAAAAGGAGATAGAGAAAAATTGTGGCAATACTACCAAAAAAACGAAAATTTTATGGAAACTTGGAATCTAGATCAAGATGAAAATAGAGATTTTGGTTATGCGTTTAGTGAACTTGTAATTAGAGATTTTGTAATAAGGAGAGGAGTTGAGGGCCTAAGACTTACTTATCGTGATCTTTTAAATGTTGATCATTTGGTGAATAATTCTGAAGAATTCAACTATATAATGTTGGGTGTAATGAATTATGACTTTAAACCCTGCTATCCCAATGATCGTGATGGTTTTGAAAATTGCCTGAATCAAATAAATAAATTCGAGTTTTTTATCCCGAACTTTGACCCCAAGGGTTTAGTTAAAATCAAAAAAGAATTTATAAGCGAATCGGAATATAAAGAGAACCAGATATTAAAAGAAGACAACAACACTCTTGATAATATTACTGCGGTTGAGAACAAAACAACAGATAAAAGTGTTGTAAAAACAAATAAACCATTCATAATTTTCAGAATAATTGATGGTATAGTCGATTTTTTAGTGGATATTTTTACAAAAATAAAAAATACTTTTAGATGATTTGCTTTTTTGTTTCCTTTTCTGTAATATGAATACAGTTTACTGGGCATGATTTAGCTGCATCTAGATTTGATGCAAAATCCTTTTCATCTATTTCTCTTGCGAAGATGCTATCACTTTCCTTTTGACTGCCAGCTAAAATAGCCTTGTTTTCTTTATCTAATGACCAAAAGTTAGGCTCCACAGCAACACAGGATGCAGCCCCTATACAGGCATCTCTGTCATATGTAATTTTATATTTTCCCATAATCATCACCCCATTATTTTTGTTTTTCATGCCTTTATTATCTTTTGAATTTTCTTGTATAAATTTATAGTATAGAACATAAATAATTCTTAGAAATTAAATTTATATCAAATAGAAAAGATGATTTCATGCCAGTAAATAAAATTGCTGATTTTTCCTTGGAAACGACTCAAATATTAGATGAAAACGGGAATATTGATGAGAACATAATGCCCAAACTTTCTGATGGTGATATAAAAGAGCTATATAGATTGATGGTTCAGACAAGAATTTTCGATGAAAAAGCATGGAAATTACAAAGACAGGGTAGAATAAGCACGTATGCTCCTATTAAAGGACAGGAAGCTAGTGATATCGGTACTTCTTTTGCTTTATCAAAAGATGATTGGATATTTCCAACTTACAGAAACATGGGTGCTTATATTACTAGAGGTATGCCAATGGAAAAACTTTTACAATATTGGGGCGGAGATGAGAAAGGCCAGAAGATTCCTGATAATGTTAATACATTTACTTTAGCAATTCCTGTAGGCACGCAACCATTACATGCAGTTGGTTATGCATGGGCTGCAAAAAAGAGGAAGAAGAATATAGTAGTGTTAACATATATGGGAGAAGCAGCTACAAGTACCGGTGATTTTCATGAAGCAATGAATTTTGCAGGTGTGTTTAATCTGCCTGTTATATTTGTTGTTGAAAACAATCAATATGCAATTTCTGTCCCAAGAATCAAACAGACCAGATCCAAAACCATTGCGCAAAAAGCAATTGCGTATGGATTTGATGGCGTTCAGGTCGATGGTAATGATGTTTTTGCCGTGATCAAAGCGACTAAGGATGCGATTGAGAAAGCCAAACAGGATAAAGGTCCAACACTAATCGAATGCGTAACTTATAGAATTGGCCATCATACAACAGCAGATGATTACACTAGATATAGAACAGAGGAAGAAGTTCAAAATTGGGTCCAAAAAGATCCAATTGAAAGATTGAGGAAATATATGGAAAATAAGAAATTATGGACTAAAGAATTTGGCGATAAAATATTGAAAGAAGCTGAAGAGAATGTCGAAAAGGCGGTTATTGCAATGGAATCATTACCTAAACCAAAACCAGACGAATTCTTTGATTATGTATTTGCAGAACAAACAAAAAATTTGAAAGAGCAGAGAGAATATTTGCTGAGATCGCTTGAAGAAAGAGAGAAAGAGGTAAGATTCCCTTAGTACACAAGGTGTCGATATGTCACAAGTGAATATGGTTCAAGCACTAAACCAAGCTTTGTTACAAGAGATGGAGAAAGACGAGAGCGTTTTGGTTTTAGGGGAAGATGTTGGTATTGATGGCGGAGTATTCAGAGTAACTGAAGGATTGCTGCAAAAATTTGGTGAAGAAAGAATAATAGATACACCATTAAGCGAATCTGGAATAATAGGCGCAGCAATAGGCATGGCTATTTATGGGTTAAAACCAGTTGCCGAAATTCAGTTCAGTGGGTTCATTTATTCAGCATTTGAACAACTAATTTCTCATGCTGCAAGAATAAGAAACAGATCAAGAGGAAGATTTACCTGTCCCCTCGTTGTTAGAACTCCGTGCAGTTGGGTTAGTAGGGGATTGGAACATCATGAAGAAAGTACTGAAGCATTATTTATCCACATACCAGGACTGAAGGTTGTGATGCCTTCCAATCCTTATGATGCTAAAGGACTTTTGATATCCTCGATTAGAGACCCAGATCCAGTTATTTTTTTCGAACCCCTGAGATTATATCGTGCATTCAAACAAGAAGTCCCAGATGAAAGCTATACTATATCAATAGGTGAAGCTAAAATCATAAAAGAAGGTACAGATATTACTTTAATTTCTTATGGCGCTATGATGCAATCCGTTTTAGAAGCAGTAGATATATTAAAAAGCAATAATATTAACCCAGAAGTGATTGATCTCAGAACATTATCACCCTTAGATAGAGATACTATCTTAAAATCAATTCAAAAAACAGGAAGATGTGCTATCATCAATGAAGCACCTTTAACATGTGGGTTGAGTGCAGAAATCTCAGCAACTGTAAACGAAAGGGCACTTCTAAGTCTGGAAGCACCAGTCATTAGAATTACTGGTTTTGATACTAATGTACCTTTGGCAAAATTAGAGAACAATTATATCCCAGATGTAAGAAGAATAGTAGCCGAAGTCAGAAATTTAATGAAATTTTAAAATGGTTCAAATGACAGTTGAAATTTATAAACACGATACAGGTAGGTTATTTATTAGTCATTCGGATAAAAAACTAAGTACGGGTCTGTTACTTCTAAACCCCCATACTGAGTTTCAGAAACACAATAGGTCAGTCCAGGAGCAACTAGTGCAAGTTTTTGGAAGATGTACGATAAAAATTTTTGAAAATGGAAAAATTAAAGAAATATCTTTGAAAGAAGGAGGAAAACTAAAAATTAGACCAAACCAGTACCACACCCATTCTAATCCATATGATAATATTTCTATTACTTTGTGGAAATTTGAGGGAGATATAACAGAGATTATAAGAAACTTAAGAAAAAATCTAAGGAGATTATAATGTCATTTGAGTTTAAATTTCCAGATGTAGGAGAAGGAATACACGAAGGTGAATTAGTAAAGTGGTTAGTTAAAGAAGGAGACAAAATAAAAGCAGATCAGCCTATTGCAGAAATAGAGACTGATAAAGCTGTTGTTGAAATACCTTCTCCAAAAAATGGTGTTGTATTGAGGTTAAACTGGAAACCGGGAGATACTATTAAAGTTGGCGAGATTCTGCTTGTTTTAGGAGAAGAAGGTGAAAAGGCATCAGAAGTTCAGATAGAAAAACAAGAAATGAAATCTTTGGAAAAAATACAAGAAAAATTAGAAACACCATCAAATATTTTAAAACCTACTATATTTGCCACACCCGCAACTAAAAAAATAGCTAAGGAGTTGAATATTGATTTATCAAAAGTCGTGGGTACAGGTTCTAATGGGAGAATAACTGATCAAGATGTTAGAAATTATGCTAATAAAATTCAGAATATTAAACCCGAAATTTCTAAAGAAGAAATAAAGGCACCCAAAATTACTTTTGAAAAATACGGTGAAATTCTAAAAATACCATTAAAAGGAATGAGAAAGACAATTGCAGAAAATATGGTTAGATCAAAGTTTACAGCCACTCATGTTACCCACATGGATGAAGTAGACATAACAGATTTGGTTAAAGTAAGAGAGAAAGAAAAAAAATTAGCTGAAAATTATGGAATTCATCTCACATTCTTACCTTTTATAATAAAAGCATTATTAGCAGCATTGAAGGAGCACCCGTATTTGAATTCCAGTTTAGATGAAGAAAAGCAAGAGATTGTTATCAAAAAATATTATAATATAGGAATAGCTGTTCAAACATCAGATGGGCTTATGGTACCTGTTGTAAAAAGAGTTGATGATAAAAGCATAATGGAATTAGCTAAGGAAATTCAAGATTTGGCTGAAAAAGCTAAAGCAAGAAGAATAGACATAGAGGACATGAAAGGAGGAACATTTACAATAACTAATTACGGATCTATTGGAGGCATATATGGCACGCCAATAATTAATTATCCTGAAGTTGCTATTTTAGGTGTTGGTAGAATAATAGAAAAACCAGTCGTCAAAAACAAAAAGATAGTTATTAGAAAAATTTTACCATTATCCCTCACATTTGATCATAGAGTTGTTGATGGCGCTGAAGTAGCTGAATTTATGAATTCTGTTATAAGAAGATTAGAAGATCCTGATACGTTGTTAATGTATGTTGATTAGTTTCTTTGGCGTTTGTTTCTTCCGTATAGATACCAACCAGAAATTACTGATAAAGAGCCAAAAACCCCTACAGTATTTGGGATTATTACAGGAAAACTATTGATTTCTATACCATAAAATACCCAAATTATACTACCAAATATAAGAATAAAATAAGTTGTTACTGAGATGTCTTTTGCACTTTTTCTTTTAAATATTTTATAAGCTTGAAAAAAGCTAGATACGGCCATTATAACTCCAACAAATGTTGCCAATAAAGATAATGTTGTCATTCTAATGGTTTATGCATGTATTTATATTAACTTTAAGGGTCAGAACAATCTCTGATGAATCCACAGTTTTTACATATTAGTTTGCAGTGTAAACTCAACATAGGCAAAGTGCAAATGTCGCAAAAAAACACGTTTTCGCTATTTACGTCAAGCATTTTAATCGATTAAATATTTGTAATCTTCTATAAATTCAGATGAGGATTTTAATAAGGTTTCAATAATTTTTTCATTGCCAAGTTTTTTATTTGCGATCGATTCAGCAATTTCTAGTCCGGTCTTTGTTAATTTCTCATTATTTAGTATCAATTTTATTTTTTCATCAAAACTTTCTGATAAATATTTGCTTACAACAGGTTGAGTTACTTCTAACGAAATAGCAATATTTTCTTGATTGAAATTGAATTTTTCAAAAAGATTTTTGGCAATAGAAACTCTGAGTGCAGGTAAAATATATTTTGTAGCTGTTTCACATGGCATTACTATTTTCATATTATACTGTTATATTAGTGAATTTTTAAACATTACTAATTATTATTTTTTTATAAAACGATTAAATTATTTATACGTTCTACTATAATATTTAATGATCTTATGTGCTTAGAGAAAATCCAAAAATATTGGAGTAAACATGTATATTTTGCTAACATTGTGCATGTGATCGGTGGTACAGGTTTAGGCCTACTTTTATACAATTTTTTAGAAAAATATAATGCCTTTTATGTGGGTCTTACATTGATATTATTTTCCCTACTCGGCCACTTTTACGCATATTTGGCAAAAAAATAATTATTTTTTATAGAGTTTGAATTGTTTTAATTTTCTCTTAGTTGAAAGAAGATATTTTTTAGTTTTTTGTTCTCTTATTACAAACATATCGGCCTTTTCTTCTTCTTTGGCAGAATCGCGGTTGAACCCAGAGATTAAAGAAATCGGAGAAAACAACCTTAATATGGAAAAGGAAAATTTAATAATTGAAGACTTCTCTTTTAGATGTGAAAGTTCATGCAACACAACTGATTCTATTTCCATTCTTTTTAGAATATCTAAAGCACCAACTGATAAAAACACGGCAGATTTAAAACTTTTGAACGAGAATGCTATTGGTTCTGCTTTGTCTAAAGCATATATTTTTGGTGTGTTGATTTTTAGTTTTTTGGAATATTTTTTGACAAAAAAATACAAATAACCATTTTTTATCTCCCTTTTTTTATTTGTTAATATATACAGAGATGGTATAATAAAAAAACCTGATATGGAAGATAATATTAAAGTTGTTGGAATGGCATAAGATACCAACGAGACTATGCTATTATAGCAAGGCATACACGCTGCCCCGCATCCTACATGAGTCCCAAACAAAACAAAAGGGAATATAAAAGTTGTTAAATGCGTATATATTAATGAGAGTCTTAATTTGGTTGAAATATTACTTTTTCTTAGAAAAAAGAAACTTATTAGTGATATTGCTAACGATATTGAAGATATAATAATTTTTTGTGGATCTAATATTAATCCAATAAAACACCCAATTTTTCCAATCATTTATTCCCAACTCTTTTTGAAAATCTTTCATTAAAATAATTGACAGCAGACGGGCCAAAAACATCTATTAATTTGTTTATTGAATTTTCTATTATAGATTTTTCTAGTTGAGTTTTGTTTTCTGAGGGTGAATATATATAATGAGTTCCACCTCTACCATTTTCTACCTTTCTTTGAACCAACCCCTTTTTGTATAGTCTATCTAAAATGACGGCAATGCTTGTCAAAGCGACCTTTCTTTTTTTCTTTAACGTGTTGTATATATCTCTGACTTTGGCCTCGTTTTTTTCGAATAGCGTATTAATTACATCAGATTCTAACGGACTAAGAAAAAATTCTAGACCCTTCCTATCAAATCTTATTTTATTTATGTTAACCATTAATTTCACATATAATTAATAAATTTAAATATATGAATATTTACAAATTATGTAAAGTTATATTTGAATAAGATTTAAATATTTAATATCTAATATTTACAATATTTGTAAGAGTAATATATTAAGTATTTAAAAAAACGTTAATGAAGTGTTTTTATGATAAAAAAAGGCCATAATTTGACATCGCACAAATATTTTTATCATTTTTTAGTCCTAATTGTTGGTTTGCTATTATTTAATCAACTAATGACATTGTATGTTTTTTCTAATTTAATTCCAAAAAAAGGACAGGCTGTTGATTTAAAAAATTTAAATATAAAAATTGATGGTAAAACAGCTGTAGGCCCGGTTTTGTTATCTGAGGGTGAGTCATCTGTTATATCTGGTTATAAAACCAGGATTAAACCCATGCCAACTATAAGTGAAATCCAGATTAAACCATCTACAGGCGACCCGGTTCAAGATTTAATAAACAATATTATTCCTACAGGGAAACCTTTTTATGGTGATGAAGCTGGCGTAAGTTTTGATGATCCTATAGAATCTTTGCAGGTATGGGGAAGTTACGACAGATCAATTAAGTTATCAGATCAAGAACAAGAGAGATGGAACAAAATAACCAATTCATTCACTTGTGACTATTGTTGCGGCTCTCCGTTTAATCCAACAATCATAACAAGATGTGGATGTTCTCACGCAGCGGCTTGGAGAGGAATAGCAAAATGGTTTTTGAAGAATTATCCAAAATACACAGATGCTGAAATATTCGGCGAAATGACAAGATGGAAAACACTTTGGTACCCTGGGCCTACAGTACAAAGGATTTCTGTTGAGTCTCAAACCCTGGGGGCTTAATATTTATGTGTTTATTAATAAATTAAAGGAGGTTAGAAAATGAATACAAATTTATTGTTGAGTGTTTTGATTGGAGCAATGGTATTAGTTTCAGTGTTGCAAGCTATACAATTGTTTAGTCTTCAATCGGCTCTAAGTGGTGGAATATCACTAGGTACTTCAGGCAGTAAATCTGCAAGTGCTTCATCAAGTGGACAAAGTGGATCGGCTCAATTACCATCCAATTTGGGAAACTTACCTCAGATGGTTGGTGGTTGTTAATTTTTTTATTGGATGATGTTTAATGGCCGATAATAGAAGACATAAGTCTAGAAGCAAGGAACAAAGAATTTCCATAAATTTGGATACGTTATTTTTATTTTTATTTTTAGCTTTAGTCTTGGCTCAAATTTTTAACTTACTCACCGTTTTTGGTATAACAAACAGAATAAAAGGAGAAACAGATAAACAGAAAGAATTGGCTAGACCAGCCGATTTAAAACTCATGAAGATTATAGACAGTTCTTGCAAATCATGTTTTGAAATCAATGATATTATAGAAGAAATTAAACAAAAAAATGTAAAACTTTTGGATGAGAAAACGGTTGAGTTTAATTCTCAAGAAGGCAGAGGCTTTATTTCTAAATATAACATACAAAAAATTCCAGCGTTAATTATAACAGGTGAAGTTAATAAATCGGTCGATTTGGAAGAATATTTTAAAGAAAATGGAAAGATTGTTGGAAATGATACAAAAATCATTTTATTTACAAATATTAGACCACCTTATTTTGATTTAACCAGGAATAAAGTTGCCGGCCTTGTTTCCATAATAAGTATAGTTGATACAGATTGCAAAGAGTGTTCATCTTTAAATAATGTTTTAGTTGCTTTTAAAGCGTCAAATGTAGAGGTATCAGATACAAAAACAGTAGAATACAATTCAGATGAAGGTCGCGAATTGATAAGGAAATACGAAATTCAGAGGATCCCAGCTATTGTTATATCGAATGATATAAAAGAATATGAAGATATCTATTTTGCTCTATCCAGACTAAATGTTACTGAAAAAGATGGCAATTATGCATTGCACACAATTTCTCCGCCATATTTAGATGTAAAATCGGGAAAGACTATGGGCTTAACAACATTAATAATGTTGAGTGACTCGTCTTGTGATGAATGCTATAATGTAACAACTCACAAGTCTATAATACCCAATTTTGGTATAATTATATCAAAAGAATCATCTTATGATATTAGTTCTTCAGAAGGCAAAAAATTAGTTGGAAAATATAATATAACAAAGGTCCCAACTATCGTTTTATCTTCAGACGCTAAAGAATATCCACAATTTTTACAAGTTTGGAATTCTGTCGGTACAGTTGAAAAAGATAATTGGTTTGTTTTTAGAAAAATAGAAGTCATGGGAACATATAAAGACTTAACGTCAAATGAAGTGGTTGCTCCTCCAGAAGGGCAATAACTTAAATAGTTACCTTTTCAAATTTTGTAAAGGATAGCATGAAAATATTGAATTATTTTTTGATCTTATTTTTTAGTGTACATTACATCAATTTAGTTTTAGCTTATGAGGCAGACTTTCCTCATAACGATGGAATACCCGAAAATTTGATAAAAGTTAAAATAGAAAGCTTGTCAGAGGTTCAAAAACTAACTATATTATCTGCATTTGTTGGCGGTATATTGTTATTTTTTGCGCCATGCAGCATAGGTTTACTTCCAGCTTATTTTGCCTCTACATTCAAAAATAAAACAAATCTTGTATTGATGACTTTAGCCTTTTTTATCGGTTTTGCATCATTCAATGCTTTCTTAGGTCTGGGAGCTTCTATATTGGGTAATTGGATATTAATATATCAACCAAAAATTGTCTTGTTATCCGGTTTGTTAATAATTGTGTTTGGTCTAATGTTAATTTTTGGAATCTCTTTTAGTTTATTTAACATGAAAAATAAAATTGGAAACAGTTTTTTTGAAAACATTATTTTTGGTGCATTATTTTCATTTGGTTATGCCGGGTGTGCTGGGCCAATAGTATTTAGCATACTTACTTTAGCATCTACTTTACCCATTATTTTAGCTGCCTTTTTGATGTTTGTTTATTCTCTTGGTATGTCTATACCGTTAATTATAATCTCCTTACTTTTTGATAAAATAAAGATTTTTGATAGGTCAATATTCAGAAAATCTATTGAATTTAAGTTATTTGAAAAAACAATATACACGAGTGTTACTAACATAATTGGTGGTCTTATTTTTGTGCTTTTGGGACTTGTGTATTTAGTTTATAATAGTACAGGTGTTTTTCATCAAATACCACTGAATATATCGCAACCTATTTATGATTTCGTTTATGACAAACAAAAATTATTTGTTAACTTGTTTAGTTCTTCTTTTTATAATATAATAGGGATAAGTCTTATTGCCATAATATTTTTCTTTATTGTTAAAAGTATGTTGAATTCTAGTACAATATCAAAAAATAAAAGAGGCATAGATAAATTTAAATAACAAATTAGTAAACATAATAAAAGTGAATGCAATGAAAAAATACGAATGCGGAGTATGTAAGAGAAAATTTGGTTCTGAAATAGCTTTGAATCAACACATGAACTCTAAACACGAAAAAAAATCTGAGATCAAGAAAACTAAAAAAGAAATTAAATTGAAATTTCCTAAGAAGATAGGCATATATATAACATTAGTTTCGGTTTTGCTGGTAGTTGGTTTTATTGTTTATAGAGGAATCAATTCATCCTCCGGAGCAGAAATAGGACAAATAGGTTCAACTCATATTCATGCTGATATAGGTATATTTTTAAATGGAAAACAAATGACACCTATACCACCACAATATTATGTGAGAAGTCCATATGTACATTTTGAAGGCGGTCCCGGAGCTGGAACGGTGATACATATACATGCAACTGGAGTTCCTCTTAGCTTGTTATTTAAATCTCTGAGTGTAGATTTTGATTCAAAATGTTTTACTTCATATAGTGGACAAAAATATTGTAGCGATGATCAAAAAACTTTGAAAATGTTTGTAAAACATAAAGACGGAAACTGGACACAAAATTATGAAAACGAAAAATATGTGTTTGAAGATTTAGATAAAATTTTGATAACTTATGGCAATGAAAGCATGGAAGGCATTGAAAAACAAATGGATTCTGTGACAGATTATTCTAAAGACAATTCTGGTAGAAAAATGCCATTGAAATAAAATTTAAATGAAAAGCAAAATGAACTATTAACTAATAATGGCAGTTTAATATGGCCGCAATAGAATCAGAAATTGGTGTAAAATTAATTTATATATTAGGATTAAGCAACATAATAGGGCTATTATTGGTTTTCTTTTCATGCAGATGTCTAGTTGGAATTAATTTTGTCAAAAAAATGTGGAAATATCGATGGTATCAGAAATTTTATAATTACCATTGTTACTATTGGTGGTTTTTCTTTATTTCTGTATTGATGCATACTTTAATTGCATTTTTAGTTTTTGGCATTCCTTTTTAAGAAGCTAACCCCCTCAATAATAATCCTACCGTGTATGCTATAATTGCAGCTAATCCACCAACTAACAGGACTTCTAATCCACTTTTCCACCATTTTTTCTTTGTAATAAAAACCTTTATGGCGCCAACTGTGAACAATGCTATCGCTGTTAGAAATATAGAAATCATAAAGGAGTAGCTCTTAATAGATGGAATAAAATATGATAGTGTATAAGTAAATAGTGGAGTAAAGCCAACAAGTACAAATGCTATAAAAGTAGCTAAAGCGCTTTTAAATGGAGATTTTTGTTGTGGTATTATATTTAATTCTTCCATCATCATTGTATCTACCCAAACTTTTTTATTAGAAGTAATTATTTTAATAGTATCTTCTAGTTTTTGCCCCTCGAATCCTTTCTTTTTATATATGTTTCTTATTTCTTCAATCTCTCCTTCAGGTACATTTTGGATTTCCCATTCCTCACGTTTTCTTTCTTGTTGTTGATACTCTAATTCTGATTTGGTGCTAAGATAGTTTCCAATAGCCATCGAGAATCCATCAGCAAACAGATTTCCTAGACCTAGTATCAACACGATTGATGGAGATAAAGAAGCACCCGCAACACCAGACACTACAGCAAATGTAGTAACTACACCATCTATAGCACCATATACAAAATCTCCAATATGTTCTCCTCCAGGAGGTGAGTGTCCTTTTTCATTTATTAGATGTTTTTCATGAGCTTTTCTTGTTTCCTCTATATTTCTATTAGAAAATGCCTTTCTAGCGGATTCGATTCTTTTGTCCATCATAATATTTTGTGGTTAATTGTTTATTAACATTGAGAGTTTATTTAAGGCATTTAGTTTATCTTTTTTTTCTAGTTTTGCACTTTGAATGATTTCTCTCAAAGAGGCGATAACATCATCATAATGATTTTTATTAATCTCATATGGTATTTTATCTTTACCTCCTACACAAAATGAGAATTTTGCTGGATCTTTCCAGCTAGGTTTTGAGCCATAGATTAATTCAGAAATCAAAGCCAATGATCTTACAGTTTTTTCACCAACCCCATGGAGTGAAATTAATTCTTCATAGTTTTTAGGTTGAAATTCATAAATTTTTCTTAGAGTATTCCAACTTCTTTTTGATATATCTATAGGAAGTATTTTATGATCTCTATGCATGTCAAGAACATCTATATTATTAAAGTCAAGAAATTGACCCAGCATTGTTTGATGGGATAATCTGAAATATTTACTCAAATGTTTCGGGTTGTCTTTAACTATATCCAAACTTATATCTCTTGTTTCTTTGCTCTCTTTAGCAACCATGTTCAACCCCTCAACTTTTATATCGCAACAAATTGCCTTATGGGGTTCTTCTACAAAAGAATTTACATTATTATGGATCCAGTGGTATCTACGTGCATATTTTATCTCACTGTTTAACCCCTGTTGAATTACAACCCATTTACCGCCTTCTGTGACAACGAAAGAATGATGGTATAAAGAAAACCCAGATTGTATTAAGGAATTGTCGACTTTGGCTACAATTTTGCTAGTATATTTTAATTTTTCTATTTTACTAGATGACAAAGAAAACTTATTTCCAATAATTTCCAATTCTTTTAATGTTTTTTTCGATGCAGTCCCCTTACCACCAGCTATAGCTATATTAGATTCTTTTGTGTTTAACACCAGTTTAAGAGCTCCCAAAGTAACGGTGGTGCATCCACTTGAGTGATGATCGTAACCCAATATACATGATAGAGCCTGAAACCAATAAGGATCGGATAGTCTCTTTAGAAGATTTTCATTCCCATATTCTGAAATTATTATATCTGATATTGGTTTAGCTAAATTAACCATTCTTTTAAATAACCATTTTGGTGTTGAGCCTGAATGAAGAGGCAAATTTGCTATTCCCAATTTCAAATTATTCTACCATTTGTTTGAGCTCAATATTGACTCCAATAAAATATTCATATTTTCAGTGTTCCCACATCTGAGACAAAGTAAGGTTTTAGTCATTCCATGTATGAATTTATAAAATCTATGTCCACTGCATGTTTTGCATTTCATATAAATCACCTCTTATCTTCTATTAAAGAAAAACAAGTTATATCGTATTCGAAGGAGTACAGTTTCTTTGAATGTGAAAAAGAGAGTATATTATGACTTATTTTGATTAAAATAAGCTATAATATAATTCAAAAAAATATCTTTTGAATTTTTGTGATTTTAATCACGAATTTAGATTATTTTAATTTTTAGAAACCAAATTCAGGATTCTATTATTTCTTAATGTGTAAACCCAGTTCTTTTAAATTCGTCTTGTTTAATAATAGTAATGAAAAAATTCATAATGATAGCAGATGTCGTGATTAACAAAGATGGTAAAATATTAATCATAAAAGAGAAACTCTAGAAAAGAATTTGCTCCAAATAAGTGGGGTTTTTCTGGCGATAAAGACAAATTTTGATAGATTCTTTTGAGTATTTTTCATCTCTTTAATTAATTTTTTTCTTTCAAGTTATATTTGTATATTTTATACATTTCTTCAATTTTTTCATCATCTATATGTTTTCCAAAAGATTTATGCGGTAACAACCCACCGCCAAACGATTTAGGTATATGCATCAACTCATGGATTAGAGTCTTATCCTGTTCTTCTTTACTTAACTTATCAAATTTATGTGATATAACTTCAATAACATAATGTGCCCTCATACTCAACGCTTTTTGCCAAATTTTAGGAAAACTCCATATACGTGCTAAAGCTCTAGATTTTGATCCATAACTTCTTATACAAAACACTCTTTCCATATCAACATGTTTTATTTGTAGAACATCTACTAGACGATTTAATCTCTCTTTTATATCTAAAGCCGTTTCGAATTTCATAGAATCAGTTAGTTTAATTTATTATATAAAGATTCATTCTAACTTCCCATATATTTTACAAATATAGTTTTTGCCTGGTCTTCACTTTTAACCCCTGATACTATAGATCTACCATTTTTATATAGTGAAATTTGCTTATCACCACTTTTAAAATGGAGCAAATATTTGTTATAATAAACCTCTCCCGATTTTTTTAATCTGTCAGAAATGTTTTTGAAATTGTTAATTCTCGTATCAGTATTTATCTGAAAAGAATTTTGTCCACACATTCGTGTTATTTTTGATCCAATAGTCCCATTTAAGAAAACGAAATTCTTTTTTACGCAAGTCTCACATTTTGGATTTTTATTTATATGCAATGACTCAAAAGTATCATTTAGCATATCCACTCTAAAAATTTTTTTTGGCGCCTTTCCTATAGAAAGTATTTTTAATGCTTCCCTTATCTGTATAGATGCTATTATAGAAGGAAGAGAATTAGATATACCAGCACTTTCACATGTTTCTAAGTCTTCAGTTCTTGGTATTTCTCTAAAAACGCATCTAAAACAAATTTTCTCAGGCAAAATATTGAAACTAGCACCAACGCTTCCAATTACCCCGCCATATACCCACGGAATTTTGTTTTTAATGCAAATATCGTTAATAAGAAATCTACTCTCGAGATTATCAGTGCCGTCAACGACTAAGTCAATATCTTTTAACAGTTTCCAGGCATTTTTAAAATTAAAATCATCAACCATTGCATTAATTTTTACTTTTGGGTGAATGTGATGAATTCTCTTTTTAGCAGCTATAGCTTTCGGTACGCCTATATCGCTTTTTGTGTATAATATCTGATTTTCCAGATTTCTTAATTCTACAAAGTCTCTGTCTATTACAGTTAATTTTTTTATACCATTTTTAGCTAATAATTCAGCAGATCTACTTCCTAAAGCGCCAACTCCTATTACAGCTACATGCTTTTTTGACAATTTATTATGACTGAATTTGATATTTTTTGTTCTTAATTTTGTTATGTTCATACCTTTCATAAGGAAATTAAAATGTTAATATTAAAAATCACTCTAAAAACCGTTATTAAGCTCTTCTTTAAATATACTAATTACCTTGTTCTTTATCCCACCTGGCATGGTTTTAGAATTAAATACGCCAAAGAATTTTTTATACAATTCGTCTTCCCTCTCTTTAGCTTCATCTAAATATTTTTGTTTGAATAATTGAATAACGGGTCCAGTCTCACCTCTTTTATATGCCAAATAAAATGCAAATAACAATTCATCTCTATTTAATCCACTGTCGTCATAAGGTATGCCGTGCTTTGTGGTTCCATTGAACAACGAAAACATTCTTGCATATTTTTCGTTGAACAGGTTTTCTCTAAATCCAAGATTCTTTACATCTACGCCTATTGCTTTCAAGAACACAAAAATTCTTGCACATTTTGTACACATGTGGCACCATTGGTTTTCTGGGGATGGCGGATAATTATCAGGGAAACAAGAAAATTGAAACTGTCCAAGATTTTTATATCTATTGTGTAATATTTTTATTACAGCCAACTCGTTTATAGGCTCCACTATACTAAAAACGCCTGTTTTATTGTTAGTTATTATTTTCATTAGATTGCTTAATTCGATTGTCCAGTCGCTAGTTTGGTCAAAAACCGGATATGATCTGTAGCCCTCGGAATTTATGTAGAAATCATTACAGCTTTTTTCATTACCAAAAATAACAAATTTTATTTTGTTTGCATCCACTATGGGTAAAGAATGCATGGCATATTGTGTTAATTCGCTTCCATAACCCCATTCTGTATCAGGTTTGTTAAAATTCGTAGCATCACATAGATCATAAAAGTTCGTGTTGACTCTTACGATGTTTTTATTAAGTTTTTTTGAAAAAACCTTTGAGTATCTTCTTTTTATTTTAGTTTCTATTGGGAGCGATGGCGTTTCAAAATATATTAAATCATTGTCTAGTCCTATTTCATCACATATTCCAAGAGTGACTAGGCTTTCCTTTCCAAATGTAAAGTTAATCAATGCTTTTTCATCAGGTTCAAAATCACTCTCAGGTAATTTCATATTGTAATCCTCAAAATCAAACTCTAGATTTATGAATTTCATTAAGAACTGTGAGGTGGATATCTTATCGGCATCTGTCGAATAGGGTATATATTTTATCATCATTTGATAAACCCACGGCTTCATTAATGGCTCTGCTGTGTTGAATTTAATTTTATTTTCATCAAAAATCATAGGAAGATGGAAGGTTCCTAAGAATGGTAAATTGTCCAATAAAAAATTTTTCATTCCATTTTTGTAGTTTTTCCAAGATGTAGTATTATATCTAATGAAATATTTTCTTCCCAGCACATTCGTGTGCATTCCGCTTCTTGTTAAATGTGATTTTACTTCTAACATTTTTCTGAATTAAACAATTTTATTATTAACATAACAAAATTAGTATTTTGTATATAAAAAATTATACAGTTTTTTTCTTTATTTACACATATTTATTGCTAGTTGATAATGCGCTTGCCATGATTTTTGAGAGAACTTTTTTGAATGGTACACCATAAAGTTTGGTTATATTTCCTATTGCACAGTCACAAGTATCAGGACCCAATGCCGGATTGGTATTACAGTCGATAAAGTAAATTCTTTTTTTATTATCCATCCTTATATCAAACTTTGCATAATCTGCCATTCCTAACAGATCAAAGGCCTTCTTAGATAATCTTGTAACCCTTCCACTATTTTTGAATTTTTCATAATAATATGAATCTTCTTCTAACCAAGTTGCATCGAAACTACAGAAATTATATTTTCTTTTTTTTGTTGATTTGAAAATTTTTTCGCCAATATATACACTATCCTTTCTTCCCTCTAGTACTATGGCTGATAATTCCCTACCATCGATAAATTCTTCAACAACTACTGGTGATTTATAAGTATTTATCAGATATCTCAATCTTTTTCTTAAATGCTTCTCATTCTCACTTATAGCGTCATTCGTAATGCCGACACCACCATGATAATTATTAAGTTTTGTTATCACGGGATATTTGGTTCTTTTTGATATTGGCTCTTTCCAATTTTTGACTAACTGATATTTGGGGGTCGGTATATCATGTGCTATCAATAATTCTTTAATTAAAACTTTGTTGCTCGATAAAGTAAATGTATACATGCCGCTTCCTGTATAAGGAATTTGAGCTAAATCCAATACTGCTGGTATGCATGTGCTCAATAATTCCGTTCCTCTCACAGTATCGACTAAGTTCAAAACCAAATCAGGTCTATCTTCTTGAATATTATTCATCAAAGTTTCGTCTCCGGGGTATAATTTTGCCTCGAATCCCATTTGTTTTAAAATTTTTTGAAGAACTTTTGCTCTCCCAAACACTTCTTCTTCAGATATGTATGCTTCTTCTGTTGGAAAATATTCTCTCTCTGCCTTGCTGTATGCTATACCAACCAGTTTTATATTACGTTTTTGAAGAATTTTCATTCCGTTTTTTAATGGAGGAGGATCAACACTTTCAGTCATTTTCTTTTAACACCGTTAGAACTCTCACTTTCCAAGAATCAGTTCTTCATCCACTCTTTTGTAAGAAACGATTTCCTCTTTTTTGAACCAAAAATTAATTTCCTTTTCAGCATCTTCTTTACTAGTTGAAGCGTGTACTAAATTTCTAGAAGCTCTCTTTTGGTCATTTGCATTCTCTAAGGAGTCAGCAGAATAATCACCCCTGATAGTTCCAGCATCTGCTATTCTTGGTTCCGTTGTACCCACTATTTTCCTAACTATCTCAATAGCATTTGATCCTTCTACAACACTTAAAACAACAGGCCCCAATAAAAGAAAATCTACCAGCCAAGATTTTACCATTAAACCATATTCTTTGTAATCCATTTTGAATTCTCTGCCTTTGTCTCTATAGCTTCTTTCACCCTTCTTGCCAATGTTGATTAACCATTCTTTATCACTAGGATAAAAACTTTCGGCTTGCTTCTTTGTAGGATAAGCCATTTTCAATGCAACTATCTTTAAGCCAGTTCTTTCAATTCTTTTGTATACTTCCCCAACGAGACCTCTTTTTACCCCGTCAGGCTTGACCATTAAGAATGTTCTTTCCATTTATTTTCACTTTTAGTTTTGATAGAAAATGTTAAATACTTTATGTAACTCTCACTTTTGGAAAAAAAGATAGAAAACAGATCTACCATTTTTTCTTTGATAAATAATAACTTGAAACGAGAGCCAAACCAATAAATAATATTATCAACCCCCCTATTATCCACACGCCCTGAATCACATTGAAATATTGGCCAACCAGGACAGCTAAACCAACGCCGACAAGAATCAAACCCATAGTTAGTCTATCAATTCCGTTACTTTTACCTTCTTTTTTGCCATTAGGTTTCTTGAATTTTTCTCTAATATAAGTAGTAAGTATACTTGAGACAGCAATTGCAACTACTGTTATTGTTAAAAAATCCCAACCGCTTACCAAGTTATCACTCGTTTTATTTATAGGTTAATAAATGATTTTTCTTATTTAAATTCTTTTTTGAAAAAAACAGCACGGAAATCAAAACAATGGATCATAGATATAATCGATCCACATAAAACTCTCACTTTTTTTACAAAATCTATACATAGTTATAAATTCATACACATCGAAATTTAGAAAAGATAAAATGACTGAAGTTGTTTATGGCACTCTATTTCCTTCCGTTAGACCTAAATTGGAAGAAAGAGGATTTTCATTACAGGAAATAAATCAAGGAGATGTGATATGGGGTTTTGATGGAGTTACTAAATATTTCCCAGAAGATAATTATATCAGAGAATCTGTTAACGGATCACCGTCTTTAGCTTTAAAATTAAGGAAAACATCGACGGGGGTCACACTTATCATTAATTCTTTGCCGTTTCAATCAAAACACCATTTAGATAAGGCACCTTTAAAAGAAGATGATATTGTTCGCACGGTTGATGAATATATTAAAAAGATGTAAACTCTCACTTTGTTCGTCAATCTTTTTCATCTCTATAATAACTCTCTTCTTCTTCTAATTTGTTTGGAGCAAAAACCAATTGATCATCAGGTATTCCTAAACCACGACCGTATTCTATTATCTCACTCCAAGTAGATTTATCTGGAGTAACTCTAAACACTTTCTTTTTGAAAACAACTATCAGTTCCCCTTCTCTATAAAAATGTGCATAATAAGGTTTGTCTGATAACAGGTTTTTTTGGACATTTTTAATCACACCTTTAATTTTATTGGCTGAGACGACTATCCCATACATTATCCATGGGTTTCTGTTACTTTTTCTTTTGGCAAAGACTTTGAATTTGTTCAAAAACTTTGGATCTTTAAACTCTACATCCAACAAATTCCCATGATATTCTTTTTTCATACAACCACCATCCCGATTTCATCTTTAATCACACACGATTCTCACTTTTGGAGTTTTTAGGCAATAAACGATAATTTATCCCCAACATCCACCCAATTATACTTAGATTCAACCAATTCAACCATATATCTATACTTTTCTTTGGGTATATAGAATCTAAAAGGCTTCATCTTTGTTTTCTCAACAACTCTCAATTTATCGTCTGCCAGTATGACAGTTATAGGAAAGCTCATGAACCAAGTATGTATTCCTTCCGGATAGTCTATCTCAAACACCATTGCATCTTTCTTGGTAAACCTTTGAGTTTTGAGCACATCATATATGTACTTATTCTCAGTCTTGTATGGTATTAATCCCGCCATCAGCTCGAAAATTGACCTTCTGAATATTATATTTTCAGCCAGAACTCTCTCTTTCGTTCTATTTATTATTTTCATTCTAATTATTTCTATCCTGAAAAATTTAACCATGTGCTTCTAAGCCAGCCAGTTTTTGGTTCAACTTCAATGCCGTTTTTCAAAATCAACTCTCACTTTTTGAAAGATTAAGTTATTATCTAAAATAACATATATATTACTTTTATTATTTATTTTATCTATTGTATTAAATATATTTTAATTACAATATATTTCTACATTATTTAATTAAAGAATATATTTAATCATGTATTATATAGAATATTTATTTTGCTAAAAATGCCCATTTCTATAGATCTTTTTTTATTCTGAGAGGCTGGTTATTTGGGAATAAAACCAATTAAAAAATTATTGCTGTTTAGACCAGTTTTTCCAGTATTTTGAGAGCCTTTCCAAAGCCAATGAAAATTGATGAGATAGTGTTAATTCCGAATATTTGTCTTTCCTATCAATCAGACCGGCCTTCCTTAAAATATCAAATGCGTCATAAGCAGTACCCCTAGCTATTTTCCGTGTAGTTATTATTTCATTTAAAGTGCTAGGTTTTTCTTTTAATGATAGCAAAATCTTGTTTGCAGCTTCTCTTGTTTTTTCATGTTTAGGGAATAAGATTTCTAGGAATTCTTCCCATGTAAATTCATTAAAATCAATTTTGTTTATTACCCATGTTTTTATCTGCATTTCATTCACTTTCGGCTTATGCGTCATCAACTAACGACACATTATAGAAAATAGTCATTTCGGAGAATTAAATATATCGCTACCCAGCGTCTGCTTATAAGCAGGAGCAAATTGATCATGATAAACCGCGAAACACATAGAAATCAGCAAGAAATGGCAATTTTCGTCGTTATGTAGCGACTATTTCTTTCTTTCAGCAACTTCTTTTACTCTGTTTAATTTCATCATTACTCCTTCAATGGAATGAGCTAAGTCCTGGCCGTCTTCTGTTAATTCTATTACCTTTATTCTGCCTTGTTTCTTGAAGGATACCAATCCCAGATCTTCCAACTCTTCTAATAGTTTTACGACGTGAGAATATGTGCAGTCAACATCTTTAGAAATTTGTGTTGCATACTTCGGACCTCTTTTCAAGGAGGTAATTATATTTACCGGTTTTAGCCTCAAAAAAAGCTTTGATAGGTCATTTTCGTTTATCATTATAACTCTATTATATATTAAGGGAAAACATACTTATATAGTTTAGTCGTTTAATTAAAAAATATATTTAATGATATAATAAAAATAATATAATAATTAAAAACAGTATATTTTACAATATAAATTAAAATTAACTTAAATAAAATATATAATAGAAAATATATAATAAAGTAAAAGTATGACGACTTTCCTGCAAGTGTGAGTTGATAGATTTTTGGATAGAAATATTTACTAATGAGTAGTATTAAAACCTGATCATGCAAAACTAAAATCTGTAAAAATACAAATATTTATTGAATCATGAACCACAATCAACCGTTTTTCATAGTTTTCGTTGTTAGTGTCAGCCTGTTTAGTGTTTTATGCGAATCAAAAGTGATAGTTACAGAAATCATGTATGACCCGAGAGGCAATGATAATAATCATGAATGGGTTGAGATATACAATGACGGGGATGAAGAAATTGACATTGTGGGTGGAGATAACGAAGGAAGCTGGCGTTTCAATGACGGGAGCAACCATAAGCTGAATGAAAGTGAGTTTCAAGGCTATATGAGCATTTCTCCAGGCGAATATCTAGTGCTTGTGGACGATCCTGCTACTTTCTTACAGGATTTTTCAGACTACGAAGGTACTATAATCGATACCGTTATGTCCCTGTCAAATAATGGAGACACAATTCAATTGAGTGATAATGAGGGGAAGAATTTCTTTGAGATAGTAACATACACTCCAGAGATGGGCGGGAAAAATGATGGGGATTCTCTTCAGTTAGTTGACGGCAGATGGGTGGCATGCTTCCCTTCCCCAGGTTTTGAAAACGATTGTTTTTTTGAAAAAGATATAGAAACAACATCAACTACTGTAAAAGAATCAGTTGCAAGCACGTCAACAATACCCACCACAACGACAGTTTCAACACAGACTACAACTTCCAATACGATATTCACAACCCCTGTTGATACCAACAAATGCGATATTGGGATATCTGTAGTTACTGAGAAAAATGTATTCGATTTATCGGAAAAAATAAAATACAGAATCAAATTAGAAAGTTTGAATTGTAATAAAAAAGGCAACAAAGTTATAATAGAACATTGGATAGATAATTCAAACAGCAGCAAAGTAAAAAATAAGGACAATTCTACCATTGAGTTTGTTTGTCAATATTCCAAGACTTATCAATGGACGCCTAAGAAGACTGGTAATTTCACCATAAAATCAAAAATAATAGATGTTTCATGCCAAGATTCCAACGGAAAAAATAATGAATACAGTAAGGAAATATCCGTTAAAAGCAACAAAGAAACCATTAAAGAACAAGATTCTATCATAGAAATCAATGAAATTAAATCGAAAGATTCTGTAAAGTTTGGCGAATCATTTATATTGGATGTTGATATATTCAGGGGCAACACATCCGAGAATTCTATTGATTTTTGGGTTGAGGATGAAGATGGCGAGAAGGTTAGTGATGTGTATTCTTTACGTGTTAATTCAAAAATGACAAAATATAAATTTTCAATCCCACTTTATCTTCTACCTAATTGTGATGGGAAATACAAACATGGAAAATATAACATTGTAGGCGAGGGTTTGGGTTTGATAACTTCAAAGGAAATAGAGATAAACGAAAACTCCGATGTTTCGTGCAAAAACATATTCAAAGAAACAGCCAAAGAACCTGTTAAACAAATACTGAAAACAGAAAACACAACTCAGAAACCAGTTGTGGAGCCAAAAATTACAGGTTATTTCACTAAAATAAAAATGGGAATAATTGATTTTTTTAAGAATATTTTTATATCAAGAAAGAATTAAAACTCCAAGGGTTTGTCTGTCGAACTATGTTTTTATCTCTGTTTTTCCAATGATTTAGTTATGAAAACGCTTATATCCACGAATCCAGCAAAAAATTATGAGATAGTGGGCGAAGTAAAAATATCAACTAATAAGGAAATCCGTGATAAAGTAACCAAAGCAAATTCTGCTAAATTTATATGGAAAGGACTCGGGGTGAAAAAAAGAATTGAGATGATAAAACCGATATGCGAGGAATTTGTGAAAAGGAAGAATGAAATCACAAGACTAATAATAAAGGAAACAGGCAAATCATTGAAAGACACTGAAGGAGAGATCGAGAAATATGGTAATGATTTCAAATGGTTTTTGGAAAATGGAGAAGAATGCTTGAAGGATGAAGTGACTTATGAAGATGATAAAAGTATTCATAAAGTTGTCTATGAACCTTACGGCGTAACTGCGGTTATTACCCCATGGAATCATCCTTTCGGAATGTTTGTTTGGGGTGTTATTCCTAATTTGGTTGCTGGCAACACTGTTGTTTTCAAGACATCTGAGGAATGCCCTTTAACAGGTAAACTTATTGAGGAGATTATGATGTTAAAAGACTTGCCGGAAGGTGTTTTTTCTGAAATTTACGGTGCTGGAGACGTTGGGAAGAAATTGCTAAATGAAAAGATTGATTTCATCTGGTTTACAGGCAGTTCTAAAGTTGGAAAGGAAATTTACAAAATCGGTGCTAAGAAATTCATCAAGGTTGTTTTGGAGATGGGGGGTTCGAATCCCGGAATAGTATTTGAGGATGCAGATGTTGATAGGTTCATTGATAAGCTGTATATGAAGAGATTTAGAGTTTGCGGACAAACCTGCGATGCATTGAAAAGACTTATAATTCATGAATCCCTTTTCAGCCAAGTTGTAAATAAACTGAAGGCAAAAATAGAGGAAAAAATAGTTGGAGATCCCGAAGACCCGAAAACAGATATAGGAAGCTTGGTTGCAAAGAGACAATTAGAATTATTAGAAGCTCAAGTAAACGATGCTGTCAAAAAAGGCGCTAAGGTTGTCATAGGAGGAAAACCCGCTGATATGAAAGGAGCATATTATATGCCTACTATTTTAGCTAATATAACAAAGGATATGAGAGTCTGGAATGAGGAGGTTTTTGGACCGGTTTTGACAGTAATCCCATTTAAGACTGACGAACACGCTACCAAACTCGCAAATCATACTAGATATGGTTAAGGCTCATTGGTTTCTACAATGGATAAACAAAGAGCAAAAAGAGTTGCTTCGAGAATAGAATCTGGAACAGTGGAGATAAATTCTGCCATTCATTGGCTACCGTGCAATCCATTCGGTGGCTACAAAGAATCAGGTATGGGTAGAGAACACGGGAAATATGGATTTCATGAATTATGTCAAATAAAGCTTGTTTCGATGGAAAAGTGACAAGAAACTCTGAGTTGCTAAGCAGCATATCTGGATAAAGAATAAGTGTGTGATATTAATCCCACCTGACAGGTGTATAAGGATGGGGGTATAGTTCCTTTATTTTATGTTTTTCTATCTTAGGAAATATCCAATCTTTTTTTCGTTGAATATATTGCATGCATATAACTGTAGCGTCTGGCTTGCCCAATTCTCTTATAACATGCCTGCATGCACCACAAGGAGTAGTACTATGTTCCTGTATTTTTGGTACAGGATCTGCTACAATCACGATTTTCAACTTTGCTTTGTAGGTTTCTTGTAAGATCATATTAGCTATTGCGTGCCTTTCTGCACAGATATTACCATTCGAAAGGTTTGTTTCAAGGCAGGCACCATCATATATTTTTCCACTATCTGACATAACAAAGGCATATAATGTATCAATCCCTCCTGTAGTCTTGCGTAGTTGATTATATTTTACTATTGCTTTTTTTGCATGATCAATTAGTTTTTTTTCATCTGAAGTAAAATCTACCATAAATTAAATACAATTAAGAAAGTTTATTACTGTTTTTATTTGCGCATCCTAATTTTGGCGAAAGTGATACTGGGTAATACTATTAATAGCCGTTTTCTGAAATATGAAAAATTATGGAAACTCAAACTTTCATTAATTCAATTATGACAAGAACTATTAAATTGATAATTCCTAAATTAAAGTTATGATTTCAATAACGTTTTTGGGAACAGTATCTGGTATTCCTACCCTGAACAGGAACCATCCGGCCATTGTTATGGAATATTATTCTTATTACAGAGATGTCTTTCTCTTTGACTGCGGTGAGGGAACACAGAAGCAGCTAATGAAGTCTGGAGTTAGCTTCATGCAGATAAAAAAGATATTCATAACACATTGGCATGCCGATCACTTCGCTGGGCTAATCCCGATGATACAAACGATGAATTTAGAGAGGAGAAAAGAGCCGCTGGAAATATATGCCCCGGAGGCAGAAAGATTTGTTTCCAACATTCTTGACTTGGGATATTTTGGAGTGCGATTCCCAATAAAAGCGATAAATGTGGAATTTGAAGGAAACAAGATTTCTAGAATAGTTGATAGTGAAGATTATGAAGTATTATCGGTTCCTGCTTATCATACCGTTCCAGCCGTAGCCTTTTGTTTTAAAGAGAAAGATAAATGGAATATTGATGAAGAGAAGTTGAAAAAATATGGCATCAACAAAGGTCCTTGGTTAAAGAAGCTGAAGGGAGAAGGCAAGTTAGAATGGAAAGGAAAGACAGTGAAAATGGAGGATGTCGGATATGTTAAACCCGGACTTAAAGTCGTATATTCCGGCGATACCAAACCGCATAAAAATATAATGAACTTGTCTAAGGGCGCGGACGTGCTCATTCATGACGGCACATTTCTGGAAGAGGATATTGCTGAGAAATCGCATACTGATGTTAAGGCAGCAGCAGAGCTTGCAAAGAAAGCAAATGTCAAAAAATTGATATTGACACATATCAGCAGAAGATATACAGATACAAAAGAGTTGGAAGAAGAAGCAAAAAAATTATTTAAAGATACTCAAATAGCTTATGATTTTATGAAAGTTGACTTGAAATGACTGAATTTTGATTTCTCTCACAGTGTGTTATGAAAGAAAAGGTTGAGCATAAACTGTACTAGAGTTCAATCACTCTCCCGAAAAAAGCAGCATATAACCATCAGGATCGGCGATAATAAGCTCTACAGTTCCATAATCAGTTTCTCGTAATGAAGATATAATTTGAACTTGGTTGGTTAGTTTTGATGCCAGATTACGCACAGCATCACGCGAATTCAATCTAAAAACGAGTATTGTGGTTCCACCAATTATACGATTTGAAATGCTCGGAATCTCCAATAACGTTTCCTTTTTCGTTTGCAACATTAATTTTATTGATCCGTTTTCTAATTCTGTCCAAACGGGATTTCCAATTTCTGGTACTTGGGCAGTGATCTTGAAGTCAAGAAGATCTTTATAGAAATGAATTGAACGTTCCATATTCTCTACTATCAACTCTGGAACAACACTTTTAATCATAACCCCCCCCGTAATTTTTCTTAATATATGATCGTTTAATGAAAGTACATAGGTTATACTTTATTATCAATAATACAAAAAATGAGATATATATTTATTGAAAGCTCTTATAGGGATTTAAATGCCCCTGCCGGAATTCGAATCCGGATTAGAAGCTTTTCACCAACGACCGCAAGCTCCCGTCCTATCCATTAGACTACAGGGGCATTAAATAATATTGGCTAAGAAAAAGTATATTCTTGCTTAATAACCACGGCGCAAAAATTGCATAATTATTTAGACAACTTAAAGGCTTATAAGCTTTTAATACAAAAACAACAAAATACTTGTGAGGATTTTAAGGTGATTTGTTGGAAAAAGAAAAGGAATGGATGAAGTGCACTACTTGCAAGACTAATCTTTTAGGCGACAAGAAATTCGTACAGTTTAAATGTCCTAGCTGCGGCAAAACAGATATTTTTAGATGTTCTAAATGCAAAAGGCTATCAAATATTTACAAATGTATTTGTGGCTTCGAAGGTCCTTAGTTGGTCGTATGGGCAAAGCAACAGTCATTGTTACGTACAGAGTGATGCCCGAAGGCGTGGAGACAGATTTGAATAAAATACAAACTGAAATTACTAAAAAATTCCAGCCGCAGAAAATGGAGATAGTGCCCATAGCTTTTGGTTTGAATTTTATAAAAGTCATTAAAGTGATAGATGAAGAAGAGGGGTTGGCTGATAAAGTAGCGGATGAGATAGCAACAATAGAGGGCGTGAAGTCTGTGGAAGTAATCGGAATGAGCAGAGGATTATGATTTATATTTCCTTTATAATAATATTTAATTAATGAATAAATCGAAAAACGGCAAATATCTCAACTCAAAGATAATATTTCTTTTATTCTTGGGTGCGTTTTCTGCCTTTCTCGCATCTGCGATAGCCGGTAATACTGAGATTAATTTCGGCACAACCAAATCTGGTTATGTAGTTGCATCGATTGTATCTTTTGCTCTATTTTTAATATCAGGCGTGATCTGGGTTTCTGTGGCTGTGGCCATGAAGGAAGTTGATGAAAAGGGATCTCAGTAAGGAACAAACAGTTTGTGCCTGTCCACTTTTTTCAATTCATCTATTACCCTTCTCTTTATCATCTTTTTTGGATCTGGCAACATCTCAACTCTAGCCTTCAAATCTTCAAAGTTAGCAAATAGTTTTTCCTTTCTAGCCTTCAAAATACCCCACATATGCTTCTTCCCTATACCTTGAAGCAGTTCGAGGGTGTGCAAGCGAGTTGTGAGTGGACCGGCTTTATTGAAGAAATCTATGAATCTTTCCTCATTCTCGTTTATTATCTTGTCAATAACGTCTTCCAATTCCTTTTTAGCAAAGCTTGTCAGGTCGTCATACTTTATTCTCCCTTTTATCAATTTGACTTTGTCCCATTTTCCTTCTCCGACATAGATTAGCTCGCCCGGTTTAGTTGTTACTTCCGGTTTTAATATGACTTCTAACAGATTCAAGAATTTGTTGCCAATGCCCAATACTACAGGATCAGCTTTTCTGCTGGAAGCCATGCCTGTTGCTAAAAAATCTAATACTATTATGTATTCATCTTTCATAGAGAACGGCCCCGTGTTTATACAAACTTATTTACTTTTTCAAGAATAAGTGTTTTTTCTTCTTCAGTCAGATTTTTGTAATCTTTATCTAAAACAACTCTCAATTCGTCCTTGTCTTTTGGAAGCATGTTGATAATGCTTATTATCTGCCTTTCTGTCAGTTTATTGATCTCTTTTAACTTTTCTGTTAATTCTGAGGCATTTTTTTCGCTGATTTTTGTATATTTCTTAAGGTGATCCAGGGCATTTTTTTGCTCGTAGCCCAGTTCTATCTCTTTACCCCTTTCTTTCAGTATCTCAAAAGCTTCCGTATTGGTTATGAGTTTTTCCTTCAGTATTTCTTCCATTAAATCAACCTGATGTGCTCGGGTCTTGAGATAACCTGCTTCTCCTTATGGCCATCCATTACTTTAATAATATATGATTGCCCTCTCTTATTTGCTATGACCCCTATTTTACCAGCAAATCTCTTAAAAGGCATTCCTTTGTGGCTAGTGGGTGAAGGCTGTATGAGGACTCTGTTGCCTATCTCAAACTCCTGCAAATACTTGTTTACAGTCAGCCTTTCCCTATTCCTTCTCTTTAAAAGCCTTCTAGTCTTCCTTCTGGGACCTTTGGATTTTATGGGCATTTTTGATCACTTTATTCTATAAACTTCTATATTTAAGATTTTTAACCTTTTACAACATCAAGTTAATGGTATTTTAAGGAGAAGAAATGACTCTAGCGGCATATTTTGCGTTTCCAAAATTGTTATTTATTGTCATCAAAACAGTTTGTACGCCATCTGAATCTATTTGAAAATAGAAATCTGGATCTGTACCTTGTTTTAAGTCTATATTATATCCCGCATCACGTAATATAGATAAAATTTCTGCTTGGTTTTGTGAGCCATTTCTAGCAGATTTTCCCAGATAAATACCTATTATAGCCATATTTAATAGAAGAAAAATTAAAAGATTTAATCCTTTGTTAGTTATTTTTCATGTATCTTTATTACATCCAGTTCAATTTTCTTGACTTTGTTGTTTAACAAATTAGCAACATTTGGTGATGTCCTACCGTCATCTCCAGTTATCAATTCTTTGATATAAAGGCCGGATTGAGAAGTGATTTTTAATTCAATTTTCTTATCGGTCAATTTTCTGAATTTTATATCTTTTACAAGTCTTCTTCTCAGTTTATCAGATCTTCTTTTGATTACTCTTATGGGAGTGCTTTGTGATATCACTGTATTTTTCAATTCTGACAGTTTTTTAATATTTCTCACGCTTTTCTCGAAAGTTACAGTTGCTCTGTATGTCTTATCATGCTTCACTGTTTTGATGTTTCTGACTACGTCTTTGCTTGTGTATTTCAATCCACTAACTTTGACCTTGTTTGACTTGTTAATCTCCTTTTCCATTTTCTTCAAATCAAGATTCCTTTTTATCGGGTTCAGTAATTCTATCACAAACGGTCTCCATCCCAGACAGCGAACATCTATATCCTCTCTGCCTTCACCATGAAAACTCGTATCATCGGCGTTAGAATACTTCAGCAAAGGCTTAGCTGCAATCTCTTGAATAGATGTTTTGTAAATTTTCTTCTTCCATTTAGTCTGAGGTATACCACGAACCGATTTTCGATATTTTCCAAAAATATACAATGATCTTATCTGCAATCGAACTGAATTCTTATTGAAATCATAAAATATTGTGATATCCGGGTTTTTCCTGTCCATCTCTTTTTTCATCATTATGCAGATTTCTTTCCCCAACTCTCTGTTTATCTCCGTTCTAATCGATTCTACCCATTCCACTCCAATCTTATTCCATAATTCTTGCTCCTTTTCTATCACATTTAGTGGTGGGTTAGTTCCAACTAAGAGTGTTTTGAATTCAAATTTCTGCAACTGCTTAATAATGAGATTTACTTTTTTTTTAAGGTTCTTGAATAGATCTCCGCAGAGCGAGCATTTTTTCGGTTCCTTGCCCTTTACTTTGACATTTCTGAATCTGATCCCAAAAAAGTTAGATTCATCCATACCCAGCTTCTCCCCGGAATCCATTAGAAAAGCTAAATATTTCCTTATCGTTTCTCCTCTCTGTTCATTAGTTAATCCCGTGAGCAATGCGCCAAATCCCCTTCCTAAGCAATTATCACATACAAATTTGTCCTTCATTATTGTTATTGCCTTTTCTTTTACGTCCATTTAATTTCCTCTTCTATCTAATTCATTATTTATTACAGCTATAACAGTTGAAGATAAATATGTTTGGGGGCCTATTGATATTTTTTCGATTTTAAGTTTATCAAGAAACACTTCCGTTTGCTCGCCAATTCCAAGATGATCTCCCAAAATGAAACAGGCATTTTTGATGAACTTGCATTTTCCTATATCCGTGCCGCTGGGATGAAGGTACATTAATTTGCATTCTCTGTTTTTTTCTTCCACCAATTCTTCAAAACCCTTTCTCATAATAGTCACTCCTGGTTCTGATTCCACAGTTTCTCTGAGTTCGTTGAATTTGTTGATTGCTATTTTTATGTGCGATGCAATATTTCTCTCGTCTGGTGAGAACCTTCTAATTCTATTAGAATTGAACTCTATCGTCAAAGGAGGATTAGGCGTACCTTCTAATACTGTATATAGTTTGACATCCTTTCTTATCCCATCTGAGATCCAGAACGCCGAATTTATGCATCTGCAAACGACATCCATCCTTCCCGCTCCAGGAAGATCGTTTAAAGAAAAATCTGCCGTAGTTGCTAATGATGCTTTCAAAATGAATTCTCTCATTTCTTACCTCTATTCATTTTACCTCTGGAAAACGATGCAAATATACCAACAAAGCAAAACACCGCGAAAATTAAAAATATCACTTTCAAACTTTTCATGAAGAGTGGATAGTATTCGGCTGTTATTTGAATTCTGCCTATGTATGTAGCAAAAACCATCGTAACGATACCCATGCTTAGCATTTGTCCCACAAGCCTCATCGTGCTTAATGTAGCTGAAGAAACCCCGTAAAATTTCTTTCTAACCGAACTCATGACAGCATTGACATTCGGCGATGAGAACAAAGCGAATCCAAAACCGAAAAGCATCAAATTACCTATTATAAATTCCAAAGGAGTATTTTCATTTATAAAAACGAAAAAGAATAGGCCTAATGTTATGAGAGCCATTCCGGATGAGGCTATTATTCTTGGTTCAATCTTATCCGATAGTTTGCCTGCGAATGGCGAAAAGACAGCTTGCATAATGGGTTGGGATACTAGAACTAATCCAGTATTTTGTGGGCTAAAACCCTTTATGTATTGAAGATAAAGGCTCAGAAGAAAACCAATTGCATAAGTCGCGCTGTAATTGATCAATGCTGCTAAATTTGAATATGCAAACACTTTATTTTTCCTGAACAAATTTATGTCTATGAGCGGATGATTTGTTTTCGTTTGCCATTTGATAAACATGAAAGCAAAAACAATACCGATTAAGATTAATAATATCCCGTTGAATTTTGGAATGAATGAAAGGCCTAACATTATGAAAATCAATGTTGAGCCATAAACAGTTGATCCAATAAAATCAAATTTTTCTCCTTTCGCGCCAGCCCATTCACCCTTCAGTTTTGAAAAAACAACATATAGTATTGATGATCCCAGTAATACGATTGAGATAAAAATGCTTCTCCATCCGAGGTATTGTGTCAAGAATCCTCCGAAAAAAGGTCCCAAGGATGATCCCAAATAAACAGCAGTTGAGTTGATACCTAATGCCTTTCCTCTTTCTCCACGAGGAAATACCGAAGTTATTATTGATACGCCGGTCCCGAAAATCATCGCACTGCCCATACCCTGTAAAACTCGTAATAATATCAGCATTAATGCAGAATTTGAAATCGATAATAGAACAGCAGCGATGATATGCACGATCACGCCAAATGTGAAAATTCTCTTTCTACCATGTATGTCTGCTAATCTACCAAAAGGAATGAGAAACACGGCAGCTGCTAAAACATATGAGGTAACAGTCCAGCTCAATAAAATGGCATCGATCCCGAATTCCTTTCCTATTGACGGGAGTGCTACATTTATTGATGATCCTACAAACGGTGTAAGGAAAGAGCTTAATGTGGCTATAATCAAAATTAATTTCTTGTTATTAGAATTCTTCATATTCTTACTATTTTGGTTGTAATGTTTTTAACCTTTAAAATTAGATTTGAGGATTAAAACTTCAGTCCAAACTTCTTTGCCAATTTAGCTAGTTGCCCTCTTTTTAATCCACCAGTTCCTCCTATTTTCTTAATTAATTTTTTAGACTGTTCAAATTGCTTTATCAAATCTCTCACATCCTTTTCAGAAGTGCCAGAACCCTTAGCAATTCTTTTGATTCTGGAAGAATGGATTATTTCAGGATTATCCTTCTCCTCATTCGTCATGGAATCTATGATGTACTTGAACTTCTTCATTTTCTCTTCTTGTAACTGCATCAAATTCTCTGGAACATTGTGACCCAAACCTGGTATCATTTCCATAACGCCAGATAAAGGTCCCATCTTTTCCATACCAACAAGTTGATCATAAAAATCTTTCAGAGTGAATTTTCCTGACAAGAATTTTTCAGCATCCTCTTCTTTGAATTCAGCATCCTTTACCTTTTCCATTAATGCTTCCAGATCACCCATTCCAAGCAATCTTGAAACAAACCTGACAGGATCATAAGGCTCTAAGTTTTCTATCTTTTCTCCAGTCCCGATGAATTTCACTTTTGCTTGAGTAACAGAGCAAGACGACAAAGCCCCACCGCCTTTTGCTGTACCGTCTGTTTTTGTGACGATTACGCCAGTCACACCAACTAATTTATGAAATTCCTCGGCTTGCTTCCCGACAGTTCTTCCCAGATCAGCAGGAATTACAAGCAGCGTTTCATTCGGCTGGAATATTTTATGCAAATCTTTTAATTCCTTCGCTAGTTCATCATCCAGTGCATTTCTCCCCGCAGTATCTACAATTACCACATCATATTTTTCAAACTTATGCAGACCTTCTTTTATTGCATCGTAAGGATTCTTTTCATCGTTTATATGGACTGGGATATGAAGTTTATCACCCAATTGCTGCAATTGCTGGGGCGCGGCAGGTCTGTGATAGTCGCATGCAATCATACCAGGTTTCAATCCCTGTTTCTGGAAATATTTTGCAAGCTTAGCTGTAGTTGTTGTTTTACCGGAACCGAAAAGACCGACCATCATTATTCTTTTTTTGCCGATCAGTTCAGCTTTCTCTTTGCCTAGGAGATTAGTTATTTCTTCATAAACTACCTTCATCACATGCTCTCTAAGTGTAAAACCAGCTGGCATCTTTTCCTGAATGCATCTTTTCCTTATGTTGTTCGATAGTTCATAAACTAGCTTTACGTCTACATCAGCTTGAAGAAGTATTCGTTGCAAACCTTTTATTATCTCTTCTACAGATTCTCTATCAATGTTTGATTTAGTCAAAACATTTCTAATTAGATCGGTTATACTTTTACCAAAGTTCAGCATGTTCTCTTTAGATAAATATTAAGTGGTTTTTTTAAGGTTATAGATTTTTTATTTCTGATATATTATAACAATTTTTCAACTATCTTTTTAGGATCGTATTTCTCAAAGTTTTTATATTCCTGCCCAACACCCAGAAATAGAATAGGTTTCTTCAATACATATGCAGCTGAGAGGATACTGCCTCCCTTCTCAACGACATCCGCTTTAGTCAATATCAATGCGTCGACACCCACTGCTTTGTCATACATTTCGCATTGGTTGATGATATCATTGCCAGTTAGGCTATCTAACACGAGAATTTTTAAGTCAGCCTTGTTCACTCTGCACACTTTTTCCAGCTGGTCCATCAAATTTTTGTTCGTGTGAGTTCTTCCAGCAGTATCCGCCAATACTACATTAACATTCTGAGACTCTGCGTGTTTGACTGCATCAAATATAACTGCAGCCGGATCAGCGCCATATTGATGCCTTATCACCTTCACTTTCAATTTGTTTGCATGTTCTTCCAACTGTTCTATTGAAGCTGCACGGAACGAATCTCCCGCAGCAAATACAACTGAATACTTTCTATCCATAAGCCATTTTGCGAATTTTGCTAGGCTCGTCGTCTTTCCGCTACCATTGAATCCTAGAAAAATAAACAATACCGGTTTATTCTCTTTCTTTTTTTTCTCTATGATATCTTCTAGATCTATTTCAGGAGTCGTTAAAACTTCTAGTAAGCTATTTTTGAAACTGTTTTCTACCACTTCCTTTACATGCATTCTTTTAACATCTTTTCCTACCAAGTTTCTTTTTAAGTCATCTTTGAATTTGTCAATTACATCAACTGCCACATCTGCTTCCAGCAAATCCAATTCAACTTGATTGAAAATGTTGATTACATCATCTTCTGTTATCTGCCTTTCAGTCACTGTTTTGAAAATTCTTTCTGCAACTTCTTTTACCGTGGATTTTTTATCTTTAGGTTGTTTTTCCTTCCTCTCTTTCTTTGGCTTAGGCTCTTCTTTAACAACTTTTTTGGTTACAGTAGAAATAATATTACTAATCTTCTTCTTTAAGAAGTCAAACATATCTATCTCTTCTCGATTATAGACCTTATTTCAGGTTCCATCCTAGTCAATTCTTCTTTGTATTTTAATATCTCATCCTCAAAAACTTGGATAGTAGCGGCAGTCTCATTTTTGTATTCATCAACAGTTTTTCTGGCATCATTCAATGTCGTGTCAATAGCCGCATCTTCGCCTATCGTCATGACTATTTTATTATCGCCAGATAATCTACCGGATATATAAACACCCGATCCCAAAGGTAGCAAGATTTCCTTTTCTTTGGATGTATCTATGTTTTCCAACGCCTCTAGAGTTGACTCAATTTCAATTAGTCTATTTATCAACAGCTCTCTCCTGCTAGTCAACATCTCCATTCTGTTTTGCAGCTGCTGATATCTCAATACTCTTTGCTGTGCTTCTTTCTGATCCATGACAATCTATACTCACTGAATATTAAAATACTTTGTTAAAGGCAAAATGGGTCCAACCAGAATTGAACTGGTCTCTCGGCCTTTCTTAGTGATTCATACCAAATGTAAGGGCCGCGTCCTATTCCCGATTTTTTACCGATAGACTATGGACCCGATAACAAATACTAGTCAGGTATAGGTTTAAAAGTTTAATTTCTTTTCTAATATTAGTGGTTTAATGTTTAAGATGAAAAACAAGGAAGAGACCTTTAATTTTAACCCAGAAAAATTCAGAATCAGCGTTCAAGCCAAATCAGACAACATGGAAAAGTTTGAAGAAATGATGAAACAGATAGATACAGTCTCTAAATACCTTTCCCATCTTTCGAAGAAAGTTGACGATATTCTTGTTTTGACCAAACTTCAAGATGAAAAAATAAAGGATTTGGAGAGTAGAATAGAGGCTTTGACAGCTAGAGAGTTGGAGTGATTCAATATTTTTTTAATTCAGAAATGTCGTCAGGCAGATGATCAATTCCACTGAATTCCTTTACAACAATGGATTTTATTTTCTTTTTTAATTCCGGTTTCAGACTGGGATATGTCATCTCGTGTTTACCAATAGAATCACAATCGTCTTCAATTATAATATCTGGTAAAGGTTTAATTCTTTCAACGACATCTTTATAATTTTCGCCCGACCCACGATGATATACTGTACCTCTAGGAAATTTATTTCTATCAAGAACAGATATTTCCGCCTTTATTCCTTCTTTAAATAAAATCCTTTCGTCTTCTCTTGCACTTTTGGATTTCGTGAGTGCACTTAGATAACATATTTTTGCTCCTTGTTTTTCCCAATTTTGTAACTTTTTAACCACATTACCCACAGGAACATGAGATGCGTAATCTTTAACAGATTCATTCTTTTCGATAACTTGTTTTATTATTTCCTCTCTAGTATGACCAATTGCATCTTTATGCATGATTGTTGTTCCTTGAAGGAAGACAAGTATTTTCATAATAATACCATTAGCCGCATATTTTGAGTTGAAAAATAGCGAGAGGAAGATTTGAACTTCCGACCCCAGGGTTATGAGCCCTGTGAGCACTCCATTGCAGTTTGTTTTACAAAAGGCTGCTCCATCTCGCTATGTCTTAACATATGAACAATTAATCACTTAAAAACCTTTCTTTTAGCTAATGAAATATAAACCTTTCTTCCCCGCGATCCACTTCTTCTTACCTTTTCATTTATGACACCGGTATTTTTTAAATAATTTAAATGGTGCCTAAATTGGACATGGCTAATTTTCCCATACTGTTTTGAATATAGATCTCTCAATTCACTTGATGTAATAACATTTTGGGATTCAAGTAGTACAGCAATGTTTTTGTCAGTATCTTCCAACCTGTTTTTCATTATTTCTACTTTCATTGATTTTACTGATAATAATATTTTTTTGACATGATCAACAGTTATTCTATCAGAATTTTCGTCTTCTGCCAATCTACTGGCCTTTCTTAGGCATTCTATTCCAATCCTTACATCCCCGCCTCTGACTACAGCATGATTGGCACACAACAAAATCACACCTTCTTCAACCACGCCACTTCTGAAAGCTTCTTTACATCTTTCAGTAAGAATTTTTTTCATCTCTTCCAAGGTGTAGGGTTTGAATTGTATTTCTTCTATATCCAAGCTGCTCATTATTCTTGGTTCCAAATTCATGAAAACATCCTTATAATTTGAGATGGCAACTATACCAACCTGATTTTCAACATATTGATTCAATCTAAGCAAATCATACAATGCCTTTTCATCCCTTCTTATTAGTTGATCTATCTCATCCAAGCAGACAACAATACCTTTCTTTGTTTTTTTAATTCCATCAATTAATCTTTCCATTACTTCATCCTTTGAAACGCCTCTTCTTTGAACAAAGAATCCGAGTTCTGTAGTCAGTTTAGTTATTAATCCAAAAGAAGTGTTGTAATCCCACGTATTGATATAAACTGGCTTGATTCCAGAATATTCTTCAAACTGCTTGAAGACGAATTTTACCGATGCTGTTTTGCCTATGCCAGGTGCCCCGTTTACAAATATATTCTGTGGCCTTCTTCCTTTGCTGGCAGGTTCTAAATTTTTAGCGATTAACTCAGTTTGCGATTCCCTGTGCGGGAGCATCTCAGGTAAATATTCTGGAGATAAAGCATTTTCATTTTTGTATATCTTTGATTCTTCGAACGCCATAATTAATTGATGTAAATAAATTAAGAAATAATAGTGTTTTTTACATCAAAATCCTATTTCTTGACTACACTATCACTTTCTTTGTCTCCGAAAACATCAACCTTCTTCCCAGATCTTAATGCAGGAAATAGTATGACATCTCTGATTGAAGTGTTGTTCGTCAAAAGCATAGTCACTCTATCAATTCCAATACCAATGCCGCAGGTAGGTGGCATGCCATGCTCGATAGCTCTGATAAAATCTTCATCCATTGGATGCGCTTCCTCATCCCCCGTTTTGCTTCTTTTCAATTCTTCTATAAAATTTTTTTTGAGTTGTATGGGGTCATTTATTTCAGAATAATTATTTCCGTATTCTTCGCCGCAAATATACATCTCAAATCTTTCTGTGAATGAGGGATCGTCTTTGCATTTTTTGGATAGCGCTGATATCTCTATCGGATAATCATAAACTATTGTTGGCTGTATTAATTTTGATTCTACCAGTTCTTCAAAAATTGCCCCGATAACCTCGCCTTTCCTAACTCCATCTTTCACTTTTATTCCATTGTTTTTAGCGAATTTTATCAAGTCATTCAGCGAGCTATTCATCACGTCAGTGTTGGTGTGTTTTTTGATCGCATCAACCAATTTTATTCTTGTCCACGGTGGTTTCAAGTCTATCTTATTGCCATTGTATGTTATTTTCGTTGTTCCGATCGCTTTTTTTGCCGCATATGCTATCACATTTTCCACTAATTTCATCCCATCCCTATAATCGGCGTATGTTGTCATGGCTTCTACTTGTAAAAATTCTGGGTTGTGCATAGTGTCAACGCCTTCGTTTCTAAAATCAGGAGAGAATTCAAATACCCTTTCAAATCCTCCCACAACAAGCCTTTTCAAATACATTTCGTTTGAAATTCTTAGATACATTTTCATATCCAATGTATTATGATGTGTGACAAAAGGTCGAGCAAACGCACCGCCATATATTGGTTGCAATATTGGCGTCTCCACCTCCACATATCCTTCTTTGACAAAATATTCTCTTATTGCTTGAATGATTTTGCTTCTTAATATGAAAGTTTTTTTGACTTCCGGGTTCATTATGAGATCCAAATATCTCTGCCTGTATCTCGATTCAACGTCCTTTAAGCCGAACCATTCTGACGGAAGAGGTCTTAATGCCTTGCATAAGATATGGATTTTTTTTACCCATATACTCAGCTCGCCTTTATGCGTCTTGAAAACGAAACCGTCTACACCTATTATATCTCCCGTATCTAGTTTCTCCAGTATTTTATATGGTTCTTCACCCAATGTATCAACGCTGAAATATGATTGCATTCTTCCAGAGAAGTCTTCAATGTCAGCAAACGAAGCCTTTCCATGCATTCTTATGCTTCTAATTCTACCCGCCGCCTTTACTTTTATTTTTTCAAGTTTTTGTCCGGCTTTTATTTTTGAATGTTTCTGTATTATTTCATTAATCATGTGGGAACGGTCATATCTGCTTCCAAAAGGATCTACGCCCATATATTTTAGATCTTCTAATTTTTTCTTCCTTTCTTCTATCATTTTTTCCAATGTTGTTTTCTGTTCCATATCATTCATTTATATCGCCTAGAATTTTAAAGTATCATCTATTGTCTCTTTTGCACTTTCAACAATTATTAGGATTTTATTTTGTTTCAAAAATTTAATGTAGTGCGGACTAGAGAAAAATTCAGAATTATTGGATCTTTTGATATCCACCCATTTTTGATCAGTTTATAATTTTTGAAATAAAGAATTTAAACTTGATTTTTGTCGCAAAAGATTAAATTTTAGATCAACAGATTGTTATCTTATGACGAAATTTTCATTTAGAATTGGATTTGAAGATGCGAAGTCGGGGGCCAGAGTAGGCGAAATAAAAACACCCCACGGCAGAATTAATACGCCCGCTTATGTGCCAGTGGCGACCAATGCTTCTGTCAAATCTCTTACGTCTGATGACATGGAAGAATTGAATGCAGAAATTTTGTTTGCAAACACGTTTCATCTTTATCTGAGGCCAGGCAACGAAACAATAGAAGCATTTGATGGTTTGCATAATTTTATGAAGTGGAACAAACCCATCATAACAGATAGTGGCGGTTTTCAAGCATTCAGTCTTGGGTATGGTTTGCAGCATGGCGTTGGAAAGATAAGTGGCAATGTTTTTCCAGACGAAAATCCAGTCAAACCAAAATCCAGAACCAATATTAAAAAATTCGCTTTTATAAATGATGATGGTATTATATTCAGGTCTCCATATGACGGCAAGAAGGTTTTCCTTACGCCACAGCTTTCAATAGAAATTCAAAAAATTCTTGGAGCAGACATAATTTTAGCTTTGGACGAATGCACTTCACCTTTGAGTGATTATGAGTATACCAAAAAAGCAATGATTAGAACTCACAGGTGGGCGCAACTTTCTTTGGATAGCAGAACTACTGACCAAGCAATATTTGGAATTATACAAGGTGGTGAGTATAAAGATTTGAGAGAAGAAAGTGCGAAATTTATTTCATCCTTACCTTTTGATGGGATAGCTATAGGAGGGTCATTGGGTAAATCTAAAAAAGATATGCATAACATTCTTGATTGGACAATTCCATTATTGCCTTACGATAAGCCGAGGCATCTTTTGGGTATAGGATACGTAGATGATCTCTTTAACTGTATAGAAAAGGGTGTTGACATGTTCGATTGTGTGATACCAACTAGATTGGGTAGAGCGGGCTTCTTTTTTGTACCTTCTGAAGAAGGTGGCAATGTTGGCAATAAATTTAGAATTGACATACAGAGATCGAAATTCAAAGACGATAAAAAATCCGTCAGTGAAAGTTGCAAGTGCTACACATGCTCTAATTTCAGCAAAGCATACTTAAGGCATCTGTATGTTGCGAAAGAACTTACCTTTTATCGTTTAGTAAGCTTGCATAATATGAATTTCTTTTTGAGACTTATGGAAAAAATAAGAGAATCTATTAAAGAGAATTCGTTTAACAAATTGAAGAATGAGTGGCTGAAATAAACAAAAAAGGCAAGAAATTAATGTTTCCTGCCTTAGGTATTTATTATCTTTTTTCTCCCTCATTTCTTCTCGAAGATTTTCTCCTTGCTGCCACCTTTTACACCTCCTTTTGATAGTTAAAATATAATATAATTTGATAAAAGTTGTATATAAAAAATTTCGTCAGCCTTTATGATTCGTTCTTTTTAAAGACGAAAAATTTAACAGTGCTATAATGATAACGGCAATACCCGTTACAAGAGCGAATATTTTTGCTGACCAGGGATCCATTGAGCTACCGATCATTATTAATGAGAGTTTAGAAATTTGTTAGTTGTAATCGAGAAAAGGTTGTTTATTTCTTAAATGATTTTGCCAATATTTTATCTAACCAAACACAATTAATTCCTCTATTAAAATTATTTTTGACATAAAAACCAATAGCTGGTTCATCTTTTGATTCTACCAAAGCGCATACATATTCGCAATTTACTTTTTCTAACTGGTCTAACAGCGATTCTAATAATTTTTTCCCGATGTTCTGGCCTCTAAATTCTGGTTTGACAAAAATATTTTCAATTATTGCCTTACTGAAATTTGGATTGTAATTAGCTATAACAAAACCTACAATCTCACTATTTTCTTCTGCTATAAAAATAAAATCTGTTTTACTTTTAACACACCTTTTTAATATTTTCTCCGGCCAGAACGTAACTACCTCATCGCTAACTTCAAACTCGTTAACAGCACTCCCCAGATTAAAAATTTCATCAATATCAGAAAGTTTTGCTTTTCTCACATCCATACATATTTAATAAAAATTTCATTTATATAAATCTAAAAAATCACCCTCTTGACTTAATTCTATGGATCTGTTTCCATTCAAATAATATGAACAATAATTTGGATATTATCGGAAGATTTATACAATATATAACTAAAAATTTAATATAGTTTCATGAGAATCAAAATTGATTCTATAAACAACATGATTCGAAGGCTAGGAAGAGACGAACAAGATTCGCCAGTCAGAATTTTTTTTTCTGTTCTTTCAAATTTCTTAAATGAAAATTATTTTAGAAATATTTTGATAAAAATATTAGAAAAAAGACCAACAATTACTGACGAGCATTTATCATATTTAATTTACATATCTCTACAATACCTAACAAAATTTGCTTATGATAAAATAACTAGAAAAGAGAAACTAAAAAAAGATCTAGTAAATTATTCAAGTCAAATAATAAAATTGTGCCAAACAAAATATGCTTCTACCAATGTCATTGAACGTTATGCATTACTGCAAATAATTCTTGGAATGATCAATAAGAAATGCGTGGTAATTGATTTATGTGCTAGTATCGGACTTGGTTTGACGTCATTAAACACGAATAAATTTTCTAATATCAAAACAGGTTCTAAATTACAACATTATTTAAAGAAAAAGGTAAAAATTTCAAAGGCAATAGGAGTTGATATTCAGAAACCAGATTTAAAATGGCAACTAGCCTGTTATTTACCAGAAACTAAGAAGAATAGAATTAAGTTGAAAAAAGATTACAATAAATTAACAAAAATTGGAACTAGAGTTAATCTCATTCAAGCCAATATTTTGGATCTAGATAAAATTTCTTTACCGAAAGCAGATGTAATTTGGACTAGTAATGCGTTCTATCAAATTGAAGGAGACATTAACAAATTAACTAAAAATATTCGAAGCCTACTAAGAGAAAAGGGTGTTTGGATTAATGCTGATTATAGATATGAAAACAAAAAATTCGCAACAATTACAAATCCTTATGTTGCTATGATTCGAAAAAGGGAAAACTGGGATAAAGTATTAGAAGTTTTAGAAGCACCTTCTGATGTTGTAAGAAACATAAAATCAGGGAAAGATTTTGAAAAATTCAAGTCTTTTTGCGAATAGATTCCAACCATCTGTTTAATGCGATAAAAAACTTTCTGTTTCTTTCCATGTATTTTTCTCTTTCTTCTCCAACATCTTTAGTTATAAAAACAGAACTCTCTTGCGGAGAAAGAGTTTTTATAGGAATAACCGCAAGTTTTGTATCAGTTGAACCATCCCATTCTGCAATAGGGATTGTAGGCCATTTTATTCTGCTGTCCCAATTTGGATCAACTATTATCCATTTACCACCTTCAGGTATCCAAACTTCTAAATATTCATGTGTTTCTGGATCATCGTGCGGCAATTTCATCAGTTCATCTGGTAAATCCAAATTTTTCCATCTGAATTCACAGATTATATGTCTACTTTTCAGTCCAATTGTCCGAAATAATCTATCTAGAATTTCTGGTTTTGTGACACATTCATAACCTTGCTCGCCATCGAGGCCTAGATAAAAAGGTATGTCTCTAACCATTTTGAATAATCTTATCCTTTCAACAATTTGAGGGTCCATGATAGTTTCTATTATTTGATAAAAATAAATTCTTATTTCAGTCTTCTTCCCAGAAGAATTTTACTTTCTTTTTTTGGAATCCGAAGAATTTGACTAGAATAAAGCCCACTATCATCCCACCTAGGTGGCCGTAATTAGATACTCCTGGTTCCAGTCCGGTTATACCAAATACAATTTGCAATAGTCCTACTATAATTATGAATACAATAGCTGGCATAGGGATTATCATCTGAAAATAAATTGTTTGTCTCGGAAACATCAACCCATACGCTGTCATAACACCAAATATAGCTCCAGAGGCACCTATCAATGGAGTATCGCTGATTCCTGTTAAGAGAATATGGAATATTCCAGAACTGATTCCCGTAATTATATAGAATAATATGAACTTCCTTTTCCCCATAACATATTCGATCGTGGGTCCAAACATGAACAAACCCCACATATTTAATAGTATATGTTCAATGCTCCCGTGGACAAACATGAAAGTGAAAAATTGCCATATCCTAAGTTTGAATATCGCTTCTGTAGGCGTTAACGCAATATAATCTATTGTATCTCTAAACAGCAATGTAATTACGAATACTGCAAAATTTGCAACAATCAATTTTCCCGTAACTGTCTTGAGAAAACTCATACTATCAAAGATAATTTTGTATTAGATCTTTAACAATTTTTTCATTCCCTTTAATCATTTCTAACTTTTCCATCTCTTTTAATTCAAACCATCCAAAATCTTCTGCTTCATCGTTTATTCTGACATTGTTATTTTTTGTTCCGCAAATATACGTAATCAAAATTACATGTTTCTTAAAATTCGGTATTTCAAATAAAATTGAATATATGTTGAATAACTGCCACGACTCCAATTCTAAATTCACTTCTTCCTTTAGTCCTCTTCTCAAACAACCAATAGGATCTTCATTAAATTTCACAGTTTCGCCGACAAACCCCCATTTACCGCCCTCAAATCTCTTTTTAGAATGTCTTTTAGTCAACAGAAACTTGTTATCATTTTTGACAATCGCTAAGACGCCAACAACAGTTTTTTTCTCTTCCATAGATTCACATAAAAATTTATGGGCCGGGCGCGATTCGAACACGCGACCGCTGGTTTTTACGCTCAGAGGCCTTATAAGACCAGTGCTCTTTCTGTTCCGAAAGATAGCCAGGCTGAGCTACCGGCCCATATGATTTATTAAGTTTTCTTATGACAAATATTTAAATGATAGTATGAGTGAGTTTAAAGAATTGTTGGTTGAAAGGATAGTTGACGCATTGGACTCATACGGATTTGATAGTTTCACATATCACAGCTGCTTTGATATTCTTGCAAAAAAGGATAAAATGATTGTAATAAAGGCATTGACCAATATAGACTCATTAAGCAAAGAAATGGCTGCCAATATGAAAACAATTTCCAATTTTTTTTCCGGGTATGCGTTGACAATAAGTTTGAGATGTAATAACGGAAACTTATCTCCTAATATAATATACTCCAGATTCGGCTTGCCGGCAATAAGACCGGAATTGTTTGAGACATTGCTATCTAACACATTTCTTCCATCCATTTTTGCATTAAAGGGCAAACACACGGTTTCCATAGATACGAAATTGCTGAGACGAGATAGATTGAAGAGAAGTTTGACACTAAAGTCTTTGAGTGAGATTGCGGAGATATCGAAGAAATCACTTTATGAAATAGAGAACAACAGAGTCAGGCCAACATTGGAAACTGTGGAAAAATTGGAGCGAATATTTAAAATCTCGCTGATTCTTCCTTATGAATTTAAAAAACCAGAAATAAGTGAAACAATTGAACCTAAGACAGAACTTCAGAGAAAAATTTCTTTGAAGTTTACGGAATTGAAAATAGACAACAGTTGTCTGACTTCAATACCGTTTGAAATGATAGCCAAAAAAAGAGAAACGATAATAATAAGCGTTTCCGATGATGAAAAAAACCTTGAAAGCAGATCACAAATAATCAATGACATAAGTTCATTCGCTGAAACTGGGAGTTTATTCGTTACTAGAAAATCCGAAAAAGAGAGCATCCAAGGTATACCAATCCTTCTGGATTCAGAAATTCTAGAGGCCAGTGATTTCAAGGATATTAAACAAATAATTAATGAAAAAAAAGAATATGCATAACTGAAATTATTTTAACTGAGATTGTCAAATAATTATTATGCTGTTTTTGGAGAAAACCAAAGAGTTTATTATTAGCTTCGTCATGCTTTCAATATTTGTCGGATTCGGACTATGGTATTTTTTGACAATCGAAACAAACAACACACCATTTTTGGTTTTAATAGCGCCAGTGTTTTCTTTTATCTGGGTTTTTATAATGGCATTTTTCTATAGAGGTATAATTGATTCTCATAAGATGAATATAAGTAAATTTCATGATGCTACTAATCATGCATCAAAGAGCGGCTCACAGGCATCTATGCTTCTCATGATTGTAGTGTTGATAATAGGACTTAATCAAAACGTTCTCAAATTGAGTAATGCAGTTCTTTTTGGATTGTTGATCTTACCACCAGCAATGAGCTCCTTCTCTTACAGCATAGCTGCTTTTACTATGTATTTTGGTATAAGCAGGAAAAACAATGAAATGAATAAGTATGCCCTGTCTTTTTATGAATTGGGTAATTTTCTTTCATTGGCTTCAATGGTATCAGTAACTTTGCTTTTTGTACTGGTTTTATTGTCGGTTGGGAAAGCATGAAAATATTTATATCTGTATACCCACATACACATATTGGAATATTCTGTTGATCGGTTAGTTTGAAAAATGGAGGTGTTTACATGGCTAATGCAACAATAGGTCAAATTGGTGGGCAACCAGTATTAATTTTGCCCGAAGGTACATTGAGAACAAGGGGTAAGACAGCGCAGGAAAATAATATTTCTGCTGCCAAGGCAGTTAGTGATGCTGTTCGTACAACTCTTGGTCCTAAAGGAATGGATAAAATGCTTGTTGATTCAATAGGTGATATAGTCATAACGAATGATGGAGTCACCATATTGGAAGAGATGGAGATAGAACATCCTGCAGCAAAGATGATTGTTGAAATTGCAAAAACCCAGAATGAAGAAGTGGGTGACGGCACTACGACAGCTGCAGTTATCGCAGGAGAACTTTTAAAGAAAGCCGGCGAGCTATTAGATCAGGACATTCATCCCACGGTGGTTATCCGCGGGTATAATCTTGCTTTGAAAAAATCCATGGAAGTATTGGAAAAAATGGCGATACCGGTAAGGCTCGAAGACAGAGAAACGTTGAAAAAAATTGCTGTAACGAGCATGAGTGGAAAATCTGGTTACGGGAATATGGAAAAATCTTCTGACTTGATAGTAGATGCCGTAACAATGGTTGCAGAAAAGAAGAATGGCAAGATGATAGTTGATACAGGAAATATTAAGAGAGAGAAAAAGCAGGGAGGATCTTCCGAAGATACAGAACTATTGAAAGGTATAATAATCGATAAGGAAGTAGTGCATCCTGGAATGCCTAAACAGGTTAAGGATGCGAAGATTGCTTTGGTCGATGCAGCAATGGAAGTAAAGGAGACAGAAACGGACGCGCAAATACAAATTACAGATCCTTTGAAATTGCAAGCATTCATCGAACAGGAAGAGAAGATAATGAAGGATATGGTTGAGAAAATTTCTAAATCAGGGGCAAATGTTCTCTTCTGTCAGAAAGGTATAGAGGATGTATCTCAGCATTATTTGGCTAAGCGGGGAATATTGGCAGCAAGAAGAGTTAAAAAATCTGATTTGGAAGCATTGGCAAAAGCTACTGGCGGAAGAATAGTAACAAATCTAGATGATTTATCAAGCGATGATTTGGGATATGCTAAGCTAGTTGAAGAACAAAAAGTTGGAACCGAACAGATGGTCTTTGTCAGAGATTGCAAGAATCCGAAAGCAGTCAGCGTGCTGGTAAGAGGCGGAACAGAACATGTTGTGGATGAAGTTGATAGAGCAATAGAAGACGCTTTGGGCGCTGTATCTTCAGCAATAGAACTTGGGAAAATAGTTCCAGGTGGCGGCGCACCCGAAGCGGAAGTTGCAAGAGAACTCAGGAAATATTCAGAAGGATTGAAGGGCAGAGAGCAACTAGCAGTAAATGCATTTGCTGATGCATTGGAAATTATTCCTAGAAGTTTGGCAGAGAATGCCGGATTGGATCCGATAGATACATTAGTTGCTTTAAGAGCAGAACATGAAAACAAAAAACAGGAAATGGGCGTCAATGTATTCAGTGGTGGAGTAACGGATATGCTCAAAGCAGGTGTTGTTGAGCCGTTGAAAGTGAAGATACAGGCACTGAAATCATCTACAGAAGTAGCAGAAATGATTTTAAGAATAGATGATGTTATATCTGCTTCCAAGCTGGATAAAGGCGGAGGAATGCCTCCTGGCGGCGGAATGCCTAACATGGGTGGTGGCGAGGATTATTAATTCGCCATTCTTTCCTTTTTCTTGTTTTGAAATTTATGCGAATCAATAATTTTCATTTTTTACTTTCAAAAAACTATTATTGAAGAAAATTAATTACTTGTTAACATTTACCAATATTTTTTTATTCTTTCGAAATTTATATATTGTTAGATAGTCATTAGTTTAATTACTTATGTGTAAGTTTTTTATTATATCATATCAAATAATTTAAAGTAAGAAATCAATCTATATTTTGGTGGAAAACAATGGCTGAAGACGAAGAATATGAAATTGTCCCGGTTTCTCCTTTGAGGAATTTGGAAAGAAGGATGGAAAAACTAGAGACATTGTCAACTAATGATCCGAAATCCATTATAAGGGATATTATAGATATTATCAGGATGAATCAAGGAATCGTCGATGAATTAGTGAAATCAAATGATGCATTGAAATTGGAACTGTCCAAACTCCCTTCTAAATTAGATGAAATGACATCTCAACTCAGAGAACTGGTTGTACTTATCAAAAGTTCTGGAGAGGAAGAATCAGTTTCTATGAGTCAGGAATCAATGAAACCAGTAGTAGACAAGCTTGATGAGTTGATTAAAGCTAATAGAGGTATGAATGAAAGAAATGATTCTGTCGTTGAATTATTAGATGAAATCAGCAAGAGAATAAAGAAACCAATGATGCCTTCAAGACTTCCAAGACCTATCTTGCAGCCACCAACAGGAGCACCTCCTATGATGAGGTTACCTTTGAAAAAGCCAGGGCAATTATAAATGAGGTAAAAAAATGAAAGGAATCTCGGCAGTAGTTGCAACAATATTACTTCTATTGATAACCATTGCCCTTTCAACCACCGCATATTTCTATATCAGCAATTTTATCGGCGGGAAAACATCAAAGGTTATTAGTGTTACCGGCGACTGCACCAACGGCAGAATATCTTTAATTGTAACTAATGAAGGACAGATGAGCATAGTAAATACAGGAGGCACGGGCGATCTGAAGATTTTGGTGGACAATAAATTAAACACCACTGACTTCGAAGAAAACGGTGGCAGCGGGGACACTACATTTACAATACCTGTCAGAGGGGTGTCAGTTCTAGTAAATAAAAACACAGTTCCGTCAGGTCAATACAGAGTTGTTGTAGCAACATCAAGTCCTGAGATTTTAACTGTCTTTTGTTAAGTGTAGAAAATGAAAAAAGGACAAGTTCAGCCGGTTTCAATAATTCTCATTATAGTCGTATCGCTTGGCGCTATCGCTACAGTATTGCCTTGGGCAAACAACATGATAGAGAAGAGGAAGGACTCGAAAAGCGTGGATGACGTATTCAACTTTTTCATATCGCTTGATAAATCCATAAGGGAGATAGCTGAGAACGGCGGTGAGGAGACTATGTCCATAAAAGTCCCCGGCAAAATCACGGTCTATCCGGAGAGAATTTCCAGCACATTTAACAATTCGGTAGTTTTTTATTTCGAGAGCAAGGTCTCCAATGTTGCTGAAGGCGAATGGGTTTCTTTAAACAGTCCGAACGTGAATGCGAGTGCGGTATTGAGCATAGATACGCCCTCCGTTGTTTTTGCCAAAGCTGCCGGTAAGGTAACGAACCTAGATGTCTACTACAGGTTGTGGTATAGAAAGCTTGTAGATCCTGTTTCAAATCAGGGGTATTGGATAGTACTGAATACAACAGACAACACAGCAAAAGAAACGGGCACGGGATTCATGAGAATCCAGAGAATGGGCTCCAGGCAAGCTCAAGGTTTAACTATAACTGAAATTAATATTATTGTTTGAGGACATGAAAGGCCAGACAATAATTGTGGAATTCGTTTTATTCTTCCTTATTTCGTTCAGCCTATTCATCACAATAAGCTTCATCTTCTACAACCAAAACGTAAACTTGAACCAAAAGGTTGGAAGTTCTCTTCTGGATTCCATCAACAATATTGTTGCCACTAACGTCATAAAAGGTGCCGGATGCAGAGGATGCGACAATATCACTATAAAGGAGCACGTGCCTTCAAAATTGGGGGGATTCTTTTACACATCAAGCCTCAACAAGCAGAATTTAAACAATACTTTGTTGTCGGAAAAATCTATTTCAAAAACTTCCGCAATTTTTAATATGAACGAAACCTATAACCAAACAGGGAATGCAAAGAGTGAGAGTAAAATAGTAGAAATCACAATTAATAATATTGAAAAAAAGATTAGTGTGAAATGAATGAATACTAGACTGCTCTTCAGAAAAATGGTGAACGGCTATAAGAATTTGAATAAGAAGAATACTTTAACAACGCCCATTCCAGTAATAATTTCCGGTTCTCAAACAAAACTGCAGATAGAATCCAACATAATCCAGCAATCGCAAGAGCCTGTTCAGATGGATGAAGCATCCAAGAAAACAGAATATGTTTTTGAAGGGGTTGAGATACCAGACTTTTCTACAAAAAGAGTCACAATGAGAGGAATAAAAGAAGAAGAGCAGGAAGACAGAGTCAGCTTCATCTATCCCTTGATACCAGAGAAACCAACAAAAAATCAACCAGTCCTATCTTACGCTAAAATTTATTGGAACGATGCGAAGAACAGATATCAGTACGACGTTGTCCAGCCTCCGATTTCAGAGGCAATGCAAAAACTTCTTGTCAGAATAAAAAATCTGCTTGAAGAAAAATTGGATGTAGATTTTACAAAGATGAAGGAAATAGAGGTAAAAGAATATTTACATCATCAAGTAGATGAGCTCATGGATTATTTTGGGATAAAAATTTCTGATACTGACAAGCAGATATTATTGTATTATATTGACAGGGATTTTCTTGGATTGGGATTGGTCGAGCCGTTGATGCATGATCCAGAGATAGAAGATATAAGCTGCGACGGAGCAGGCGTTCCCATCTTTGTGTTTCACAGGAACCCGAGGATCGGATCGATCATTACTAATTTAGTCATCAACGATGTCGACGAACTAGATTCCTATCTGATTCGCTTAGCTCAGTTGACAGGCCAATCAGTCTCTGTCATAGACCCTTTGTTGAACGGCACTTTACCAGACGGATCTAGAATCCAGGGAACTTTGGGGACGGATATTGCAAAAAGAGGATCAAACCTCACGATCAGAAAATTCACCAAATACCCATTCACACCAACCCATTTCTTGAACTATGGCACATTGGATATTAAGACACTTGCATTTTTGTGGATGTGCACTGATTACGGATTCAGCATTCTGGCTTCGGGCGGAACTGCTACTGGTAAGACGAGTTTTCTCAACATGTTGTCATTATTCATCAAACCCGAAATGAAGATTGTCAGCATCGAAGACACGGGAGAGATCCAGTTGCCACACCCGCATTGGGTGCCTCAAGTCGCGAGGGTATCTGTTTCAGATGAAAAAAACAAACAGAGAGGAGATGTTGATCTATTTGATCTGCTGAGAGAGAGTTTGAGGCAAAGACCGGATTATATTATAGTAGGTGAAGTCAGGGGCAGGGAGGCTTATGTTCTATTCCAGCAAATGGCCACAGGTCATGCATCTCTAGCAACCATTCATGCCGAGAATTTTGATAAACTGGTTGACAGGCTAATAACTCCGCCCATCGAATTGCCGCCGAGTTTGATTGAGAGCCTAGATGTCGTGGTGTTCATGTCAAACCTGAGATATAGAGGCAAATTTGTAAGAAAAGTCCAGGGTATTTTCGAGATCATTGGCTACAATTATGAAAAGAATAGGCCTAAAGTAAATCAAGTGATAGAATGGGATTCAAACACAGATAAGTTTATCCTGAAAAATAAAAGCCAAATTCTTCATAGAATAATGAAGAAGACAGGTCTAAAAGAAGATCAAATAAAGGAGGAAATGAAAAGAAGGATGATTGTGCTTTATTGGATGAGAGAAAGGAATATAATAGATTACAGAGATGTTGGCAGAATAGTCAATTTATATTACAATTACCCACTTCAAGTTCTTGAAACAATAAGTGGTGATATTTGATGTCTTCTTATGTGAAGTTTGCTATCAATACCGTAGGCAAGTATATCCAGCCGCACACGGATTTTTTTACTGATTTGAAGCAGGATCTGAAAAAAAGCGGGCTGAAAAAAACACTTGAGGAGTATTTAGCAACGTCCTTGCTCACTTGCATAGTTTTATTCGTTTTTGAAGTGCCTTTGATATCTTTTATACTTTCATTGCTCGGCATGGGCGTGCTATTCAGTTTGATAATGTCAGTCACGCTTTCATTATGCATAAGCTTCGTGTTTTTTATTTCTTTCATCAACTATCCGAAATTTCTGATAAGCGACAGGGCAAAAGAGATTGAGCGATCCCTACCCTTCGCCTCAATCTACCTTTCAACCATTGCAAGCTCCAAGCTCCCGCCGCATAAAATTTTTGAAATATTTTCCAAATTCAGGGAATACGGTCAAGTTAGCGAGGAGGTTAGACAAATGGTGACGGATATGAAAGCTTTCGGATTGAATATATTTGATAGTTTGGACAAGGCAGTAAACAGGACAGCCTCAAACGAATTCAAAGAATTGTTGTGGTCTATTTCATCAACACTGAAAGCCGGCGGCAACCTTTCTGTTTATTTGAATGAAAAATCAAGAACGTATTTGAATAATTATAGAAGAAAGCTCAACGACTTTGCGCATTCGCTTGCCGTTTATCTGGAAATTTATTTAACAGCAATAGTTTTGGGATCCATATTCTTCACCATACTGACCTCAATAATGTCAGGTCTTGGAGGTATATCTGTGATTAGCATCGTTTCCATTCAATTCTTCCTCATCTTTTTATTCATACCATTGGTTTCATTTGCCTTTATTATTTTGATAAAAGCATCTTCACCGGGCGGAGAATAAAATGGTTAAGACAGATTTATCAATTGAAGTAAAGACATTTATTGCTACTCTTCTCATATCTTTGGTAGTTATATTTGTAGGAATATTGATTAACGATATTGGGATTTTGGGAAACATTATAATACTATCCATTTTTTTTGTTGTGATACCACAGCTTATATTGAATTATATCAAATACAGAGACTTGGAGGAAATAGAGCTGAGATATCCGATATTTTTGCGGGATTTAGTTGAATCTGCCCGAGCTGGTCTGCCGTTGCATAAAGCTATTATTAGCGTGAGCAGAACCGACTATGGACCGTTGAATAAAGAAGTTAAAAAAATGGCTCATCAATTGTCATGGAGTGTGAATATCATAAAAGTATTAGAACAATCTAGGGATAGATTGAAAAAAAATGAATCATTGAACAGAATAATCAGGGTGCTTATAGAAACTTATAAGTCTGGAGGATCTGTTGATGAGACTTTGGAGTCATTAGCGAACACACTATCAACCATTCAGGAAACAAAGAAAGAGAGGCAGAGCACATTAAGCCAATATGTAGTTGCAATGTATGCGTTGACATTCGTCTTTATCGGAATAGTTGTCGGAATAAACAGACTGCTGGTTCCTATATTCTCTGCGTCAAGTCTTGGAACCAATCCTATCAGCGGCGTAATAGGAAACCCCTGCGAGGCTTGTATATATGGTGGCGATTTCAGTTGTTCGCCGTGCTATATCTATCTAGGCGTCTGCAATATGATGGGCATAGATATTACAGGGGTATCATGTTACTATGTTGCTTTGTTTTATTCTATGGCAGCAATTCAAGCTATAAGCGGCGGTCTTATCGCAGGTCAGATCGGCGAAGGATCGTTGCAGGCAGGTATCAAACACAGCCTTATCTTGTTTTTAGCTTCATCAGGAATATTTTTCATTCTGGTTAGGATAGGACTGCTCGGTGGTTGATTGAAAGGTCAGCTCACTATAGAATACATGATTTCTTTTGGAATTTTTGTCACTTTGATAGCTTATATCTACATATCCTATACGAGGAGCATTCCGATATTTGACGAGGAAGTAAGAAAGGAGAATATTAGATCGGAGGCATTCCAGATTTCTGAATTGCTGATAAATAATCCCGGCGAACCCAGCTCGTGGACTTCTGGCGATGTGGTGAGAATAGGACTGGCAAACAATACGGCAAATAAACAGAACTTGATAGCATTAGATAAGATAAATGAACTGTCCAATTTTGACTGTGCTGTTGCATCGCAATATGAATCATTGCAGAAAAAAACAGGGACGAGCAGGCAATTATCACTGTTCATTTTGGATATAAATCCCGTCGATGGATCAAGGACACCACTCTACACCTGCAAATCTCCGGTAGTGCAGAAAGCAATCATCAATTCCACGATGAGAAGGATAGTTGCATATAATGACGGCAGTTTAATCAAAGCAGCCGAGGTCATAGTACAGGTGTGATTTTATGAAAGGAATAATAAGCATCCTAGAAGTTTTGTTGACCGCGTTGATTCTTATCCTGGCATTCCTGCATTTCTTCCCCCAATATGTTGTTAAGACTAATTGGAAATCTGCATTGCTAGAAACTTCAGTAATAGATACTGTCAACACAATAGACAGGATGAACAGGACATATGAATATGCAACCAATAGCACTGCATTTAATCAATTCTTAAGCGGGGTTTATTCCCCTCAATACACAGGCACTGCACTGGTATACTGGAAGGTTGTTAACGACTTATCGGAAGGATTAAACTCTACGGTGCCATTTTTCACGAAAGGTTACAAAGAGACTATGGTTGATGTTGCCAATACAACAACCGGCTACAAAGTCTACAGCTTCACTCTAGGTCTTGGTTTTGTTTTTTAATTCTAAAATTAAAATCTGATTATGACATCAGTAGATTGGATTTCTTTATTGACATTCCCCGGTGTTATAGTTCATGAGTTTGCCCATCAGTTCTTCTGTCATTTCACTGATGTAAGAGTGCGTAAGGTCTGCTATTTCAGATTAGGAAATCCCGCTGGTTACGTTGTTCATGAAATGCCTAGCTCATATATAAAAATGCTATTGATCGACTTGGGACCATTTTTTATTAATACGTTAATGTCCATAATTGTTTTTTCCTTCGCTATACCAGATTTCAATTTACTTTTAATATGGTTGGGATTATCAATAGGGATGCACGCCTTTCCAAGTTCTGGAGATGCAGATGCGTTGTGGAAGTTCACTAAGATAATGTTGCTAAGGAACCCATTGGTTTTGTTGGGACTGCCGATTATTTTACTGATAAAAATCGTAAATTCGTTAAGAGTTTTTTATTTGGATCTGATTTATTCAGTTGTTTTGTTTTTGATTGTATTGGGTTTTGTGTGAATAGATATAT
>CAYJRA010000003.1:0-3570 GCA_964372465.1 uncultured archaeon
GGAACTTATAGTGATACTTCTAGTGGAAGTCCCGTAATGGCATTGACGAAGGAGGGCGGAAGTTATGGGGATTATACTCCACCTTATGGAGATTATGGTGACTATGGGGATTGGAGAGATGACTGGAGAGATAGTTGGAGAGACAGCTATGGTGACTGGGGAGATTGGGGCGACAGCTATGGTGACTGGGGATATGGGGATAGTTATGGTGACTGGGGAGATTGGGGCGAATGGTGGTAAATCATCCCGTTTATTAATCTATAATTTTTAAAGTAGATATTTTATGAATGATTTTATAAAAAAACATAATTTTGAAATCAACTCTGATGAAAGATCAATAATTATATCAGTTTCCGCTTCCGTATTTCCTGTTTCAATCATCATACGAACAGCATACCAATACATTGATGGATACGATGTCATCATGGATACTGCGCCAGAAAACAGAATAAGCGTCAAACTGATTTCTCTTGACCATAAAATCGAAGCTCCGCAACTGGAGCGACTGGGGTTTGACTTTAACAAAGAATTATTGAATTCATTCTTAAAAAATCTAAATGCTGAGAGATATGCCGATCTGAGAAATTCATTGTTTAGAATGGCCATGACACCGATGGCACAACAAAGATAGGCTGATAAAATGTTAACAGAATATAAAGGGACTCTTGTCGGCAATGAAAATGCTTTTCGATTGAATGAATTCTTCGAAACACGGTTGGATGAAAGTCATGTTCTGATCAACACGAGATTTGGGGGGTGGCTGATCCTGTCGAATGAAGAATATGAATTGTTCTCACAGCGCAGATTCGACGAAGATCCTGTCATGCTTAAAAAGTTGGAGGAAGTTGGGATAATAATCACGCCGAATAACATAAAAAAAATCAATTTCTCGATCATGAGGAAATTCACCAAGCTTTTGGGATATCCGTATTTTTACATAATTTCGAACACTGACAAATGCAATATGAACTGCATATACTGCTACCCCGATGCCAATCCCAAAGAGGAATCGATGAGCGAGGAAACTGCAAAAAAGGCAGTTGATTTCATTTTTCAGTCAACATCAAAAAGAGTTGAAATGGTCCTCCAAGGCGGGGAGCCTCTCATAAATTTTGACCTTGTAAAATTCATCCATCAGGAAGCCCTAAAAAAGTCGAAAGAAACCAAAAAATTCTTCAAATTCGGCATAGGAACGAATCTGACGCTGATGAACGATAACATTGCAAAAGAAATTTCAAAGATGAAAATAAGCGTCAGCACATCACTGGACGGCCCCAAAGAGCTTCATGACAAGCACCGATTCTTCTTGGGCGGGATAGGTTCGTATGACAAGGTTGTATACTGGATCAAAAGATTAAAAGAGGTATATAACGTAAGAGTCGGTATGATGCCTGTGATAACAAAAGTTTCACTTGATTATCCGCCAGAATCCCTAGTGGACATTTATGTATCTCTGGGGGAGACTACAATTTTTTTCAAGTATTTTCGCCCGAGCGGAAGGGCATCGATGAACATAAAAAAATTAATGATGGAACCGGAAGAATTTTTTCAATATTGGAAAAGGGGCGTGGAGTATTGCATTGAATTATGCAAAAAAGGAACTTTCATCTGCGAGAGAAATACGTTTCAATTTGTTCGCAGGATGCTTGGATATGAAGATGGTATATGCGGTGACAGACCGTGTGGAGCCGGATTCTCAACACTATCATTCGCTGCAGATGGCACGATCATAGCCTGCAATTCATTGAAATCACATAAAATTTTTCATATCGGACACGTCAACGAGGATACACAAAAAACAATCAGGGAAAAAACTTTGTCCTTGTCCAAAATGTCGGCTGAAGCTACGCCTCTTTGTGAATCTTGTCCATTTTCAGCATATTGCGGCACATGCTACGACTGCACTGTCGGATTTCATGATGACCTGTATGTGAAGCCGCCCACGAATTTTGAATGCAAATGGCAGAAAAAGGCATTCCGTTTCCTGTTTCAAAAAATGATGGATGAAGAAGACAAAAAAATACTGTTATCTTGGGTTGGAGCAAGAACTCGCCCATGTCCAGAGAGATGTGCAGTCAATTTCTAATTCACTAGCTGTGTCAAGCAAAAATCTTGGATGCAATCGAAATCAGCACTCCAATGAAAATAAAAATAGCGAAGGGCATCGCTGTATTGATTAACAAATAATCGTCCTTAATTTTTCTTTTGTTATGCAAAGCCTGCAAATTCTTGATGTCTTCCCTTGTCAGGCCGTCTGTTCTGACATCTAAAACAGTTGCCTCTTTACTTCTAGACTTAAGCATGGAAAACAGGCTGAAATATGATATTTTTTCTTTCACAAACCTCCCGCTTTTGTCTTTTAAAATTATTTCAGCCGGAATCATGCCTTCTTTCAATTCAGAAATTTTCATTCGTCTCAAAAATACCTGCATGCCCAGTTCGACGATTATAGATCTTATCGCAACAAAAATCAATGCTGTTTGAACCAAACTTAAAATAAATCCAGCGGATAGAAAATAATCTCTAAATATCAGCATTCCAACCACAGCAACAGCAATGAAAATCAGATCTGTTTTTATTTTAGTGAAAGTTTCTATTATTTCAAATATTACAAACATTAAAAAGATGTTTACAAAGTATGTATGAAGAATGCCTATATCTGGGAACAGCAGCATTCTCGTTGTTGATAAAGCTATAAAAGCAACAACCAGCCTAACTAAAAACTTCAAAGAAAAGAATTTTCTTACAGTCTCAATCTTCTCTTTCCAAGTGGTTTTAAAAAGCACCTGAACCCCTAAATATAAAAAAATGATGGAAAACGTGTAAATGAAAATATTTAACGATGGAAATCTTGGGTCGAAAATCTGATTGTACAAATACGGCGGAATGAGAATAGAATATCCGATAAAAAGTTTTGCATCCCCGGCGGACCAAAGCCCGGCCAACCAAATAATAACAGACGAAAATATTGATAAAATTATATTTGATATCATCATTTCTTTATTCGAACCACTGTGAAATATTACGAAATTCAGAATAATCCCAAAAATAATCATCAATAAAACCGAGATGTTTTTTATCTTTTCGTATTTGATATCAGTATAAGACGTCCAGATGCCAAAGAGCAAAATTAATATGATCTCTATCATTCGAAGTCACTTATATCTATATCAACAACTTTAAACATAAAAAAGCGGTTCGGTAAATAAGTCAATTACATAAAATATTTTAAATACCAAATACAGTTTTATTATAGTGGTGTTATAATGGCTGCTCAAAAAAGGTTGATTGATTTTACTTTTAATGAAACCGTATTCAAGAAACTGATTCTTGGAATAACACTGATTTTACTATTAAATATTAATCAAGTAAACGCAAACACTGGATGTACATATTCTGTTGGAACAGACCCATATTATACAGGGTTGACGGATGGTGGTTCTGCACCAAGCTATCAGAGCTATGAGAGTTATGAGAGTTACAGCGGAAGCCCCGTAATGGCATTGACGAAGGAAGGTGGTTCTGCACCAAGCTATCAGAGCTATGAGAGTTATGAGAGTTACAGCGGAA
>CAYJRA010000003.1:3670-51540 GCA_964372465.1 uncultured archaeon
GGTGGTTCTGCACCAAGCTATCAGAGCTATGAGGGATATCAAGGGTATGAAAGTTATCAAAACTACCAAGGTTATGAAGGATATCAAGGGTATGAAGGGTACCAGGGATATGAGGGATACGAAGGTTATGAGGGGTATGATTGCTGGTGGTGCGGCGAGCCTTGGTAAATATCCTATTGTCTGACTATAATTAGAAAACTTTCTCGTTTAGAAATTAAAGGTTGCTATTAATGTATTTTGGTCAATTGTTGACATTTTTTATGCATTGATCCTGAAATTCGTTTGGCAGATTTCTACATAATTTCAATATGTCTTCCGTTTCCATGCCATTTGTTCTGAAAGTTTCTCCCATATGAGAAAAACACGTGCCACGAAAATTTCCATCTAGAGATGAGCAGAACATAAATACGTCAGCTTTTCTGTGAGGAACCGCAGCGTTCATGGCTCCTGCAAGTGTAAGATAGCACTCATTCTCAAAACTCGGATCTTTGTTACGCTCCAAAGTGCACATGTATTTTAATGAATCAAGTCTTAGCCTCTCAAACTGGGCGATGAGGCCAACGGCATATAATTTGCACATTCTTGCCGCATCTTTTAATTGGGCTCTATTGCAAAAATCAAATATGATTCTTGGGTTGTTATGGAATTTGTTAACAGCCGCGTGACCCAACATATTCCAGCAAGCCACTGCATTTTCACCATTATACGATCGGCATAAATTTTCAAAATCATCTATATAATTAAACCAATATTTCCTTCTCGATTCGTTATAAAACCCGTGTGCGGATAACCCCGGAACTATCATGTGCTCCATATACACCCCAGTCAGACAAAAATGGCGCTGGCGCTTATCCTGAAATACTGAACAAAGATCTATAGCATTATCTATCTTATCCGCTGTTTCAACAAGCAACAAATGCCCTACGATATGGAAACACATATCATGCGGATTGGATTCGCAAATTTCCGATAGGCCTTCTCCGAATGATTTTTCTTTAGGTAAATTTTCAAAATACTCTTCCATCAGGCCATGCATTGCACCGTAAGCACACGCTTGATTGATTGCCCTCACCTGGGTTTTCCAATCTGACGGATTTTTGATAAAGGCTGCTTGTCCGATTTGATGTGCAATTGTATGGCACGATAAAGTAAATGAATCTATTTTTTGCAGTGCAAACAATATATCAAAGGCATATTCCGGACCTTTTGCCAAAGTAACATTTCTGAATGTCCCCTCATAGCAATTCAATTTCAATGAAAGGCTTATGGATTTGCCGTGTTCGCAGTCTGCTTTGATTTTTGACGCCATCTCCGCAACAGAAATTGGATTTGATGCTTTTGCGATGCCATATAATTTATTTAAAGAGGCATAAATCAGAAGGGTAAAAAGAAAGGCGTTTAATACAATGAAAACAGAGTTGATGTTGAAAATAAAACGGCGTTTTTTCATTAATAGTTTATAGGAATCAATTAAATATATAACATTGTTATTTTTTGCATCAATTCAACAATTTTCTCGGATTCTGTTTATAAATTTTAATCAACACAGTTTCAGGAAGATTTAAACCACTAAGAAGTTTATTGCCTTCTTTATAACATTTGAAAACAGATGCCTCCAACAAATCGATGTCGCATCTGAACCACCTTTCAATATCTGAACTGGATATCCACCCGTCGGTCAAAACAATATCTGTACTGAACATTATTCTGTCCTGGTATTTAATCACAAAATTTCTAGCTGCTTGAATATTATTAACGGCCGGTTTTCCCACTCGATGCCAAGGAGACATATCCGTATAAAGATTACGATGCTTGTCAAAAAGCGAAGCTAGAGCATCGTATTTATTTTGAACTCCGCAAAAATGTGGGCACACGAATTTCACATTCGGAAAATCTTCCAATGCGTGCGAGAATTCAGAAAATTGTGTGGCATTCAATGCTTCAACATGAATTACAACAGGCAAATCATATCTATCAGCCTCTTTATAGATTTCATACATTCTGCTACCGTCTATTGACCCTAAGCCGCCTATGACTCCATGATAAAATTTCAGTCCATCAATGCCTCTTGGAGCATTTGTTCTGACTTTTTGTGGAGCCAGTGGATCGTTTGGATTTGGAGCGTAAAAAATCAAAAATCTGCTGGGATATTTCTTTTTGATTTTGAATAATTCTTCCATATGCGCGTCTGTTCCATTGAAAACACTGGTATTTTCACCAAAAGTCATGGTTGGTGTACCCAACAGAATCATTTTGGTTATTCTTAGTTTATTCATGATGGGCAGCAATCTTTCAACCTGCTTCATATCCTTTATGTGCTCATGAACATCAATTTTTTCTACAAGTCTTGTTCCGGGCGGAAGAAGCAGAAACAAAAACACCATAAACAAAAGGACAATAAGTACAGATAGAAAATCAATTTTTTCTGACGGCATAAAACCTTCTTGGTTTTTGTTGTTAATAAAATATTATATACGAGAATTAAAATTAGATTAGCTGACAAAAATGAAAAAGACAAAGACAAATCTTGGCGTGTCGATCATCATATTAATATCCCTGCTGTTTTTGGGTTTGTTTTCTGTATACTTTTTTTTCCAATCGCCAAAAGACGAAATTAAATCATCCATAGCAAAGGGAGAAAAATTTCTCGCTAATGCTGACTTGGATTTAGAAACTTTTGGAAAAGAACATTACTGCCTCGATGAAAAAAACCAAATGCAAAAATCCTGCCTTTACAAGAGGGTGGACTATTCGATAGATTTGGTATTCATTGATAGAGAATTAGTCAAGCCCATCAACCCGGAACTAGAAAAGCGCACAACAGAAGCTGATAAATTTCTTAGGAGTTTTTTACCAGAATGGGAAAACCAAAGCATTGATTTCAGCTATCTGGATTCTGGCTTCAAGGAGGGCGACCAGGCATTTGACCTCTATTGCATCATTGCATTGATTTACGAAGATAGGCCGATGTTCAGCAAACTCAACTCAACATTAAAAGAAAACGGCTGGCTGAATGAAGAAACGGCTGACAAGTTCAGGAGAATAACAGACGAGTCGTGGTGCATATCTCTCCTAGCAAAATTCAAAACCAATCAATCTATTATTGACAATTTAATAGAATTAAAACAGAAGCAGTTTGAAGATTTCCAAAAATTTGAGGAATCAAAATCATCCAAGGAATTGAACGACGATAAGAAATTCATGACAGCGTCTCATATTTTAATGGTTCTAGATGAAATGAAAGGGAACGGCTACGACACAACAAAACATAAAATTTTAGTCTCTCGACTGCAGGAAGTGATGATGGAATTCACAAACAAATATCCGAACAATATTGAGATTCAGCACACATCACTATACTTCCTTTCAAAAACAAAATATCACGATGCAAATGCCCTAAAACAGATCGCTGAAAGAATCGTTAAACTACAAGATAAGGATGGCGGCTGGCATTACGATACTGAAGGTTACAAGGACAAATATAGAGTCCTACTAACCAGCAGAGCAATACTTGCTCTAAATCAATATATGCTGAATTATTCAAATTAATTTGGATAACGTGCCAAAGAAAAATCACATTGAAATCTTCACCATTTTTATTCTGGCAGTTTTGGCTAGCAGTTTTTTCAGTTCTAAGCTGTATTTTTTTATTAAAACTCTGCCAACGGGAATAGAATTCAATACATGGACTTACAATTTGCTTGTTCTACTGATTCTTTTAGTCTTCTTGATTCTGGACTCGTTTTTGTTCAGACGCAAACTCAAGGAGTATGGGGTTTCAAAATTGACGTGGAATCACACAAAGATTGCTTTATTCATGTTCGCATTCTTCTTCATATTTTCTGTTTTGACAAGAATTCTCCTGCCTGAATTTGACTTCTGGTATGCAAGAGCATTGGGTATAACCACATTATCTGCTGTTAAATCTATGATCTTATTTCTGCCGTTAAGCATCCTCGTTCAGAACATAATGATCAGAATGCTTCTCCAGCCAAAGCTAGAGCATCTGTACGGATCAAAAATTGCCATAATAATGGTGGCTTTAATAATGGCGATTATCCACATACCTTTTCATTCAACTAATATCAATCTTTTATTTCATCTTTCAATCTTTTTGACAGTGTTTGTATATTCTATATTCATAGGCCTGTTGTTCAGCTATACAAAAAACATATTTCCAGTTATTTTGGTTCATCTACTCGTCGATTTCGTGGGTGTATTGCAAATATTCTTTCATGCAACCAATCTTTTTTATGAAGCCGTTTTATGGAGTATTTGGGGCATAATTTTCTTTGTATTTTCGTCAAGAACTGTAAAAACCATTAAGGAAATGACGAAAACAGCGTGGAAGAATAAAACAATAGGAATTAGTGATATGATTTATTTGTTGATAATCTTGTTAGTATCTGTAATAGTTTCCTATATTCAATAGTCACTCAAGTTGTTTCATAATTCCAAGGAGAACTTCTGGCTTTATTCTAAGCCCCGTTTCTACTAAATCTTCAATTATTCTTTTTGCTTCATTTTTTTTGATGGTTTTGTTTCGCAAGGCTCTAAATATAACATGGATTGTCCAATGGCTTTCAATCCTGAATAGTTTAGCCACTCTATTAGCTATTTTATCATCTACTATAATAGGCAACCTCATACTTTTCGCTAAAGAAATAGCTTCTGCCTCGCCAAGCCCGAGTGGCGCCATCTTCAAAATATATTCACAGCTCTCTTTTTCTTCTTTGTTTAATTCCTTCACTTCTATCCATTCTTCTGTGGCTTTTCTAATTATTTTAGCATCAGGAAAACCCGCTGCCTCCCCTCTTTCAACAACTTCATTGAAAACAGCTTTGGGTATTATAACACGTCTAAAAATATATTTCAGTATTTCTAATTTTCCTATTCTAGCTAAATAAATTAAAGGGGAAAAATTAGATATTATCATTTATTTAATCCTTCCGTATCAGATTTGAGATCTTCTAAGCTATATCCATAAGGTATTTCGTTTTTTTTCATTTCTTCTAACATTTCGTATATAGTTACTCCTGCTACTTCAGATGCCTTTCCAATAGATATTTTACCTTCTCTCAAAAGTTGTAAGGCCATTTGAATTTTCAATTGTTTTATTCCAATCTCAAGTATTTTTCTGAGAATCTCTGACATAGCCGATTTGTATTGCTTTTTAATTTCCTTTAATTCCTTTACTGTTTCATCTTCTAATCTCACTGATATAGTTTCTGCCATCTAACCACCTGTATATATTTTAATAAAACGTATACATAAATAGTTAACGAGGCAATCCATTTATAATTTTGAATAGTCTACATGGACAAAACATGAATTTTTCAATAGGAATATAAATGAATATTTACATATAAGATGAGTACAATATGAAAAAGGCAAAAAAAGGAATTAAAATGAACGTGCTTATAATAGTAGCCATTTGCATTCTACTAAATGTGATCGGCCAGTTGTCTCTGAAAAAAGGAATGACAATGATAGGCAAAACGTCTGTCAACGAGCTGCTCACTCCTAAAGTTTTCAATATAGCCTTTAATCCTTACGTGTTTTTCGGACTTGCCCTCTATGGCATAGGATCATTCTTCTGGCTGGTGGTTCTTTCTAAAGCTGATCTGAGTTTCGTTTATCCGTTATTGGCAATAGGATACATTGCAATCGGCTTGTTGTCGTGGTACTTCTTCAAAGAACCGCTGACAACTGTTAAACTAACAGGAATGAGCTTGGTCACTGTCGGAGTCTTCCTGATTTTGACTAAATTATAATGGAATTTTCACAGCTCTTTTATTATCTCTATTAACAGATCTCTCCATTGCTTCTATGCCTAGAACCCATGTCAATTCCTTTATTTTTTTTATTGCTTCACTTCTGCCATTTAATTTATACATTTTAGATTTCCCAACCTTTCTTACAATTGTCACAAGCTCGTTTTTTTCAATTACGTCAAAATACTTATAGAAAGTTGTTTTGCTCATTCCTAATTCCTTTATCATTTCTTCCTTCGAATAGTCAAATAAAGGATTATCCAATAAAAAATCTATTATTCTAATTACTGGGGAGTTGCCAAACATTTCTGTTAAAATTGTATCAAATTTCATAATTTTACTTAAAATTAAAAGTATTTAAATTTATACCTAAAAAGTATTATAAGTGTACTATGATATCTGACGAAGAAATAGAATCCGCAATTCTCTACAAGTTATTTTTAAGAAAATGCTGGGGCGGCAAACACACTTCCTTTGATAATTCAAAGAAAGGCTTCAAGGAAAAAGAACTTGGAAAAACAGGATTAAAAAGAATAAACGAAATGGGAAAGAAACTAATTAGAAATGGATTATTGATTCCAAAACCAACACACTACGGCTCAGAAGTGTCATTAAATTATAACGAAAAAGAAGAAATAATGAAAAAAATTCAAAAATTGAACTTATAATTTTGTTTGAAAATTTTAACTGAAAGTAAAGGATTATCCAATAAAAAATCAATGAAGAATAAAAGCCTAAGTTTCAAATATATTCTGATATGGATTCAACAAAGAAATTTCTCAAAAAATTTCAAAGCAGAGAATTTGTCATAAACATACTAATCATAATCTCCATCTTCGTTTTTCTCTTGAAATTCTTCAAACCTGAACTGCTCTTGAGCAGAACGATAACCTCAGGCGGCGACACGGCTTCTCAATATTATCCGGCAAAATACATGGCAGATTACTTGCTACCTTCGGGAAAAATAATAGGATGGAGTCCTGGATGGTACGGCGGCATGCCAATGTTCCAATTCTATTTTCCCCTGCCGTTCTTGCTTATGTCACTTCTTTCATACGCAATGCCGTTGCAGATAGCATTTAAAATCATAACAGTTCTCGGAATTTTCCTTTTGCCTGCTATGGTCTTCTTATCATTAAAAATCATGAAATTCGAATTCCCAGTTCCTATAACAGGTGCGTTATTCACTTTACCATTTCTCTTCATGGAAGCAAACTCGATGTGGGGCGGCAACATTCCAAGCACTCTGGCTGGAGAATTTTCATACAGCCTCAGCTTGAGCTTATCAATACTATTCTTTGGGACAATGTATGCAGGAATAAAAGAGAATAAATACTGGGTTCTCAACGGCATTCTTTATGCCTTGATATTGAATTCGCATATAATAACGGCCATGTGGGTTGGCATAGCCAGCCTGTTTATGCTTGTTGCCAATTTCGGATCAAAAAAATTCGATATTAAGAGGGATGCCGCTTACTTTTTCAAAACATACGCCCTTTCTCTTTTATTGGTCTCGTTCTGGCTACTGCCGCTGGTAACTAATCTGAGATACACCACGCCATATTCTGATACATGGCATGCCACGATAGACCAGATATTACCAAAAATATTGCTCGGTCCCAGTTTGTATAAAGATCTCAATAATCCACCTTTGAATTCAGCACCAACAGAAACCTTGCCTCCGTGGAGATTTATTTCAGTGCTGACATTGCTTGTTGCCATATCAATCTACCAATTTTCAAAAAACGGGGATAAAAGAACAGGATTCTGGCTCTTTGCTGCTTTAACAGCCATGCTATTTTTCCTGTTCGGGGAAAATGTAGGGGTAATCAACATAAGATTCGTGCCCTTTATCCAACTATCTCTTCTAATAACAGCTTGCATAGGATTGAATTTTTTGAGCAAAATCAAGTTCAATTGGATTCTTGTCATGCTTGTAATGGCGGGCATAATTTATTGGACAAACGCCAATACAAACTTCATTGCATTTTGGATAGAATGGAACTACAAGGGATTTGAAGGCAAGAGTTTATGGCCGGCATATTATCAAGTGAATGATTTCATAAAAGGAAACTACTCGCAGCCGAGAGTCGTCTACGAACATTCAAGCGAACATGACAAGGCAGGCACGCCACGGGCATTTGAATCTATACCGTTGTTTGCAAACAGGGCAACACTAGAAGGATTATACATGCAGTCGACTGTGAGTTCGCCGTTCATTTTCTACATACAATCCGAAATCTCAAAAGAACAATCCTGCCCGTTTTTCAACCAATACCCATGCACCTCCTTCAATTTAGAAAGGGGGACAGAGCATCTGAAAATGTTCAATGTCAACCAATACATCACGGTAAGCGATCAGGCCAAGACCGCTGCTAATAAAAGCAAGCAAATGAAACTCACAAAAAATATCGAACCATACTCCATTTATGAAATAACGACAAATGAAAACAGTTATGTTGTTGTCCCGGATTATTGGCCTGTCAGAATGCAAATGAAGGATTGGAAAAGGATTTCTTACGAATGGTTTAAAAACGGTGATTTAAACGTATCAATAATATTCACGAACGACAATTTGCCGAATATAACCAATGTCAACAGCTGGGATCACAATATAAAATTACCGATAAAAGAAAACTGCTCCGTTAAAGAGAACGTAAAAAATGAGGAGATAAGCTTTACGACCAACTGCGTGGGGAAGCCGCATATAATAAGAGTTTCATACTATCCTAACTGGAAAGTCGATGGAGCTAAAAAGATATATCTCGTATCGCCATCATTCATGCTGGTGTTCCCTGAAAAGGAAAATGTCAGTATATGGTACGGATCAACGACTATAAATCATATTGCCAATGTGTTGACAATAATTGGTATAGTTATAATAATTCATTTCATTTTTTTGAACAACCACAAAGTCAGCAAATTTCTTAAACGATAGATAGACTCATCTATTATGTTGAATTTGCTTTTCCTGACATCATGGCATTTGGTGGGTATCTGGATTATTTTTCTGCCATCATTTTTTAACCAATATGTCAGCTCATAAACGTATCCCGACCCCTTGTCTATATGCTTCAAATATTTCATTATATCCTTCCTGATAAAGCCTTTCGCTGCCATTGAATAATCTTCATATTCCATCTCCAAAATTGTCTTTGTAAGCCAGATAAAAACACTGCTTGCTAAAACTCTATACCACTGCCTTTTTTGTCCGCCAACTTTCTTGGCACCTATTACTATGCTATTCTCATCAAGAAGCCTGATACATTTCGGTATAAAATCTAAATCTATACTCAAATCCATGTCAAGAGATATTATCTTGTTAGAATTCGCTTTTCTAACTCCTTTCCTAAAAGCAAAACCAACATGACCTTTTTGCGGTATAGATAATATTTTGAATTTGCTCGGATATTTTTTTTCCAATAATTTTCCTAACTCAACAGTTCTGTCGTTACTGCCGTTATCAACCACTATTATCTCAAAATTTTTTTCAATTCCTTGAAGAAATTTGATCAACCTCTCACCGTTTCTTATTATCAAATCCTCTTCGTTGTAAACTGGTATTAGAACTGATAGTCCTTTCATATTTATTCAAAAATAGTTCGAGAACTAGATTTAAAAATGAATCAAATATAGTCTGTTGTAAATTTATTTCACATACTTCATAAAAAGCTTCATCTGGCCAAACAGCAATCGCGGGCTTTGCTTGATTTTTTTAAATATATACGCAGGCCTGGTATAAAATTCGATGAAGGCTCTTCTAGTCATGTGTTTTGTAAAATTTTGGGAATAAACGCCTTCATAAGAAGATGGGAATATACCAGTAACTTTGTTTTTCACAGCCTCATAGAATTTAGTTCCCGGATAGGGGCTTGCTACATTGAAAGATATATAATCAGGATCTACTTCCTTAGCAAAATCTATGGTCATCTGCATATCATTCTTAGTCTCCATCGGGAGGCCCATCATGCTGAAACAAACTGTTTCCATGCCCACCTGTTTTGCCCATCTGATACCTTGCCTGATACTATCCAAAGTTATTTTTTTGTTTGTTGATTCCAATATTCTCGGTGATCCGCTCTCAAGACCATAGTGTATCAATTTGCATCCGGCCATTCTCATTTTCCTTAGCAATTTTAAATCAACCGTGTCAGTTCGGGTCTGGCACGACCAGTTTATATCAAAGCCTCTTCTCATTATCATATCACATATCCCATTAACAAACTGCTTGCTCAAAGTGAATTCAAGATCAATAAAGTAAATGTTTTTTATCCCAAACTGATTAACGCAAACATCTATCTCCTTCTCTATCAGTTCCAGTGGCTTGGTTCTATATCTGATGCCATACATCTGATCTTCCGAGCAGAATGTGCATAAGAAAGGACAGCCTCGTGTAGTTTCAAGCAAAGTAAATCTATCGCCCATCACTTCATAATAATACTTGTCCATTGGCAGCAAATGAAAGTCTGGGATAGGAAATTTAGATAAATCTGCTGGTGCTCTGGGTTTGGTTGTTTTTAATTGGTTTTTCTCCAAATATGCAACTCCACCAATCTCGGATAAATCATTATCGTTTTTGCAGAGCTCCACTATAGTCAACTCTGGCTCTCCAATAATAGCGGCATCAGCTCCAGTTATCTCCAACATCTCCTTAGGTCTCATTGTAGGATGTGAACCGAAGATGTATAATCTCGCCTTTGGATTCATCTTCCTTATTTTTTCAACAGTTATCAAAAAAGAATCTATATCTAAATGAGGACATTGCCATCTATCCAAAGATGCGGAAGTGACAAAAATTTTATCGAAATTTCTTGCCTTCATAACGGCTTTCTCTGTAGGAGTTTGCATTGCATTGATATCCAATATCTCTACTTTGAATCCTTCTTTTTCAAGCATCGCCGCGGCTACCGCTAGATCTAATGGCGGCCACACTCTATTATATCTCCACACTCTTGCCGTTTTATATTCATATTTGGGGTTTACAAGGAGAATCCTGTTCATAACCTAATTTTTCTGTATAAGGTCTTAAATCTTATTACCCCGTTTATTGTCTACTCGAAAACCAATTCAACGGGAGTATTAAATACAGAATTAGTAATGTTTGCAAAATCTTCAGGAGATAGCGGCATGATGATTCTTTCGTTTGCTGGGATCCTTATTTTGTATTTTGTTCCGTCTGGTGCGTACACAATATTTATGCCCAAGATTGTTGATGAAAAAAGCACCTCCTTAATGAAATCGTGGAATTTTAGAGAATCTGAAATGACTCTCGTCTGTTTGCTCAAAGATTTTTCTATTTTTTTTATTATTATTCCATTCTTTCCTATTAATTTCGGCACTGAGTCTTTATCGCACACTATCAGTAAAAAATTTTTATTCCCATAAACTCTCCTTATTTTCCCGTCTTTCAAGTGTTTTTCATCTTTCACTATTTTATTCAAATTTCTGTAAAATGCAACCTCATCTCCTTTTATACCGGTGTTTTCCATCCTTTTCGAGCATCCATTGCATAAGATTTCATTTTTCAGGCAAACGCTGCATACAGGGAATTCCATGCGTATAATTTTCATTTTTAAAAGTTAAAAGAATTTAGATTCATTATAATATTATGTCTTTAGAGATTGCCATTACTGGAAAACCGTCTAGCGGCAAGTCAAGCTTCTTCAAAGCCGCAACTATGATGGACGTTGAGATATCTTCCCGTCCATTCACCACTATTAAACCAAACACGGGGATTGGATTTGTAACTATAGAATGTGTTGAGAAACAGTTAAATACAAGATGCAAACCGAACAAAGGCAAATGCATCAACGGCAAGAGATACGTCCCTGTCAAATTATGGGATATAGCTGGAATAGTCCCGGAAGCGCATACGGGCAGAGGCTTGGGCTTGAAATTTTTGGACGACGTTAGGCAGTCCTCTGCACTGATTCAGGTCGTGGATATAACAGGAACTACGGATGAAGAAGGCAACCCAACTGCCAATTATGATCCTGTCAAGGAAGTGGAGTTCGTACGAAATGAAATAGATTCATGGTTTGAAGAGATCGTTAGAAGGGGTTTGGAAAAATACGACAAACTGAAAAGAACTTCTAAAGTAGAAATTGTCGATGTTCTCGCAGAACAACTGGCTGGACTACAAGTAACCAAAGAGCAGATAAAAGAAGTGCATGAAAAGATCGGCATAAATGATTTGAAATTATTTGCCAGTAGTTTGAGAAAAATAAGCAAGCCAATTATTATCGCTGCAAATAAAGTGGATTTGAAAAAAGGACTGGAAAATATTGGGAGGATAGATTGGATGGTCATACCTACATCAGCTGCCGCAGAAATTGCATTAAGGACTGCAGAACAGAAAGGGATGATAGAATATGATGACGCGATTAAAATAAAGGACGAATCAAAACTAGATAAAAACCAGATTGACGGGCTGAAATTAATAAAAGAAAACGTTTTAGATAAGTTTGGATCAACTGGGATCCAGCATTGCATCAACGCAGTTGTATTTGATGTATTGGATCAAATTGTTGTGTATCCTGTTGCTGATGCTAACAAGCTAGTTGACAGTAAGAATAATGTTCTTCCTGATGCATATTTGGTCAAAAAGGGAACCAAACTGAAGGAGTTTGCATACATGATCCATACTGATATAGGAAACAAATTCATTGGCGGATTGGACGCAAGAACAAAGAAAAAATTGGGAGCGGGTTATGAGCTGAAGAATGGAGATGTCGTAGAAATCTTAACAAACAAATAAGAATTCAAAAACATGATATTTAGAAAATGTCAATGATTAAAAAAAATCTGAATATTGATGGCACAAAAATATCATATATCAAAACCGGAAAAGGAAAACCAATAGTTCTTTTGTCCAGTTTAAGTTGCGATTGTGATTTGTGGAAAGACGTTATCCCATATTTAGACAAGTATTATACAGTATATGCTTTCTCTCTGCCACTTTATGGATCACGTAATAAAAATAGGCAACAGTACACTGTTCGAACGTTGCATTACTTTCTAGATAAATTGATCAAGAAATTTAAGATAAAAAAACCTATTTTGATTGGTCAATCGTTGGGATCACTCATAGAAATGAAATATACCGCTAAATATCCTAAAAATGTTGAAAAATTAATAATGATCTCATCACCTTTAACTGATAAACTAGAGAATGCGCCTATTGTCTGGCGTAAAGCTGTAGATCTTGTACTTAAAAGTAAAACAATAGATACAATAGTAGAATATATAATAAATAATGAAAATTTCTTAAAAACCCTAGTAAAGATAATAGTACCCAATAGCGGCACTAAAAAATTTTCTGACGGGGCTGCTGAATTTATTAAAAGTATTCCAATAAAATCCCTGGCCATGTGTTATAAAGATCTTTTTGAATTAAGTTTTCATAATGATCTAAAAAAAATTAAAATACCAACGCTTTTTGTTTATGGCAAAAAAGATGATATTTTATTGCGTTTTCATGGAACTGCATTATATAGCGCTGTTTCTGGTGCTAAAATAATAGGCTTGCCCTCGGAACATTTCATTCCTACTGAATTACCAAAAAGGTTATCACGTTTAATAATTAGTTTTATTAAAGAAACGAAAACTGTATAATTAAATAATTCAGAAAAATCAATGGGTTTTAAAATGAGAATCGCTTTAGTATCATCCCATCCGGTAAATGTACCTGGTGGCGTGCAAGAACATGTCAAGGGGTTGTACAAATATTTGAAAAAGAGAGGGCATTATGTTAAAATAATTTCACCGAATACCGGCTTAGAAAAAAACAAAGGAGATATAATCTATTTGGGTATTGCATTGCCAATCCCCTCCAACGAAAGCACTTCCCATGTAAGCTATTGCATTGATCAAAGTAGTATTGAAAAAGTGATGAAAAAAGAAAAATTCGATATTATACACATTCACAATTTAGCCATGTTTCTAGGCTCCCAGATATTAGATTTTTCTGCTGCAAAAAACATATTCACAATCCATACATTACCAGAAGCGAGCTACTTATTAAAAACTTTCTCTATTTTCTTTGACATTTTATTCAGTAGCAAACAAACCAAAATAAATAAGATAATTCTCGTATCTAAACCCATTTTGAAATATCTACCAAAAGGACTTAATTCGAAAATTAGAGTTATACCTAACGGTATTGACTTGGAAAGGTTCAGGCCAGATATTAAAAAATTAAAGATTTTCAATGATGATAAAATCAACATACTTTTTGTAGGAAGATTGGACAAAAGAAAAGGAACTATATATTTAATTCAGAGTTTTGAAAAACTGAAAAGAAAACACAATAATATCAGATTAATAATCGCCGGCAATGGCCCATTACTAGATGAATGCAAATCATACGTAGAATCAAACAATATACAAGATGTTCATTTTGAAGGTAGAGTATCGGATATAATGCTACCAAGATACTATTCTACAAGTGATATATTTTGTTCTCCTGCAACACATGGAGAAAGTTTTGGGATAGTACTATTGGAAGCCATGGCTTGTGGAAAACCTATTGTAGCATTCGCAAATACCGGATATAAAGGAGTACTCAAAGGAGAAGGTGCTAAATTTTTAGTAAAACCCATGAATGTAAACGAATTAACAAAAAAATTGGAGACATTAATAAAAGATAAGGGACTAAGGGAAAAAATGGGTAAGTGGGGCCTGAAAGAAGTAAAAAAATATGATTGGAATATTGTAACAGATAAGATAATAAAGACTTATAACGAACCCTAAAAAGACGGCTAATTAATTTCTCTCAATAATACCAACAAGCGGGGTATTGACCCCCCATACTGCAGATAATTAATACCATTACCAGCTAAAATCTTCTATTAGTAGAGTTAAATCATTCCAGTACAGCAACAAATAAAAGCAATGAAATATAATTATGTTGGATGAGCAAATTGAATGTGATTTATTTTTTCAGCAACAACTCCGGACCGTGCAGATTACAGAACGAGTTCATTTCTAACTTGGAAAAATTTTTCAGAGATATTAATTTCAAAAGAATTGATGTGGATGCTGACAAAGCTATGCCAATAAAATATCAGATCAACGAAATACCCAGCATTGTGATTGAAAATAACGGGAGTATTAAAGAAAAATTTTCTGGGCTGACGCAAGAACTATTTTTGAAAAGGGCAATAGAGAGAATGCTAAATGGATTGTAAGTGAATCCATAAACCTAAATTTGTAGACTAGCATATCTCTAATAATGAAAAAATTACAATTCTTGAATTATGAAAAGTTCTCACCTAGATTATACCAAGAACTCATAGCCGCTACAGCTGTCAAAAAGAATACGCTTTGCATATTACCAACGGGTTTAGGTAAGACATATATCGCTCTGCTGGTTTCTGCCTATAAATTAGAAGAATCTACCAATGGCAAAATTCTTATGGTCGCGCCAACACGCCCTTTGGTAAATCAACATTTGGAAACATTCAAAAAAAACATGATTTTGGATCAAGAGAAGATTATTGCATTGACTGGAAAAATCCATGCGAACGACAGAAGGATACTTTATGAAAGGGGCCTGATCTTTTTTGCAACCCCGCAGATAATAAGGAATGATGTTGATAATAAGATATTGGATCTGGGAAAATTTTCATTGCTGATAATAGATGAGTGCCACAGATCTGTGAAACAGTATGCATACACAGAAGTTGTTGAAAGGTATTTAAAATCTGCCTCCCATCCGCTGATTCTGGGATTGACTGCTTCTCCCGGCGGGATGAAAGACAAGATTGATGAAGTAAAGAAAAATCTAAAAATAGAGGCTGTAGAAATAAGAACGGAAAAGGATGAGGATGTTAAACCATACGTTAAGGAGACGAAAGTTGAGAGGGTGTATGTAGAGTTTCCTGAAGAATTCCAAAATATAAGCAAACTACTGAAAGAGGAATATGAAGAAAATATTTCTGCGTTGATTCGAGCAAAATTATTGCAATATACAAGAGTGCCGAAAAGGGAACTGCTTGATTTGCAGATGCAGCTAGGAAAGATGTATAACGATACCAAAGATTTTGCTGTTGCCCGCATGCTTGTAGTCTGTGCCAAGGCTATAAAAATAGAGCATGCGATAGGACTGCTGGAAACGCAGGGGATAGTGCAGTTAAACAAATATTTTTCAGAAATGGAAAAAAACAAGAGTTCCGCCAACAGGCAATTGCTAAGCAATCCCAGAATACTAGAAGCCATTAGGCTGACAAAGGAACTTTACGCAAGAGGAGTGGAACACCCAAAGATGGGAAAATTAATGGAAATGGTGAAAAATGAGATATCTGAGAAGAAAAATACAAAAATCATCATTTTCGCAAATTACAGAGACACGGTTGAAAGGATTGTTAAGTTGCTTAAAGCCAGAGGTATAGAAGCCAGGGAATTCATAGGCCAAGCTAAGAAAAGTGGCAAAGGCCTGTCGCAAAAAGAACAAATTCAGCTATTAAACGAATTTGGTTATGAAATATTCAATGTACTTGTATGTACGAGCATCGGGGAGGAAGGACTGTCCGTTCCTGCAGTGGATATAGTAATATTTTACGAGCCCGTACCAAGCGAGATAAGAACTATCCAAAGAAGAGGAAGAACTGGCAGAACTGAAAGCGGAAGGGTTATATTCTTGATTACGAAAGGAACGAGAGATGAAAGCTACTATTGGACGGCTTATCATAAAGAGAAACGAATGAAAAGTATAATAGATACCATGAAAGAAACAAATACAGAGAAAAAGACCATTTCTGACTGGTTTAAATAGGGTTTTTAATGGTTATTATTTATCACTTATTAGTTACTATAGAATAGAAATGCTTATATATAAATAATTTTATACTACTTTAAAGTGATTATATGATGGCACCGCCACCACAAACAAATTGGCCTTTAACACTTGGTGGAGTATTCGGAATTCCTCTGATTGGTGGTTTATTATATTTAGCTGCAGAAGCTGCAGAACAGTTCATTGGTGCGCGTGGTATAACGAAATACGCAATAGATGCAGCGCAAACCTTTATACCGCCATTGGTGATGGCAGCAACTGCAGAAAGATTAGCAGCACAAAATGGTGTGCAGAGGAGTGCGGTGAGGGTGTTTACTTATCCTATAGCTGTGGCTATTGCTGCTGCTTCGGGTTATGATATGGCTGCAAGCATGACAAACTGGTATTCAACTACACCAGACGGATATAGATTTTCTACGGGTATAGGAGGGGTTTTAGGTTTTTGTAGTGGTTTATATAGGTCATTCACAAGAAGATAAATTTTTATTTTTCTTAAAATTCAATTTCTATTATAATGCAAGGTATTCTAAAACCAGAAGATAGAGCGGCTGTGATTATTGATGACAGAGAGAGATCTAGCCTCATATCAGATCTGCTGAAAAAATTGAATGTCATCTTGAATTGGCAAAGATTGGAAGTAGGTGATTTCATCCTTTCTGACAGATGCTGCATCGAGAGGAAAACGTTCGATGATTTCGCAGCCTCAATTGCCGATGGCAGATTATTCAAGCAACTGGAAGAATTGAAAAGGAATTTTGAGAGACCTATGCTCATACTCGAGGGACGCGCACTGAAAAGAAATGTAAGTGAAAACGCGGTAAAGGCTGCCATGGCTGCGACGATGCTGCAATATGATATTCCAATTTTAATGACAGGAGATGTCAACGAGACTGCTAAAATCATTTACTGGCTCGCAAAAAAAGAGCAGATAGACAACAAGCGTGTAATAGGCATCAAAGGCAAAAAAAAGCCGAAAGAAATAAATTTATTGCAGGAGCATGCGATTGCAAGCCTGCCCGGCATCTCTGCAGTGCTTTCAAAAAGGATATTGAATGAATTTAAAAGTGTTAAAAACTTTCTTAATAGCAAGGAAGATGATATTGCAAAGATCAAAGGCGTTGGAAGGAAACAGGCAAAAAAATTATGGAAAATAATAAATGAAAAATATGATGGTGATAAATGAAGAAACCATTAATAGTTGGATTTGATCCGGGCACCACTGCTGCCCTGGCAATAATTGATACTGAAGGGCAACTGCTTTTTCTTACAAGTAAAAAAGAGATGAGCAAAAAAGAGATCTTAAAGAACATAACAGCACGAGGCAAACCAATCATTGTATGTGCTGATAGAAATCCGTTGCCCCATAATGTTGAAAAATTGGCAAGCTCCTTCGGATGCAAAGTCTTTTATCCAATCACTTCATTGAGCGGCTCGGAGAAGATAAAGCTGATTGAAGATTTCTCTGATAAGATAAAAAACGATCATGAGAGAGATGCATTGGCATCTGCATTAAAGGCTTACAAGCATTATATTTCCCTCTTCTACAAAGCCAGAATGGAACTTGAAAAAAAAGAGCTGACAAAAATCTATTCTGATGTGCTTGAAAAGCTGATAACAAAAGAGGCTGAAAATATAGAAGATGCGATAGAATTGTCCATAGAGAAGCCGAAAGAGGTGAAGACGGAATTTCCAAAGATCATTATCAAAGACGCACCCAGGGATGTTAAATTGATTGAAGAAGAACTGAAGAGGAAGGAAAGGGATGTTGATATACTCAAAAAATACAATGAAAATCTGAGAGAAAGGGTTGATTATTATGAAAAAGAATTAAAAAGAGATGATGAAAAATCAAACTCGGGCGACAGACTGAGGACTGATTTAAAAAACAAAGACGACATAATCAAGCTCCTGCATGAATACAGAAAGATGGAAAAGAAGAGGCTGATTCCTGTCATCGAAATTAAAAACATACGGGCAGATTTAATAGAAAGCCTCGATAGAACAATAGATTTGACCGATAGGGTGATCTATGCTAAAGAAACAGAGAATGCGAGAATCCTGAATGATTATAATATCCGAGCGCTGATAACAAGCCAGGAAAATATTCCACAAAATATCAATTTCCCAGTAATAGATGCTAAAGATATTTCCATCCAAGAAGTAAATGATTATAAAGCAGTTGATGAAAAACATCTAGAAGAAAGTATTGCTAAAAGAAAAAAGATCGGGATTGTGAAATGGCTGGAAACGTACAAAAAAAGAAAAATTTAGTTCAAGCCGCGATTTTTCTTTTAAGGGTCAACATCATGCTAATTCCGTTTTATGTTATCATATACACCAACTTCGCATTTCTTCCGCTGCAGATAGCCTTTGCCTCCCTCATTGCATGGATGCTTGGATTGTTTGGTTTGCAGACAATGCAGATAGACCAGTTTCTGTATGTAGGCGCAGACAAATTTCCGATAGACATTTCTTTTGATTGCCTGGGGTGGAAGTCTATTTATTCGCTCTCCGTATTAGTGATAGCCACTCCGGGAGATGCCAAAAGAAAATTAAATTTTCTTAAAATCTGGGTGCCTGCTTTGTTCGGTATAAACATATTTCGTATAATATCCATTATTTTGTTAGGAAATGTGATTGGCTTCAGATATGTCGAACCTGTTCACAGTTATGTATGGCAAGTAGGTATAATAGCACTGGTCATAGGCATATGGTATCTCTGGCTAAAGAAAAAGAAGAAGTAAAGAAATATCTTATAGGCTGACTAAATTATTTAAAGGTGTAAAATGCCAAACCCGATCATCCGTACAGAAAAAAATGTTGAAAAAATCAAGGACAAAGTCAAGATAATCGAACTGCAGCTAAGCAAAAGGATATCTGATCTTGAACTGAGCGTGGGCAGGCTTGAAGAGAGATTCAAGGAGATATGGGAACTGATACCTGATCTTAATGATAGAACTGGAGAGATAGAAGATCTTCTTAACATAGTTAATCTTGGCATCGTGGATTTCAAGAAAAGCATGGAAGAACTGCACCTGCGCGTAGGCAGCATCGAAGAGTTGCCGAGCAAACTAGACAAAAGCATTCTGGAACAGAACGAGCAGATAAAGGCATTTGCCGCGACCGTGAACAAACTCAACGATGACTTGAAGGCGTTAAGCGATGCGAAAGAAGGCATATCAATGAAGATTGACAATGCGATAATGCCGACTCTCAATATCGTAAAGGAATCTGGAGAAAAAAACAAGATTTCTATCGACGAGCTGAAGAAGGAGCTGGAAAACTTTTCCTATCTTGTTAAATCATTTCAGCGGACTATCGAATTATCCGATATAGACAGCGTCATCAAAAGGTTTGATCTGATTAATTCTAAAATCCTGAATCTTGAAGTTCAGATAGAGTCGCTTAGAGGAAGAGTTCCTGACATGTCAACGATTGACAAGGAAATGGAAATAATGAAGACGAAAGTCCAGGAAATGGGAAATGCCGTTATTGATAGGGATACCAGGCTGAAAGAAACAGAGGCTACGGTAAATATAATAAAGAATAAAATCCAGGAATTGAAGTTTGTTGACACCATAGATAGATTACGTTCGGAAATCAAGGAGAAGGAAAGGATGGTTCTGATAAACCAGATGAAGATAGACGAGCTTGCTGCAAAATTCGAGAAGAATTCAGACGATCTCAGTACGAAGATAGGCTTGATTGAAAATGTGACGAGGAAGGCAAAGCACATAGATCTTATCGAGGCCATAAGCAAGGACGTGCATGATCAAGTCGCGTATTTGGATGATACTCGATCAAACGTCGAGAAGCTATCAAGCAAGGTGGAGAAGATTTATTTTGATATGACAAGAAAGATGAATAATCTTGAAATGCTGGAGTCGGAATTGAAAAAGGTGAAGCTTGCAATATTTGAAATCCAGAAAGCAATGGACGAGCACAGAATATCAGCCGAAGTAAGCGGGGTTAAGCATGTGGCCAGCTTCAAAGATTCTGAAGAGATAAGAAATGCATTGAATGATTTGAAGAAGAAGATTGATGAATTGCCTGTTACTGATTCCAGCAAACTTTCTGTTTTGGAAAATGAAATATCTGCTTTGAAGAAGATGATGATTCCTGCTGTTTACGATGCACCTTCTGTGAATAAAGATGCATCTCTGACTGGCATGAAAGAGATCATGAATAAATTGGAGATGATTGACAGAAGATTGAATCAGCTGGAAATGAAAAGCAGAGGCAGACCAATTATCCTGGAATAAATTTTTTTGTTTCATGGTTATTATTTAAATAAAAAAGTCTAATATTATTTTTGGATTCAATGCAAAAATTTCTTCAAAAAATACTTGATGTATTAACTAAACCTGATCTGTTCTTCAAAAAAGCAAAAACTGAGAAGGAAATATCAAAGCCGCTGACTTATGTCGCTGTTCTGCTTTTATTTAATGCCTTAGTTGGTGCGTTGGCTATTACATTAAATATTGACTTTCCGTTCGCCAGAAACTTAACATATTCTGGCATTGTTTTATTCTATGTTGTTGGTATTGTTATCGCCTTTCTGGCTTCATGTATTTTCCATTTATTCGCAAAATTATTTGGTGGCAAAGGAAAGTATATTGAAACTCTCAAAGCGTATTGTTACGGATGGACGCCGACGTATCTTTTTGGATGGGTTCCATACATTGATATTTTGGCAACCATATATGGGATATATCTTTTTGTCAAAGGCATGTCTACGCTTCATAACTATTCTATTAAAAGGGCGTTTTTGGCTTGGTCAATACCTGTTTTGATATTAGTCGCCATAGCAGTAATATTAGGAGCATTTATAGGTGTTGCAATTGTTTCCTATTTATTGGGTGCCATATCTGAAAATATTTAGATTTCCAAAATGAGATATTTGAGAAATGGAAAATTTTTTGATATTTTTGGTAAAAGATAAGTTAGTTCGCGGAAGGTGCTTTGCTTAAGTAGGCAATCATGGCGTCATATAATATTTTTACATTTCCCTTAAATTCAGAACCTGGAAAGAAATCAACTAACTGGCCACCATGAGCTTGTCCATTTAACAGGCCGTAAGTAGCTGCAGTTACCATTAAACTCAAACATACATCATCATATGATAAATGGTGGAAATCTCTCTTTTCGTAACCTATCTCTTTATCTCTATCTGCTCTATCATTAAACCAAGCTGGATTTGTAGATATGCATATCTCTCCTTTATCTCCAACTACCCTGTAAAATATACTTATTGGCATTTGAGCACCCTATCAAAACTAATGGAAGATATTAAAGGTTAAATAATTAACTGGGGCATCTTCGCACCCCCATATTAAAATGTGGGTTTTCAATACTGGATATAATTCAATGTTTTTATACAGTTTTTCTAGCTGCAAAAGTTATCTTCGCAACCCATAATTTGCTCCACCGGGCAAAGAAGAGAATGCAATGCCGTCATATGTGAAAGTTCTGGATCTATATGGATGATCAAATCTTGAACTTCGTCTTTCAAGAGCATAAATTCTACCAACCGCAACTCCTTGTTGTTTTGCCCTATCCAAGGCTTGTATATGATTATCTGCGATTATAACTTTAAAATTTCTAGGATTAAAACGACTGCCAGTATAATAATAAATCACCCATTCTGACATTTCCTACACCTATCAACTATTATTTTAATACAAATAAACTGCAATAAACCTTTTAATAAGTAACGGATGATAATTTTTGTTGTGATGCAAAGATGGCCTATACTTTAATAATAACTGAAAAACCGCAGGCAGCCAAACAGATATCCAATGCCCTGTCAAATGGATCTGCAAAAATGATCAAGAAAGGCGGAGCATACTATTTCGAATTCATAAGAAACGGTAGGAAGCATGTTTGCGTGCCTGCTGTGGGCCATTTGTTTGTATTAGACACGGAAAACAGCAATGGCTGGAACTATCCCGTCTTCGATCTTAAATGGGTTCCAACTCATTCCAAGAAAGATTTGAAATGGACGGAAAAATACTATCAGAATATACAGGATTTAGCCAGACGGGCAGAAGACTTTATAGATGCTGCAGACTACGATACGGAAGGCGAGGTGCTCTTATATAATATCCTGAAATTTATTTGCAACAGGGACGATGCCAAAAGAATGAAATTCAGCACTCTGACCAAATCAGACATTGTTGATGCTTATGATAATGCGGCAGACCATATTGACTTTGGCCAGGCCGAAGCAGGTCTCACAAGACATTACCTGGATGCTTTTTGGGGGTTCAATACTACCCGCGCATTGACCAAGGCCTTGAATGATTTTTTGCATAAAGGTTTTACTGTTGTTTCAACTGGTCGCGTGCAAGGACCAACCCTAGCAATGTTAACCAAAAGAGAAATTGAGATCAGGAATTTCAAGCCGATCCCTTTTTGGGTTTTGGAATTAAAGGCATTGAAGGAAAATCATATCATTCCAGCTGTTTATGAAAAGGAAAGAATACTGGATAAGAATGAAGCCAAGCAAATATTTGAATCGTGTAAGAATAAAGATGCGAAAGTAAAGGATACTGAAAAGAAAAAATACAATCAATTGCCACCCACACCATTTGATACGACAACACTGCAAACAGAATCATATAGATGCTTTGGATTCTCTCCAACGCAGACTCTGAATATCGCTGAAAGCCTCTATACGCAAGGCTTCATATCATACCCCAGAACAAGCAGCCAGAAGTTGCCGCCGAAAATCGGATATAAGTTGATATTGTCAAGTTTGGGAAAGATGAAATTTTTTGAGAGAGAAGTTATTCTGCTGCTGAAGAAAAAAGAATTAAGGCCGAAAGAGGGCGGTAAAGAAGATCCTGCCCACCCGGCAATATTCCCCACTGCGCAGACGCCTAATTTCGAAAGATTGAGCCAACTAGAAAAGAAGATATATGAGCTGGTTGTTAGAAGATTTTTAGCTACATTTGGCGATCCCGCTGTCAGAGAATCAATGAAAGTAATTTTAGATGTCAATAGCTACAACTTCATTGCCAATGGCGTTCAAACATTGTCTCCTGGCTGGATAGAATTATATGGCAGGTTTGTTGAAATGAAAGAAGAGTTGCTGCCGGAATTGAAGATCGGTGAAATATTGAAAGTGAAAGAATTGAAGATGGTTGAAAAGAAGACACAGCCGCCATCCCGTTATTCCCAAGCGTCCGTATTGAAAGAGATGGAGAAAAGAGATTTGGGCACTAAAGCAACCCGTGCATCCATACTTCAGACATTATATGATCGCGGTTATATCAAGGGTAAGAGCATCGGAGTTACCAAATTTGGCGAGCAAGTAATCAAAGTCTTGGAAGAATATAGCCCGAAGGTAATCTCTGAGGAGTTGACAAGCAAATTTGAAGAGGAAATGGAGATGGTGAATAAATTAGAGAAAAAGAGGGAGGATGTTGTCGAAGAAGCTAAAGAACTGCTAACTGATGTAATGAAAGATTTTAAGGATAATGAAAAGAAAATAGGCGAAGAGCTGTCTCAAGCATATATAACATTCAAGCAAGATCAAAAAACAATTGGTGTATGCCCCAAATGTTCGAAGGATCTGACAATTATAGTCTCTAGAAAGACGGGTAAAAGATTCGTTGGCTGCTCGGGATATAAAGATGGCTGCGACTTCTCAACGCCATTGCCTCAGACGGGAAGCATAACAACAACTGATAAGAAGTGTTCTGCATGCAATTATCCGATTATTCATTTGAAGTTCAAAGGCAGAAGGATGATTGTGACGTGCATCAATATGAAATGCCCTACAAAGGAAAAAGTGAATAATTCAGAAACTAAAATTGAATCTGATACTCATGCTAATTGATATTTACCTATTGCAGCTTTATCAAAAGCCATCCTTACAACAGCATTTGTAGCTGCGCCATAACCTTTTTGTTCCAAATAAGAACTTAGTTTTTTTGTTTCAGGCTGCTCCAGTTCACCATAAGTAAGTGGGTGGCGTCCTCTATATTCTATTTGTAAAAAATCGGTAATGACGGGAATTAAATCTTCGACAGATACTAACCCAGGCATAATATATCAATAAGAAATACAAATTTAAAATCAATTGTTTTCGTTCTGATAGAAAATTCAATGTGATTATTTAGCTTATCACGATCTTTCCTTTCTGTTCAAAATGTCCTTTCGGCTGCCCTGTTACTTTATCTACTCCGCTGCCGCACGGTACAGTGCAATAGAACTGATATGTGCCTCTTTCGCTTGCCAGAAATTCTATTGTCGTGCTGCTTTTAGCAATTATTCTTTTGTTGATTCCGAATAGATCCAGTCCTATGCCATGATCATAATTATCTTCGTTATATACTTTCAGCACGACCTTATCGCCGCAGTTGGCCCTTATTGTATCCGGATCAAAAAACCACGAGCCAATTGTCATATCTATGTTAACAGTTTTTCCTGTTACGGGGCATGTCGGAGAATTTCCGCCCAAATAAATACCAACAGCTATAATAATTACTGCTGCTAAAAATACAAGAAAAATTTTATTCATACAATTATTTTATATCACGGCCATATATTTAATTAATGGTTAAAGAAAAGATGCTTCTGAAAGTTCAAGGTATGCACTGCACCGCTTGTGCGATATTGATTGATAAAACTTTGCAAAAAACAAAAGGCGTCATCAGTGCTTTTGCCAATTACGGCGCTGAGAAATTAAATCTGGAATTTGATAGTGATACTGTCACGCTGAAAGAAATTAAAGATGCGGTAAGCAAACTTGGCTACGTTCTGATAGAACCTAAAAGTGGGTTTATGGAACAAGAGGAAGAGGAAAGAATCGTCAGAGAGAATGAAATCAGGAAATTAAGGAACCTTACAATAATCAGCTTCATCTTGGCGTTTCCGATTGTCGGATATTATATGCCTGTCCATATTTTTAATTTGCAACACGTCCATCAATTATCTGGCATTGATTTTAATTGGTTTTATTGGCTCATCACAACTCCGATACAATTCGGTGTCGGATATTTATTCTACAGAAATGCAATATCAGCACTGAGAATTGGCAGCACAAATATGGATGTGTTGGTTGCCATAGGGACGACAACTGCCTATGTATTCAGCTTTGCTGGCTTCTTTCTATTTCCATTAATCGGGTTGCCGCAATTCGACCACCCCTTCTGGGAGAGTTCTGCTGCCTTGATAAGTTTCATCATGCTCGGAAGGTATTTCGAGGCTGTTGCTAAAGGAAAAACTGGAGAGGCTCTCAGAAAATTGCTTGATCTCAGGCCGAAAAAGGCGAGGGTGATAAGAAATGGCAAAGAAATGGAAGTGCTTGTCGAGGAAGTGCAAGTGGGTGATATAATAATCGTCAAGCCGGGAGAGAATATTCCTGTTGACGGCATTGTTATCGAAGGCGAGTCATCGGTGGATGAGAAGGTGATAACTGGAGAAAGCATGCCTGTCACAAAACGCAGGGGGGATGAAGTGATAGGCAGCACCACAAACAAATTCGGCGTGTTGAAACTCAAGGCAACAAAAATCGGCAAGGACACCATGCTTCATCAGATCATAAAAATAGTTGAAGAGGCACAGGCAACTCGAGCTCCTATACAAAGATTGGCTGATACTATCAGCGAATATTTTGTTCCCAGCGTAATAATCATTGCAGCATTCGCATTTACTTTCTGGTATGGTTTGGCGCCATATTTCGGTCTAACCAAATTCAATTTTGCAGCATCTCTATCCATTTTAGCCGCAACTCTTCTTATTTCATGCCCATGTGCGATGGGTCTGGCGACACCTACTGCTGTCATGGTCGGTACCGGCAAGGGAGCTGAAAACGGCATACTGATAAAAGGTGGTGAGGCTTTAGAGAAGGCTTATAAGATAAAGGCTATTGCATTCGACAAGACAGGCACGCTTACAAAAGGCGAACCTGCTGTCACAAACATAGTTGCATACGGCACCTCAGAAGGTGATGTGCTGAAACTTGCAGCCACAGTGGAAAAGAATTCTGAACATCCTTTAGCCAAAGCAATAGTTGAAAAGGCAAAGGATATGAAATTGGGTGAAGTGAAAAACTTCGAGGCAGTATCTGGATTGGGTGTAAAGGCTGTTTATCAAAACAAACACCTGATTGTCGGCAACGATACAATGATGGAAAAATATGGCATCGATATAAAGAAACATGCCGGTGATGTTGACAAATTACAGGATGAAGCGAAGACGGTGGTGTATGTAGTTGTCGATAAAAAGGTTGTCGGATTGCTTGCGTTGGCTGATACATTAAAAGAGTATTCGAAAGAGGCTGTTACCATGTTGAAGAAAATGGGAATGGAAGTTGTAATGATCACGGGTGACAATGAGAAAACTGCTAATGCTATGGCAAAGGTGCTGGGCATAGACAGAGTAATGGCAAAGGTGCTACCGCAAACGAAAGCAGAAGTCATCAAGAAATTACAGGAAGAAGGCAAGGTGGTTGCGATGGTTGGTGACGGCATCAATGATGCTCCTGCATTAGCACAAGCGGATATAGGCATAGCAATCGGTAGCGGGACGGATGTGGCTAAGGAAACGGGAAATATAGTATTGATCAAAGAGGATCTGCGTGATGTGGTGACTGCCATAGATTTAAGCAGAAAGACAATAACAAAAATAAAACAAAATCTGTTCTGGGCATTCTTCTATAATGTGATTTTCATCCCAGTAGCTGCTGGAGCATTATACCCAACATTAGGATTTACATTAAGGCCGGAATTTGCCGGTATTGCCATGGCGATGAGCTCAATATCCGTGACGATGAGCTCCCTATTATTAAAAAGATACAAACCCAAAATTAATTAATTGGATGATGCTGATGAAAATCAACGGAAAAAACATTGAGAAAAGAAATGTGATTTACGCCGCTGTATTCTTTTCAATATTTCTGTTTTCAATATTTTCTGTATTGACATCTGCCCATCTAGGAGAAGAAGAGAAATCTATAAACGCAGACCTGATTACTTCAGCTACTATATTGCCTAATCAAAATACCAAACTGGACTTGTATATTACAGATAATGGCGAGCCTCTGTCAAGTTCGCAGCTTCAACTCATAAACACAAAACTAGTGCATTTGATCGGAATGAGAAACGATCTAAAAAATTATTTCCACATACATCCAGAGTCATTTGATGACGGTTATTATATTGCAAATTATACATTTCCTTCTGACGGCGTTTATACGTTATGGTATGAATTCAGACATGATGACAAGGAATACATTAAAGGTTTTGTTTTAACTGTTGGTGACGGCCAAATACTCACTGCAACGGATGACTTCAATACCGTCAAAATGGTGGAAGGATACAAAGTGGAATTGAATGCAGCAAATAAAATAGTTGCTGGGAAAAACACGAAACTCTCGTTCGAAGTTACAGATGCGTCAACGAACGAACCTGTAGAACTTGGAACTTATCTGGATGAAATGGCTCATGTTATTGTTGCTGACAAGAATCTCAAGACTATGATTCATGCCCATACGGGAGAGCATGAAGAACATGCAGATAAAGTCATGCTTCCCATTTCCGGAAAACATGCAGAAGCGGGAGAAGATGAGGGTGGACTGGGCCACCTTAACACGGTTGTTAATTTTCCAGAAAGCGGGATTTATAAAATTTTCGTTGAATTCAACCCAACTGCAACTCCTGATGGGAAAGTTGTAAGAGCGGAATTTATGGTCAATGTTGAAAAGTCAGAAGGAATAAAACCATTTTATATAATATTCCCTATTCTCTTTGCAATAACCGTGGCTGTAACAATTATGATTGCAAATTATGGCAAAACTGGAAAGATATTTTTATTTCCACCAAAATCAACGGTGGAGTCTCTAGATGAAAAAACAGAATCGCCAAGAGTTCCAGAAAGCGAAAGCAAATTCAGAAAATACCTGCTGATCATAGGATTCATCCTGTTCTCAGTTTTCCTTGTTGGCATGATCTGGCTGGCAACCGAATATAATTCAAAAGCTTCGAAAACCGACATGATGTTTTGGTATGTTTTAGCATATGCTGCCGGACTTTCGATGATCTTCCTGCCGTGCACATTGCCGTTGGCTTTTGTAATCGTGCCGTTATCTATGGGAGAAAAACCAAAAAAAGGATTTATCATGGCTGTAATGTTTGGGTTGGGATTAACAATAACGATAACATCATATGGCATTGCAATGGCTGCAATTGGAAAAGTATTGGGATTTGACAAGGCCACGCAGATCATGTGGTTGATAGCAGGCGGCATTGCATTCTTCTTCGGCTTAGGCGAGCTGAAGCTGCTGCCGCTAAAGATGCCCGGATACGGCGGTGCGTTGCCTGAATTTTTCCAAAGACAGGGAGACTATATAAAATCATTTTTGATGGGACTGTTCCTCGGCAACGCAGGAGCTGGTTGTCCGAACCCTGCTTTTTACGTACTGCTGGCATATATTACTAGCATAGGCGATATAGCCACAGGCGCTTCGCTTGGCTTTGTTCATGGCATAGGCCGCGCAATTCCTCTGGTCTTTCTGTCAATTGCCGGTATATTGGGGATAAACGCAACCCAAACCATAGTCAAACACAAAGACAAGGTGGAAAAAGGAATTGGTTTCGTATTGGTTACTACAGGCGTATTCATTTTGATGCTGGGAATTTATGGAAAAGCCTGGTGGGAAAACTCCATTGTCCACAAAGTTTGGAGCGAGATGCTATCAATAATCAATCCGCAATTTGGAGAGGCTGCCGCTGGAACAGGCAATGCTCCATTGACTCCGTTTTACGTACTATTTGCTGCAACAGTGCTGATAATAATATGGTATTACCTCGATAGAAAATTCTTCGGAGAATCAGAGAATGAGGCTGTGGAGGATGTGGCTCCTAAGCCAGACGATAAGACAATGCAAGAAAAAATATTCGAAGAGTTGAAAAAACTGGAAGAGAAAGAAACAAAGCTTGAGCAATTCGAAGAAAAAGAGATTAAAGAATTACGGGATATAAAATCGAAATTAAAGAAGCTTGGGGGGAAGAAGAAATGAAGAGAATTATTTTGCAAGCAGTGTTTTTGTTTTTGATTGGGTTGGTGCTCTATTACGGATATATCTCTTTATCTGGCGTCAAGCTTCAAATGCAGCCAATGACCAGTAGTACAAAAGAGTTCACCATAAAGGCATATCAGTATGGATTTGATCCGCCAAATATTACTGTCAACCACGGCGATATTGTAGTCATTAATGAAATAGATGTGGATGTGCCTCATGGTATAGGTATAGCTGAATTCGGCATAATCACAAGATCTACTGACATAGGCAAACCAGTCACCGTCAGGTTTGTCGCGGATAAAGTTGGCACATTCAAATATTACTGCACTGTTTACTGTGGAGAGGGGCATGAAAGCATGGTTTCCGGAGGCCACGAGGGATTGTTGATCGTCAAGCCAATGGGAGAACATGATTAATTTGTAGATTGTATGTCCGCAATTAAATTTTTCATATTAATTTCATCGATTGTTTTCTTAATTTTTTTATTAAATTCTATTTTCAGAATATCCGATAGCCAGATAGATCAAGCTGTCGACTCAACGCAGAAAAATTTATACAATGCAACCTTGCTAATAGCTTTTATTGGCGGTGTATTAACAATATTTGCTCCATGTCTATTTCCAATACTCACTGCCTATTTTGCATATACATTCAAAGAGAAAAAAGAACTGACAAAGAATACGATAATATTCTTTCTAGGCTTCCTATCAGTGTTCATACCCTTTGGTTTTAGCCTTTCGTTATTGGGGCAGCTATTAAGGGTATATTCCACCCAGCTCACAATTATATCCGGTGTCATCATATTCCTCTTTGGTTTCATGACTATTTTCGGAAGGGGGTTTTCATTTATCAAAACGCCTGCAATGAAAAATCACGGCGGTTGGGACATATACATTCTTGGAATAACATTCACCATAGGATGGGCTCCTTGCGTCGGCCCCATACTGTTCAGCATTCTGTTTCTTGCAGCAAATCAACCGAACATGATATACACAGCGCTGCTCTTGCTTTCATATGCTATTGGTATGTGGATTCCGCTATTTGCAATGTCCTACTTTTATGATAAACAAAGGCTCTACAAAAACAAATGGATCATGGGTAGAGAGATAAAAATCAGCCCGAAAATTTCAGCCAACACAACCAGCCTCATATCCGGAATTCTCTTGATGTTTCTCGGCACAATATATATAGTTTTTAAGGGCACGCAGTTTCTGAATATCAATAGCTTGTGGACTCAATCATACTTCCTGCAAAGCCTTGCACTTTCATCGAAATTGTTAAAATCCATTGGAGACTATCTGGGTTTTGCAGTGATGATCGCATTCATCATATTAGGGATTTATCTGTACAAGAAAATAATAAATAAGTGATAATATGGTTAAAATCATGGCTGTAGGTCATCTACACTGCCACCATTGCTCGAAAGTTTTCAAGGTAATGGATAAAATAAAAAGCAAGTTTCCTGATGTAGAAATCGAGAAAATCGACATTACCAGACATCCGCACATGGCATTAAGACACAAATTGCTTTACTGCCCGTCGATTGTTATTGATGACAAGTATATTTTTCACGGCATCCCAAGCGAGCACAAACTTTTTACGAAAATCGAATCGGTATACAGGTGAATGGACGACGAAAATCAAGTTAAAGGTCGGCGGCATGCATTGCGGATCATGTGCATTGGCTGTAGAAATGGTATTGAAAGAAAAGACTGGAGTGGCAAGCGCAAAAGTTGATTACAATTCGAAAACAGCCGAAGTGGAATTCGATCCCAACAAAATCAAAGTGGATGACTTGAAAAAGGAGATAATTAAGATTGGATTTACAGCCTCTGAATAATGATTGCTCTAAAAGAGCAAAATTTTATTATCAAAAAACTTAAATTCAATAATGGTTAATTTAGAGATTTTGCTTATTATTCTTCCTGTTATCGTTAGTATAGGATCTGTTCTGTACATATTTTTTCGCGAAAAAATGGTTAAAAACTCCCATAAAACACACGACTATTCAAGATTTAGAGTAATTAAACTTACAATAATCAACGTTTCATTAAATATACTTATGGCGACTTATTTTCTTTTCTTTTTTAATGAAATATCGATCAGAAGCCCGACAACAGATTATATGTGGGTTTGGAATCTGTTTGTTTTGATTCTGTGCATGATATTTTATGGAAGCGGAATTTATATAACATCAATACTCATAGAGGCTTATACAAAGCATAAATTAGAAACCGTGGACTCTTTCAAGACCCAATATACGGCAACCGACCTATTTCATGGACCACTAAGCCATATTCTAATTTATTCTGGTTGGATTATAGAATTACTGATTATTTCATTATTTGAGATAAATACCGGTCTTGTACTATCTACTCAAATAAACAAGTTAATTATTGTTGCAGGAGGCGCGCTGGGATTGTTGTATGCACTGCTCCAGATATATAATGGCACTGCTCTATATCAATTCATAACTGGAATTCTATCGTTAACAATACTGCTCGGTACAATAATAATAAAAAAGGTGCCCATAATCAATTACACAATCAGCATGTATTTCCTGTTCTTCTGTGTTGTTTTTAACACCGTGCTGCTGTCATATTCTTTACTATTCCAACCAAGCTACTTGAATTCCTTAATAAAGAAATATGTGAAATAAAAATGTGATATTTTGTCCATGAAATTTGTTTTTATAAATTCCAAAATTTTTGTACTTATTGAGATAACAATAATTGTCGCTGCATCGCTGATAATTTCATATAACGCGCATCTTTACAACTATAGACATTTAATTTTGATTATAAGCTTGTTTTATGCACTTATCATGTGCAAGTTAAGTGGTTATTCAAGAAAGGAACTTGGTGTTAGATTTGACAATTTAAAGAAAAGTGGAATGGTTTTTGGTGTTATAACTGCTCTAATATTAGCACTAGAACTAATGCTCATTTTCTTAACAAATGATAAATTACTTCTTCGTAATGTAGATTCAAAAAATGATTTTTTTGGTTTTATGCCGTGGTATATTTCTTATATGTTGATTTCGTCTCCGGCTACAGAATTCTTATTTAGAGGGTATTTATTAAATAGAATAAAACTAATCAACAATAATCCAATATTTATAAATCTGTTAATTTCAATCTTATTTTTTTTGGCCCACCTACCAACAGGAAATTTGTACATAATATTAGGATCGTTTATTGTAAGCATTTTTTGGACATGGTATTATATAAAATCACCTAATTTATTTGCTGTTACGCTTTCTCATTCAATAATAGGCGGCATGGTAATACCTATAACGAAAATTTTAAATTATTTTCTTTGAAATACCCATCTTCTGACGTCATCCAATGTATCTATAAAATCCTAAAACTGTTCTTGATTGTGTACGACTCCGCATTTATATTTGCTTTCCAAATAACTTTTGACTGACTCAAACTCTCGTGGTTTCAATTCCCGATATACAAATTTACCCCTAGCCTGTAAGTTATCCTTTGGACCTGCTGATCCAATCGATACATCGTCCTCCAAGTATCCGAAAACTTCAAACAAAGGGAGGTCCAAGTTCCTATACAAAACTAGCACGTATTCAAATCTCTCTGCGTTTAATCCCGGAATTTCAGCTGATTTTATTTTTTCAAAAAATGGGGAATGAGTTTGATAAGGAGGTATAAAATAATAAGAAGAAATTTTGACATACTCTACTTCAGGCATGATATCAACATTATCAATTTTCAAACACTCGAGTGTTAAAATGATCATATGCAAAAGATTTAACCTTGTTGACGGGCATGAAACTATCTTTAAATTCACCCAAATTATTTTATTTCTAAGGTAGCTGCATGAAAAACGTAGTATTGGTGAAAACGCAAACCTGTCCTTACTGTCCGAAAGCGGATAAACTGTGGAGAGAACTTCTGGCGAAATATAAATTTGATTATAAAGTAGTCGATGCAATGACGGAAGAAGGAATGAGGCTCGTGCAGAAATTCACGATAATGTCAGTGCCTGTTACCATCATAGATGATAAGGTTGCTTTTGTTGGAGTGCCTGATAGAAATAAGGCGGAAGAAGCCATTAAGTGATAAATTTTAATTATGCTTAAGTCTTTGGGTAATAACCCTGAGGTTGAGTAAAAGCGTTTTTATTGTTTCTATAAATTAAATTCAGAAATAAAAGAAGTGCATTATAGATTATTGCCCCATAGGATGCATCCCCAGATGAAAGTGAAAACATGGTTTCATTACCTGGTTGGTTTCTTCCTCCATTTATTATAATTTTCCCATCTCTATAAACAATCTGAAATCCATAACCTTGAATATTGAATGTTTGGATTGACGCACATTCATACCCTACAGCTACTTCCTTCAAATCGTCTATTATTTTCATTCCATCTACCTCCCCACGATCGTAACATAACTAACTACATCATTAATTCTGAAGGCGTACTGACTATATTCAGTCCCGATGGGAACAATGTCTGACTGGGACAGAATCTTGTAAGTAAACTCGAGACCACTGTCTTTATATAATTTTGGTATCCCTTCAGTCATCAAATAATCCCTCAAAAATAAATATTCCGGTGAAAACGGCCTGATGTTATTGCCTCTAGTTGCAGCCTTTCCATTCAGGATAACATCTCTCAATATATTTCTGATGGTTGTCTCTTCGTTGGCTGCGCCTATGACATACCTACCCAATGTCTGCGGGTACGCACTGGCGCCCCTTTTAATTCCATTCAATGCAATTTGATATAATTCATGCGGAGCGTTTGAAGTCAGCAACAAATCCATTACAGCATGCCCGTTTAACACAAACTCATAGGCAAGATTTGTCTTGCCCAAAGCATAAAGTTTTGTAATATTTCTGGTATCCAAGGCTATTGCCAGGCCTGTCTTATATGGGTATATTGCTCTCATTCTGGTTGAAAACCCGGCTATCTGTCCTGCATTATTCAAAAAACTATGAGAGGCCAATACGGAATCAACTTCAGCATTCACGAAATATCTCATAGCTCCAACATCTGCAAGTGACCTAAAAGTATCTGGATCTCCATCCAATGTCCAAATAACACGCTTCCCTCGCTGAGTAAAAGGAGAAAGATGACCCAAATAACCCACTCTTCCTTTTGGACCCAATTCAAAAACTGTTTCCTGAACTCCTGTGTATGTTTCTTCTACAGCTTTAGCAAAACGGTTTATATCAACAACTTCTTCTGTTATTTCCCCGCCAGCTTTAACCGTGTATCTTAATATTTTTGATCCAGTGACATAATAAAAAACGTCTCCTGTTGCTGAAGCTTGCCTAACCAATTTTAATCCTTTAGACATAAAGCTGGGAACTTTGGCTAGTGCAGGGATTTTAGAGAGAACATGTGCGATTTTACCTCCTGGAACCGTTGATAAAATAATTGAAGTGTAAGTTAGATTCCTATCATTCTCTGACATCGGCCTTCCTGTTATATCAGCACTTCCCCTGTAATAAGAAATTAAATCTGCTGCATCAGAAGGAACGCTTGTTAAAGGGAAAAGAGAAGCTACGAATCTGGTTGTTGAAAGAGAATTATTAGTAACCATCTGGAGAGAATCACAAAATATTTCAAGTTTTGTTCTTTCGCTTATTTCCCTTGGGTTACCTTCTATGTACCCGCTTATAACGCCGGCAACTGCAAGATCATCCAATGTTTTTCCATGTTTGTCCATTTTGGAAAGTACATATAATGACGGTTGTTCCGGAGAAAAATTAAAAGAAGCATCCCAGAAAAATAGTTCGTTCACAGTTTCATCTACTTTTTCAAAGTATGTCGTTATATCTGGACCAGCAATTGCTTCATAATTTTTAGACGGATCATATAATGGGACTTGTGATGCATTAGATAAAGAGCTTGGACCACATCTATTGCTTGAGGGATTCTGTATAGATTGTGACTGTTGTTGGGAATTCGCTGGATTTAAATTAGCAGATGTTGCAGGTGCTGATGGAGCTGTGGTGCAAGAAGCATATGCAAATGTTGCTAATAATAAAGCTGAAAGTGTGTTTCTCATTTTTATCAGTTCAAATTCTAGACTATATACCTAAATTTTTGGAAAGAAACTATTTAAAATAAACTCCTATAAAGTAGTAACTAACAACCATGTTTCCCAAAACATCCAACAGGCTTATGTCTGCAGCATTTCTTCAATCTAAATGGGAAACAAAATATCAGTGCCAATAATAACGCCAGCAACAATAATCCCAGCAATAACCAAAGCAGCCACATCCAGTTAAAATCTATTGTTGGGAATTTGAATGGTTTTACCGCTCTCAAAGTTGAGGTAGCTGTATATGCAGGAGATCCTGAAGCTGTCAATGAAAAATCATATTTCCCAGATTTGGCATCGCACGGCACATCCACCACTGCTTCTATCGTCTTTCTTTGGCTTGCTTTCAAATCAACCTTGCCAGGCAAGACGCTGAACCAGTCTGCCGATTCGCCAGAAACGCTTAATGTAAACACATCAGAAACATCACCCTTGTTCAAGACATCAAACTTGATCTTGCTGGTCTCGCAGATGTTGACTGTATATTCTTTCTTTGCGAATATCACCGGTATGCCGTCGCTGATGATGAAGCTGTTTGACATGGAATCTGATGCCACTGCATTATAAGCAGTTGCTTTCATATTCTCAGTCTCTTCTGCATCCTTAGGCACGTTGATTGTGAAAATGACGTCTCTTGATTGTGACGGGCTCAAGGAATATGTGGCAATGGAATATGTCTTTTTAAAAGCGTTCAGATCTGTATTTATGTTATTCTCAACGCTGCTGCCGCAGTTGGATACTGTTGCTCTAATATCTACTGTCTTTCCAGGAATCAGTTTTTCATCTGCCCATAGATCCTGGACGCTTAAGCAGTGAGTTGGTCTCAGCAATGAGAACTGATCTACAAAGACTCTTTTATCAAATCTGAAATCCCTCTTTATGCCACCGCAATCTTTGATTCTGAATGATGTGAACTCTATCTCCTTATCATCATTATCCACGACAACTTTCACTTTATGCTTGCCGATATCAAGGTCGAATGCCTCATACTCATATGTGGCGGTAAATGTTTTCTCGTCGCCTTTATCTAATTTATGATCATTATCACCAACAAAGAAAAAGTGATCGTCATCATCTTCAACATAAAATTTGGCTTGAATCTTCTCATCATCCCCCTTGTTCAATTTTACGTCAACTGACAGTTCAACCAGCTCGTCTTCATCCTGGCAGAAACTGGATGGCGAGACTTCAAAATCATCCAGCTGCAATTCCTCATGATCATCTCCGTTTATTGAAAAAGTATCTTCATCTTGATCTGAAGCAGCATCATGAACTGTTGCAACTATTTTTGCTGTATGACTACCGTCATCAAATCCGTCTGTGTCTTCAACAAAAGATACAAATTCCGAATCGCCCTGATTCAAGAAAATGGATTCAGTATTTTTCAGATCCCCGTCTATATATAATTTGACTTCAACAGGATGCGACCCAGCCGGAGATTGAAGCAGAGTGACTGTACCTGTTATTTCCAGATTATCTCCTTCATTCAATGAAGAAGGCGAAGCATCAACATTTTTAACATCTATCTGAAAGTTATCATTGCAGCTCTCTGCATTAATTACTACCGTGTCTATTGCCGTCCTCCATTCAGCATCTCTGACTATTAAACTAACTACATGAGTTCCTTCTGAAAAACTCCATAAGAAGATATCATCATTGCTTAGGAAGCTGCCGTCATCCCACCATTCATAAGATATTATATAACTATTAAGGGAGTAAGACTCGCTGCCGTCCAAAAGTGTTAACTCATTTGCACACACTGTCATATCAGGACCTGCTATTGCAAACAACTTTTTCATAGCGCATATATCAGGCTTTGGGCATGTTGGTATGGTAGTTGTTGTGGTAGTTGTGGTTGGTGGTGCACCGGTTACAACTAATGTAGCCGTATCTTTGCAGGCTAATCCACTTCCGTCAAGTGAATTTGCATTTAATGAATACGTTCCAGAATAGGGTGGTGTGAACCAGCAATCTTCATTCAAACATGTCTTTTGGAAATTATTAGGACCGTTGATCGTTAATTGTATATTTGGCCAGACTCTTGATGTGTCCTGATTATGAACGGCCACTGCCTTGACACGCTCCCCGTAATTGACAGTCAAATAACTCTCTAGAGTTGGATGAGCGTCCGTATGAAAACGGGCTTGCGTTGATGCATAAGGGCATCCGCCACCGCAATTGCTCCATTGGTCTGAAACCCAAACTATCCAATCTCTTCCGACACCAGAAGAATCTACGACATCTATTTGTATCGTCTTGCATGGTTCGGCATACTGGCTGACGCTGGCGCTGTTCAAATTATATATACCGTTATCAAGACACTCTAAAGTGTTTCTATTACATCTGTAAACTGAAACTGAATACCCACCAACGGCATTGCAGCTGCCTGTATATTCACTGCATGTGTTCGGATAGCAATTAGGATCGTTCTGCGTACCGCCGCACATGTTTCTTATTCTTCCACCGCTTATTGGATAGTTAGGATCGTAAGCTAGAACCATAGGTAAAACAAAAACAGATATTAAAAGGATTGTTATCAGAATCGGTCTTTTATTCATCATGATCTCTTTACTATTAAATAGTAACAAATTTAAATACCTTTCTATTGATTATATTTTTATGATTGCACTTCCTAAAAACCCATGAAAATTTATTATTACTTATTCAAATTTTTTATCATGATGAATTTCAAGAAAATATGGAATGAATTGATATTAGAAATGATTTTTATTTTTTCTATGGTTTTGACTATAATTTTATTTTACAAGAATAATTTGTTAACCGCCTTTCTGTTGGCTCTCATTTCTCTTGTTGGATTAAAGTTATGGCATAAAAAAGATGATGTTTATTTCTTTGTGATACCGGCTTTCATCGGACCAACATTCGAAATCATATGCATATACTTCGGTGTTTGGAGATACGCTAATCCCACACTAGCCGGCATTCCAATCTATTTGCCTATTGCATATGGACTGGCATTATTAGTGTTAAAAAATATTATTACAACCTTTTTGAAAATGGAAAGGAATTGAAATTTACTCATTAACAAAATATCAATATTTTCTTTATTTTGTGTGCAATTTTATTATTTACTATTTAGTAGTAATATTTATATATTAAGATTCAGTAAAAATATTGTTATTATCAAAAACAATCTTTAAAGATCAAAAGAGTTGAAGAAGTTGTATAAATTATCACGAGATAGAATCCAAGTACATGGACTTAAATTCTATGATAATCAAATGGGAAGAAGATCTTTGAAAGTCGATATAGGACCAACAATTGAAAAATGCCATGTTCCATGTTATATAGATGTCCATGAACTCTACCCGATTAATGAACGGGGAGTTAACTTTAACATTGATGATTGCGAAAACGGCATAATTTTCAACACCGAAACACATAAAGGAGAAGCAACTGCTTTTTATGTAACACGACGCATTGAAAGTCTCATAAATGATCTTGCTATTGGATCAAGCAGGCCTGGATTTGCGGCATTTATTTCAGGATTAAGTAGTGCTGTGTCATATTTATCAAAACAAACAGGCAGTAGAGTAAAAGACATTAATAGAAAATTTTCATATACTTACGATCCAAATGGAGATGTTTTTGAACGATTGGCACACAATTATTTAAGATTTATCTATACTAGATATCCTAGCGCCTTTCCTATCGTGGATATCCATGCCGACCCTGAAGAAAGGACTACTAATGTTCACTGTATCGTTGACAGACCCAAGGCTGTTGGTATGAATGATCCCAGATTCGAAGATAAGTTATGGCAGTGGGCACGCCAAATTCCTCTGACAACAGTATTCGATATAAAGATGCCAGACTATGAGAAAAGAGGTTTGCATAGAAGTTTAGTAGCAGCTGCTTTACCTCAAAGAATGGGATGTACAATAGAAACGGGTGCTGGAGAGTCAGTAGATGAAGTTGATGCATTGTATTCCGTAAACGCGTTAATCGTGGCTTTGAACAAATGGGGAATAGTTAACGATACGGATGCTTTTACTCAGATCGATAAAAACCTTGAAATGTTATATGAAATGAGGCAACCACTATTTCCTCTCATAATCAATAATTGGTTTGGGACTAGAAGAGTAAGGAGAGAACTCTTCGAATTTAAAGTTGGCTATAAGGGGGCTTTCATGCCACTGAGAGAAACAAACCAATATATTAAAAAAAATGAGGTTATTGGGGCTTGGGAGCATGTAGGTTTTACGCCAATACTATATCCTACAAATTGTGCACTTTTAGGATTACCACAAACAGGAATTCTTTATAAAGGTGAAAAAATAGTTTTCAATTTAGCTGTTGTTGACGAATAGTTAAACATAAAGATGAATTAATTAATCATAAACATATTCTGTTCGAACATTTTTATACAATCTTCTAGCCTCCTCAGAGTTTGGGTCTAATATAAGAATATCGGGAAAATCACCAAACTGGCCAGCAGTAAAGTCTATTTGCTTGCCTGTTCTCGGATCATAGTTCCACCAATGCGCTTTACGACTCCCATCTGGTTTTGCAAAATCTCCTCTTTTTACTTCCCATCTCTTTGCTTTTCCCACATAATATGATGTCTCATGGCAGGCACTTTCAGGAAAGGTGAAACTGTATCTTCTTCTTTTGGCTTCTTCTCTAAGTGCTCTAAGTTCATTCATATCATACATAAAATCAATAAAACTAAGTGATGCTAAATATATCAATATTACTATAAAGTAGTAAATATATTACTTGGTGGTTCTATAATTTAAAAATGGAAAAAAGGTAAATTATAAAGCCAATGTTCTTACTACAACTGGGGGTTTTTTATCGCTTGGTTTGTAACCGGCTGCTTACACTTCCATTCCTAGTTGAACAGCCAGGCTGACTGTCTCTCCCTGCGTCAAAGCTGATTGAGCCCCGGTTTGTGTATAACATATTACACTGCTATTTCCGAGTTCTAACCCCCCAGGGAGTTGTGCTGTTCTTAGAAACTGAAGAGATCTTGTATAAAGTACTGATGAAAATTTAATTCCATATTCTTCAAAAGGTTTCAGAGTACTTCTATCAAAATAAACTCTTTGCGTGGTTGGCATACTTATTAAATAAAAAATTAATGTTAAATACATTTATTATCTAATGTAACATTCTCAGCAAGTTATAGCAGTCCCGCCGCTTGCAGAATCCGTGTAACAATTAACTCTGTTTCCATCTGCTTTGTAATATGTTGTTGCTCCCGATGCAATATTATTCTTCAAGCAGCAGTAATCCTTGGCATAGTTCCTTTTCACATCATTCAAATCATTTCTTGCAGAGTTGTACTTGCTGTCCAGATCATTCTTCTCCTTGGATAATCTGTCCACACTCTGATCGCATCTGTTCAGTTCATCCTCAGTATCTTCAAACTGCTTTCTCAGGATTTCATAATCTGCGTTGCACGTATTCAGATCAGTAGAGCATGATGACAAAGAATCGGCTGCCTCTGCCTTCTGTTCCTGGCAGGAATCCAATTCCTTTAATTTCGTGCCATAATTCTCGTTGCACGAGCTTAACTGGAATGAAGTGTTTCCCAAATTCTTGTTGCATGTAGTCAAATTGCCATGAAGATTTGTTATGTTGAACTCCAAAACTTCGACGTGCTTGCCTGTCTTATAATTGATATATGACAAGCCCAGAATGGCAACAACGAGCAGAACAACAGCGATAAGCTTCAGATTAATTTTCGGCGCATCAAATGACGGCAAGGAAAAATTATTTCTTCCGTGTTTCCCCCAGTAATTAGGCAACTGCATTTTCATCATGATCACCAGACATTCGACGATTACTTATCATCTTCTTTGAAGGACAACTTTAACTCTGGTGTTTTTGGTAGTGTGTTAATTATGTCAATTGTGCTTTCCACTGCTCTTAATCCCTTCAATGTCAGGACGTAAGAGTTGCCTTTTTTAGAAATGAATCCGTGCTCTAACAGGCAGTTCAGGTGTTTATAGACTTCGCTAGATCCAATAGGTATCCCCATTCTGTCGAACCATTTTGTGATAATCGTATAGCCCATCGGTTCGTTTTGCAGAATGAAGAGCAACATCAATCTTTTGCCAGAAGCAAATGTTGAGCTCACATCAAAAATGTCTTGGATGGTTTTCTCGTTCATAATCATACCTTCGTAATTACTTTTTAGTGAGTAATCTTTATATGCTTTAAATAGAAAGGAATTTAAACTTTACCGAGAGATTCTTTATTTCTTCTGCGGAAAAAATTTTCATGAAAAACAATTTTTTGCATGATAGAAATTTTATTTCTTGATTTCAAAGTTAAATCCTTTAATGCCATTTACTTTTCGTGAACTACTCCCAGCTTTCGCAAAGGGACTTCTCGGCGACGAAGTTAAATTTCGTTCATTGATATTTATCCTATTGTCGCAACTCGAACAGAAAATCATTTCTACTTTGTGATTATATTATTTATATGCTGATGAAAATTTTTATATCATTTGGTAGTGATAACTATTTAAGATTAACTTTGCAAAAATAAGCTTAGTTATAGAGGGATATGAATGGCTATAAGACCACTTTTAAAAAGCAATGGCGGAAGATTAAGAAAAGTTGATGAGGAACTCAAGCAATTTCTTGAATCAAAAAGAAGCAAGATAAAAGTCATTGGTTGCGGCGGTGCCGGTAATAATACAATAACAAGGATGAATTATGAAGGCATCGAAGGCGCAGAAACCATCGTAGTTAATACAGATGCACAGGATCTCCTATACTCTCAAGCAGACAAAAAGGTTTTGATCGGAAAGGATTTAACGAAGGGTTTGGGCGCTGGTGGCGATCCAAATATTGGAATGGAATCTGCCAAGGAATCAAGAGAAGATCTGAAACAAGCTATAGAAAAGGCTGACATGGTCTTTGTTACTTGTGGACTTGGTGGCGGAACGGGAACTGGTTCTGCACCGATTGTGGCAGGCATAGCAAAGCAGTTAGGCATTCTGACAGTGGGCGTGGTTACATTGCCTTTCAACATGGAAGGAAAACAGAGGATGAACAATGCTTTGAACGGCCTGGCAAAAATGAGACAGTCTGTAGATACGCTATTGATCATACCAAACGACAAGATGTTGGAAGTTGTTCCAGACATTTCAATCAACACGGCATTCAAGATGGTTGACGATATTTTGGTCAATTCAGTCAAAGGCATAATAGAATTGATTACAAAGGCCGGATTGGTCAATCTGGATTTTGCTGATGTCAAAACAGTCATGGGCAACGGCGGAGTGGCAATGATCGGCGTGGGTGAAAGCAACGTCAACGGCAGAGCAATGGAATCGGTTATGAAGGCATTGAGCGATCCTTTCTTGGCTATAGACATTGAAGGCGCCAAGGGGGCGTTGATCAATGTTAGCGGTGGATCTAACATGTCTTTGAACGAGGCCAGAGAGATCGTGGAAGTCGTCTCAAGCAAGCTTTCAGAAGACGCCCAGATAATATGGGGGGCAAGAGTTGAGGATGGCTTGAAAGACACGATAAAGACGATGGTTGTTGTCACAGGAGTAAAGGAAAAGGAATTTTACAAGGAAATTTTCACCAATGGGATCACAGACAAAAAGATGCTTGAAAAGGTTCTTGACATCGACTTTGTTAAAAACTAACTTTTCTTTTTTATTACTTTTTGTAATTATGTTAATCTATTTGATTCTTAACGTTTTTCAAACAGCCAGAAATAGAATTTCATAAACAACTAATGATATATTTTTTTGGGTAACAAGAAATATGGCAAGGATGAACTGCATAACATAGTGCACCATCTAACGGAAAGAAATACACATCAGATTGTGCACCTAATTGTGAATCATGTAATTCTGATTCTAGAACAGCGCCCAATTTCCCTGGTGGTATTAAATAACAGAAAACTAAGGCCATATCTTGGCCTACAGTTGTTGGATATCTGTTTCTTATCTTAACCAAAGGATCTATTGTAGAATTAGATGCAGATACTGGTATTTGATATCTTTTAATAGAAACAACTTCGACTTTAATAGCTTTTCGGTTGCTTTTTATCGAATACCAGTAAAACAAAATATTAATTCTTTCTTCCTCATCAAATTAGTTGGGTAATAATGACGAATGGAAAGAAGGATGATCTGTTAAAACAAATTCCTGAAGCTAGAAATGCAGATTATAGAAAATTGGTTAATAATTTTGGTATTATGCTGGATCCACCTGAGAATCTTGATGAATTTGTACGGAGCCTCAATCTAGGTCATTGTTCGTATGGTGACGTCTTCCAAATGCTACTGCAAGAATATTTAACTGGTGATCCCGAGCACGAATTGATATACAAAGGCGTATCTGCTACTAATAATACATTCGTTAGAATTGTTCGTATGGAGAATAGAAGATATGGTGTTGATGTTTTTAGAACTCCTGCACTCTGGGAGAAAGTAGGTAGAGATGCCGATGGATTAAATAGTGTTGAATTATATCGGGCACTAAAATTAGCTCACGCGGCATTGGAAGAAAAACAATATGATACTATGAAACTACTTTATCCTCATGGTTATTAGTTATTCTTCATTGTAAGAATGGTCATTTGAGAATTTGAAAAAATTAATAAAACACATCTCCTTTGTTATAACTAAATCTTTCAAGCGGGATTACATAGTTTTGTGAACCATCTTGCGGATAAAATTTTATTGAACCTATATTAGGTCTATTCAAATCTTCTTCCAGAACGGCTCCGGTAATATTAAGATGGGTTCTTAAAGGAACGCGGCAATAATATCCCGGAACCATGGCTTTTCCTCTGGTTTCCGGATGGCTCTTTCTGATTTCAGCCAAAACTTCCGATTCTGAAACAAATTGCATATTCATCTTATTTTCAACAAGAAGTGAAATTTAAATAAGTTTATTCTCCCGACTTAAATGTGAGTTTTTCCATTTCTTCTTCACTCGCATGATAGGTGATATAATATCCTATATACACGCCTCTAAAGGGATCGATGCCTAAATGAGGTAATAGTTGCTGTAATAATTCGAAATATCTTGCATTTACATAGGATCTAGAAAATCTGAGATCAAACTTATCAAATGAAAACATTTCCTCTAAAACATAGTTTACTAATTCTCCACCTTGAGTGACTCCTTCAGGTTTCTCTCTAAGAATAGCATAACCCAAAGATCCCATTTTCACAATATAGAGATCTTGAGTTAGCATATTTTCACCATTATATAGTGGTATATATTATTTATAAAGATTTACAATATCTGTAATCTAATTTTTCCACCCTCTGCCCCAGACATATCCTTTCTTTCCAAATATCTGGCGAGGATAGAATTTCCAAACCAATAAGACTGAAGCAATTGCAGCCACTGCCAAACTAATAGCAAGCGGACTTGTAGCGATTTCCACAAGCCTTCCTGTTGGCTGAAGTGGCCCGCTTGGTTTTTCAACTACCGTCTCGTTCGAATCTGTAACATTGGCTTCTGGTTTTTCTTCCACTCTGGTTCTTTCAGGAATTGTTGCCTTTTCATTGCCTTTTATCTGCATCTTGAATTCATGCGGAATTGTTACTGTACCGTAATTTGATGCACCGGCAGCTCGTAATATTAATGAGTATGTATAGATCTTGCTGTCTTCTGGTATGCTGAAAGTGAGTTCGAAATTCTTCGTCTCCCCTTTCTTCACTTCATCAAATAAATCTGGCTCTAATGAAAACCATCTTGTATCCAATCCCTCTCCTCTTAAAAAGAGTTTGACGTCTCTCAAATCATAATTGAAATTATTGACGAATGAGCCTGATATTTTTACTGAACTGCCTGCATCTATCTCCACTTTTTCTGGGATGCCTTTTAGCGTTGCGTTTCCTGCAGGTACGAATCTAGAGCCGCCGCCTCCTCCACCGCCGCCACCGGAAGATACTGGGAATGATACGAAGACATCGGTTGTAACATTATTGTTCTGCTCGTTGCTCTCAACGATCTCATTCATAGAATCCAATGCCATTTTCAATCTGTGATTGCCGCTTGCTAAATTGGTTGCATTAAATGACAAAGTCATGGCCTGATTTGGCAACAATGATATAGTTTTATTCAAGGCCAACAAATCGTTGTGATAAAATGATACGGTGAAATTGGTCGCATTGTATCCGCCTTTGTTTTCAATCAACACGTCATACGCAACATCGCCTCCTATTGCAGGAGATTCTGGAGAGAAGGAAACTGATCTCACTGCCAGATCTGATGCGTTAAAGATTTTTTTATCAAATATTTTTTCGTAAATGTTATCGCTATTAACGTCAATCAGCGATTCCATATCACCGTCATTATCAGCATCGCCTTGTGCAACTTCTGTCAGCAATGCATTGTCCGGATCCCAGTATTTATCGTAAACGCCATTCCTTTTTACATCAATCAAATAATCTGTCATCCCATCATTGTCCCCATCCATTATAAAAACTTTCGTATTGCTGTTAGGATCGTTATAAAGCTCGTATCCGTCTGGGATCAGCCCATTCTTATTTGTTGCTGTTTCGTTGACGCCGTCATTGTCCACATCCTCCTCTACTGATTCACCGGGAAGGATGTCGCATTTATCCCCTTTGCCATTGCTGTTTTTATCAGACTGGTCTGGATTAGCAATGAAAGGACAATTATCCGTGTTGTCTTTTATTCCATCGCTATCACTGTCATCAATGCATCCATCCTTGTTTATATCATAATTCTCAGAATTTTCTGACGGGCACTTGTCACATGCATCACCAAATGCATCCTTGTCTGCATTGGATTGATCTGCGTTAGCAGCGGAAGGGCAATTGTCATTATAATCCAAGATGCCATCTGCATCTACATCACTTGAAACCCATTTCACCGATTCTTTGAACATGATCTCTGCCTGTTCAGTCCAATAAATAGAATAAGTAATACCGAAAAACACGACCCGCGCTTCGGGAGTCGCGCCGTGCAGTTCTTGGCCGGCTTCTGCCACTGCAATAACACCATAATTACCTGCTTCGTCAGTGCTTGCTATTACGTTCATTTTTGTTTCAGCCGATCTTATGTTTATAACAGGTCCTTCTTTGGCTATGTGAACATATGGCTTGTCTTTCAATGAATAATTCTCCAGTATTTTGATTGAATTGTTTTGAATAACAATTTTTTGTCTGCCGCCAGATGTTGTTGTGCCATCTGCTGCAGACTTAGTCCAACCCCAATCATCTAAAAATTTGCTGTCAATAACAACTGAAGGCATGTTATTGACTGGTAGACCAGCGATAGAATCATCTAACTGGTTCAGTGTGCCAGCGTTTGATGGTCTTCCCGCTACAACAATGACATCATAATCGCTATAAGTCAATCTTACATTGCTGTCGATGATTGTCACATCATAACCCATTGAATCCAACAATGAAAGAACTTTGCTTTCGTAGAATTCCGATAAGCCTGTCGCATTTTTTACAACGAGTATTACTGACTTGGCTTCCACCGCAGATAGGACTAGTAAAAAGGATAGGAAAATCAAAGCAATTCTCTTTTCATTCAACACAATCACTTTTTGGATTTTTTCGGTTTTCTGGATAACAAAATCAATACAAGCAGCAGCAACGCTATTCCCAATACGAGGCCTATTATTTGAACGTTTGTTAACGGCAGTTTCCTCTCAACATATTCCTCTCCCTTTGCAACTATGATTATCTGAGCTTCCAATACGACTGGAACATGGTTATCTGCAGAATATGTTGCCAGTATCGTTCCTGCATATCTGCCGGGCTTCAAAACCTTTACGGTGAAATTTGCTATTGTGCTTTCGTTCTGCGGAATAAGCAGCTGTGGCGTGTCTACGTTAATAACATCTTTCAATGCATCATCCGGTGCTAATGTGACATTTAGTGTGATGTTGTTCTTGTTCTTAATCTCAAAGAAACCGCTTGTGAAACCGGGGGAATCTTTGCTGACGTTTGCATATAAGATCATTTTAGGCGGTCTCAAATGATAGTATAAGGCGGATGCCTGTCCTATCAACATTATGCCTAGTATCAAGAACGCAAATAATGCTAACTGCTTATTGCTCATGTATTAAAACACCTCAATTTTATAAACTACTATTAAGAAGTAAAAGATTTAAATCTAAGTCATAGAAACTCTTATTTTTCCCAAATAAGGTAGAAAAATGCTTTCTAGATAAAATAAAGTTTTTTTCTATTTGATAGAATA
>CAYJRA010000003.1:51640-63159 GCA_964372465.1 uncultured archaeon
AAATCTCCCACTATTTTGTTTTCATCCCGGTCAACTTTATATCCTTTTTTCTTGGCCAAATAATCATATATCTCATCAATTGCCCTAATTGCAGCTGAAGCATATACTCTTTTACTCTCTCCAAGAAAATCACGAACTCCTTTAAAGGTTCTGTAATCTGTTATCTTAAAGCCAGAACCTGGTATATAAATTGGTCCCCGTATTAGGTTGCCTTCATATAAGTCTGTGTAAAACACAATGGAAAATGGTATTTCAGAATCTTTTCCATCGACTCTACACTTACATGTAAATTCTATAGAACCTTCATAGAGAGCCATAGAAAATCTTTTGGGTAATAGAAGGATTTAACATTATCTTTTTTTCTGTTCTTTCATTGCCCTGCTTCTTATCTCTTCAATCAATTTCTTTCTCGCTTCATCCAATTTGGGATCTGCTCTTTTCTCTATCTTTTGAGCCTTTTTCGTTATCACTTCTTTAACAGGCCCGGCCTTCATCTCAACATAATCATCTTCCTTATGCATATCATGTACTGGCAAATAATCATCGACTTTATGAGCACTGCCTTTGATTCTAGTTCCTCTTGGATAGAACTTGATCAGCAATCCCAACCCTACTAGAGCAACGATAATATACCATCCCTTTGCAAGCAATGATGTTGCAAATACGAATGCTCCCGTTGGCAATCCTGAGTTGCTCTCTTCTGTTTTTGTTGCGTTTGTCGTTTCAGGCTGTGCAACCGTAACTGTTGTTGGAGGCAGAGGCTTGGCTTTGACTATTAGATCAACGCTCTTCTCATATGTTATTGCGCTGGATGATGTTGATGCCTGCAATGTAACTGCATATGTCTTAGCAGCTGCATCTTCCGGGACATTGATTTTTAATGATACTGCCTTGCTTTCACCATATGGCAAGCTATCAATCTTTTCTGGATCGAATGAATACCAGCTGGTTGATATGCCTTTAGCAGCAAAGACGAGATTATCCAATGATGGTTTGTGTCTTGTCGTGAATTTGCCGGAAACTGTAACTGACGATCCCGCCTCCACTTCAGCTGATTTTGGAAAATCAGCAAAGCCTGTCGTATCGGATTCGGATGCCTTCGTAACTGTTAATCCACCGCCGCCAGATGAAGATTTTCTGGATGAGGTGGTGCTGCTGGATGAACTTGATCCACTGCTACCGCCAGATGAACCCCCACCGCTTCCACCGCCGCCGGATGGTTGGGTTGTGGTTGTAGACGTGGCTGGTTCGCCAACCAAATAAGCTGAGAAGCTTGTAACGTTTGCTGTTACGTAATCCCCATCAAATGTTGATGTGATTTTTGACCATTCTGAAGTGCATATGTTTGTATCCAGGTTAAAGCTTGAACACTTGTACAATGATAACTGATTTTGATTCCTGAATGAAAGATCCCTGTACTTTATTTTCAAGCTAATCTTTGAAAATTCTATTCCGCTTGGCAATTCAACATAAAATGCCCTGTAAACAGACAGTGTTGAAAGGGATGGTGAGGCTGAATCTATCTTCAAATTGGCTTTGCTTCCCAATGAAGATACTGTCGTGTTTTTCAATGTGAATATGAACTTATCATCATCGAACATTGCCTTGAAATCAACCTTCGGACTGGATGTGCTCAATGATCCCGTTCCATTGATTGTCAATGAAGATAGGACATTGGCTGTATCAGGAGACAACAAATCAACTTTCAAAGTCTTTGCTACCTTCCCATTTGTAATATTGAGAGATACTGAGGAAACAGAACCTGAACACGATCTTACTCCGCCGACTGACTTGCATGCGGATTTTGTTCCATAAGCTTCCCTGCAGCAAAAATCACTGCATGACTCCACATATGTTGGATTGTTGCTGTTGCATGAGTATTTTCTATAAATTCCATTATAACATCCGTTCAAATTTCTTAGATCTTGGCATTTGTCCGGATCTAGACCGCATGACAGTAGTGTGCCCTTGCATTGCTGGACTGGCTCATTAACCTCCGTTTTTATGACAAAATTAATTACACCTTCTGGCAAAGGCAATCCGTTTTCGCATGATCCGCCCAATGTCAGCGTTCCGGCCTTTGCTTTTCTTACGTCAACATTCAAATTGAAGGCTGTCTTATCCTGGCCTGCTGTCATGTTGATCTGCAACGGGAATACGATATTCTTCAAGGATGAGGATGGCGTCACTGATAGGCTTATAGCCTGGGCATTGGAATTCTTAATCTTCAACGGATATTGTATTATTCCGGAAGCATCGCGTGGAAAGTCGTTGGCATTTACGCTTATTATGCCGCCGTAGTAATTGACTGGCACTCCAAACTCGTTGTATATCAGCGGATTTCCGCAGGCAGCTGCCTGGGTATTCTTCATTAGAACGGATAGGGAAACTATTAATGCAACCAATGCCAAAACTGATACTGAAACGAAAAGTCTTCTCATGTTTTCTATCCTCGAGATAATTTTCTATCATCACTATTTGATAGTTAAATATTTAAATCTTACCTAAGATATCTGGTTTCGACAAAATAAAACTAATCATGCTTTTCTAGACAAAATAAAGTTTTTTTCTATCTTGTTTTAATATTTTTTCTATAAATAGAAAAATTGGTATCTATTTGAAAGAAACAAGAAAAATTGCTGTCTCAAACCTCATAATAAAAAGTAAAATTTTTACTACTCTTTTTCTTCTGGTTTAGGAAGATATTGTACCACTAAATAATTCAATTCTTGATAATTTTGATCCCTAGCTAGATATTTACCAAGTTCGGAATTTGGTGAAAACAAATCAGTAAAAAGATATGCATTCGTTTCACCCATAGCCCAGAGTGCAGAATATAAATTTCTGATTCGGGCCATAACGGCATCTGCCGGCCAATCATCTCCATTTCCTTTTTTCAGTTCATCCCATCTATCTAAATGACCATCCACAAAATCTATGAGTCTATCCAGTTCACCATATGCTCTCTTTAAATGAGCTTGTAAATTGGGAACTAAATGCGGTCTTACTTCTTCTGGATTTGTAATTACTCTTTCACCATCTGGAGTTACGGCAGTCAATGCAGCTTCGCCTAGATATAAATCCCTGTATAATTTTGTTGCCTGACCAAACAATCCTTCTATTATTCCCTGTTGTCTGAGAGCATACTCATACACAATAGGACCTTTATTCATTTCAGTTGGGCCATATTTCCAAGTCTTGGAATCTCGAGGATTTGATGTCTGATCCATAAGCTCATGTATCTTGCTTTCAGTATTGTTCCTCTCTCTATAAACAATTCCTGATAAATTGCTTATCATTTGATTTATACCATGCAACCGTTCTGGATCAACTGGTGACTGATAATGTCTTTCCAATAATCTGGCTAATCTGCCTCTGTTTTGGTTTAAGACATCCAGGGTGTTTTCGAGTATTTCATAAGCCGACATATGATTTTTGAATGATTCTTCCAACAAGAAACTTTTTCTGTATTCATCGCCAACTGTATTGAAAGCAAAGCCGCAAAGAAGAAGTGCCTGGATCTCTATATCAAAGAATGGCACATAACCTTCAGCCTTCCCGTCCAAGCTTTCAACAGCTGGACTGGTTCTTTGCTCTGATTCATATTTATTTGCTCTATTCGCTATTCCAGAAAAGACATTATAAAGATTCATATATCCATGATATTGCTTGTCTGGATTAGGATCGTGGCTTCTTCTGTATGAATCAAATTGCATTGAAGCCTGTTCCAAGTCTATTAACAGATTTTCTCTTTCTTCAAGATAATCAGTCACTTATAAGTCACCAAAGTTATTACTATTAAATAGTGATAAACTTTAAATACTCTATGGTTTTCGTAAATTTTAGCTGGAATAAAAACTGGTTTTATACTCTTTATTTAGTTTGAAGGATCAAAAAGCATAAATCTTTATTAAACCCCATTTTTTACATGATCGGCAACAGAAATCCCTTAAAAGAGATTGGTATCGGCTACGGAGTATTGGCAGGATTGTGGGAATTAATCAAAACTTACTATATTATACGTGAAAAAAGAGAATATGGATTAAATATTACAAAAAATCATGCATTATTTGCAGTATTGCCTTTACCTTTAGATCTTCTTTATCTATGGCTGATAAACAATACTCAAAAACGTTATCATAACTAGCATCCGTCAGCATTCCCGCACTGCACCCATCTAACAGTCCTTAACAGCAACGCCTCGCCGTCAGAAGTCAAATCAGAAAAGGGATTGGATTTGTATAGCCATCCTACATAAGCATATCTCCCCCTCATTCCTGAAGCATCCACCTTGAACATTGTTGACGCAGCAATCTTTGACAATTCAGCAATGTTGACTGATCCGCTGCTAAGCCTCGTCGATATTATGCCTGCATTCGATGCGTCTGCATTCTTGATCTGGATGATGCTCCCAAACGGCGATGTGATTTGATCCGAAACCACCTTCTTGATATTCTTCCCGCTTTCCTTCATTCCCGAATAAGAGGAAGCATAGTCAAATGTTTTTCCAGCACGGACATACTGATAATCAGGAACTTCCAAAAGTCCTAATCTGCCTGATTTATGCTTAATATAAGGAGCGTAATAACTCCGCAGCGAACAGCCCTTTACTGCAGACGAACATGCCATAAAATCATAGTTGTCCAGCTCTGATAAAGTCCACTTGGACTGCGTCTTGCCAACAACCTCATACCCCTCGCCTCTCAGCCATTCAATTAGCCTGAGCTCGCTCGTCTCGCTGCACGTTGCTTCTCCACAGATGAATGCGACTTTATGCTGGATCAGCGGAAGAACGGATAGCATGGTGGTATAAGGATCCGACTCCAACTGCCCATCGCTGACTTTCAGTGCAATCGTATAATCCCCTTTGATTGAATATGAATGGGTAATGGTTGGAGAACTTATCCAGCCCGATGTCGCTCCGTCGCCGAAATCCCAGAAATACTGCAATGCTGCACTCTCAGGATCCTCTGATGAGCTTGCGTCGAAGGTGACTAGCTGATTGACATATGCGGTGGGATAAGGATTGGCTGTGTATGAGGCCAGAGGCGGGTCGTTGCCAGGCGAATTGCTCAAACATGAATCGCCGCATGATGCCCAGGTAAAAACTCTCTCCAATAGCTCACTGCCTTGCTCGGTCATGGAACGCATTGACGACTTGTAAAACCATCCCACATAAGCATATCTTCCCCTCGATCCAGACTCAGAGATCTTGAACAGGGTTGTCTTCCCAGAACTTGTCTGGACGTCTGCCAGATCTTTCACGCCTCCCTTCAAAAAATAATCTGCAAGGACAATGAACGTTGTGCCGCTGTTGAATATCCTCACCTTTGATCCGAATGGCTTCGTGATCAGATCTTTCGCATCGGTTATCACCAGATCAGATCCTGTAGCTAAGACTGTATAGAAATTGGAAGTATATCCGAATTTGAATCCCTGATAAACATTCCTGTAATCGCTCACCTCAACAAACGGCTTGCCCTGCAACTTATGTTTATTATGAATGATCGAACCTGCGTCCGACTTGCATGCCGTATTCTCATCCGTGCATACCATCAAGTCATATCCGTCCAGCTCGGAACTCGTCCATTTGTTGTATGCTTTTCCTGTTACAAGCCAGTTCTTTGATGAAAGCCAAGTCTTCAAATCCCCCTCAATGCCTTCCGTGCATGTGCTATCCCTGCAAAGCATTGCTATTTTGCCTTTGAATGAGGATGGATCTAGGCAACTGCCGTTAGAACAAATATCGGTACCGCAACTTTGCTGGAGAGACAGATGCCTGCAGCCGTCCTCTCCCACGTTGCATGAATAGATGTTATTGCCGTCGCACAAGTTGCCTGAAAATGAGCATTCATTGGTGCATCCTGCCGGGCCGACGCATGTGCTTATGCCGTTGATGCTTTTGCAGGAAGCTTCGCTGCCATAATATTCCCGGCAACAGAAATTGCTGCATGACTGGCTGTATTTCGGCTTGTTTTGCGAGCAGGAATAGACCCTGTTATAGCCCTGATAGCAGCCGCTGAACCCTGTCAGATCCTGGCAGTCCGGATAGACACCGCATGAAAACCTGCTGTTCGAGCATGTCTGCGGAGCGGCATTGCCTCTGCCCTGCAAGTTGAATGATATAAAGCCTTCGGGGATTGGTATTCCATTCTGGCAAGCGCCTGTTATTGCTAAAGAACCTTCCTTGCTGCCATCATCCACATATACATTTATTGTAAAATTTCTTTTCTCCTTAGCTGCCAGAGTAACTGTTGTGCCGTAAACATAATTGAACAGGCTTGCTGACGGATCCAATTCAAATGTCATGCTTTGCAATGTAGGATTGTACGCACTCAAGTTGAAAGGAATTAATTTCTGGCTAGAAGGGAATTTCGTGCCATTGACAAATATAAGACCGCCGTAGTAATTGACTGGCACTCCAAACTCGTTGTATATCAGCGGATTTCCGCAGGCAACTGCCCTTGCTGACGGAATGGAGAAAAGCAGATACAGCAATCCCATTGATCCGAATGCCACCAGCAAGAAAATAAAATATTTAATGCTCTTGAACCTAACAAAATCCAGATTTCGCATGCTCTATTAATGGGAGAAACATTATAACTCCTTTTTTTGAATCAGAATAGGAAATGATTTCATATGGGATATAAGCTTTGTGCATTTAAAGGTTAATTACATTCCTTATATCATGAGGCGTGATTATACAGTAGAAGAGATAGGATATGGGCAGTTCAACTCATACTGTAGAGCGTCAGGCATCCGGGAAGTTCAATCCGAGTTTACTGGAACTGGAAGAAATGTCACGCCCAGAAGATTTTTAAGAATATTAAACACCGTCAGATATGAAAAATTGGATGATTTGTTATCAAGCTTGGAGGATGATTTTCAAACACCAAAGGTTGCCTGGTATCCAGAAAGTATCAAAATCAGCGATGCTGTGGAAAGAATGGAATGTGGTAGAGGATCGTATTATTCATATCTGGTAAAACAAGAACTGGGGCAAAAAAAGTTAGTTGTACAATTGGTGCAACCGCGATACATCAGGCAAGACAACAGCCATACTGACGTCTATGAGTTCTATAAAGAGAGAGTGTGGGTATTGCGTCACTTTGTCATAAGAAGTCCAAATTTCAGATTTTATAACATGGCTGGTCTAAAAGATAAATTAAGCGCGGCACGAACAAGAGAAGCTTTTGGAATATATGCAGGTAGATAGTTTTCTTCAAGGAAATTTTTATTCCGTGTTTGCGACCGCATATTGATAAAATGTAGCCACTGTATTGATTATTTTTCTCCTGATGATTTAATTATACTTCCTCGATTGCCACTGCAATTATTTGCATTATTCCATTATATCCGTACTTATCATGTAGTTTTTCAAGTCATTATAACAAGTTCTCATCATCAAAAAAAGAAATCCAATCATCTCGCAGTTTTCTAACAGAGTTTCCGACTCTTTTAGATCTGAAAAACTATGAAAAGGTTTATATATACGTAATATATATGGTATATACAAACAATTCAGGTAGTAATAATGGTTCAAGCTGTTGTTAAAATAAGTGAAAGATCAAACAGAGTTCTGAATATCGTAAAAGCTAAATATGGCTTAAGAACCAAGTCCGAAGCAATAAACATAATGGCTGAAAGGTATGAAAGTGAACTTTTAGAACCGGGATTAAGACCCGAGTACGTAAAAAAATTGAAAAAAATAGAGGAAGAAGGTACTTTTCCAGAAGAGGAGTTTAAAAAAAGACTGAAAGTTGAATTTTGATGATTGTTGTTGAATACTCCAAGGAACTGACTAGAAAATTAGAGAAATTACAAAAGAAGGATAAAACGATCTTTGAAGCCATAATTAGAAGAATAAAAGAAATTCGAGGGCAACCAGAACACTATAAACCATTAAGTCACGACTTGAAAGGCTACAGGAGAGTCCATGTAATGAAATCCTTTGTTCTGATTTTTAGAATAGATTACAATCAAAATAAACTAATATTTATTGATTTTGATCATCATGATAAGATATACAAATAAGCAAAACATACTCATTAAAAATTTTACATTATTTCAAAGTTCTCATAAAAAAAGAAATGAAATCCGATCATCTCGCAGTTTTATATTGGTACTATTCTTCTGGGTTTACAGGCTATAGAAAACTTTATATATTAGATATCATGATTTTAAATTATGTTGGAAAGAGACATTGCATTGAAGATAAAGGGGTGGAACACGATTAGTGACATCTCTGATAAACTAAATGTTAAAACGGGCACTGCCTACGTTTATGTCCACAGACTGGACAAAGGGGGGTTTGTCATTCAGAAGATAAAGAAACCCCGGGGCACGGTATATTTGATTGATCCCATTCCTGCTTTGTCCAAAAATCGCGGGATGCTGGAAGATACTGATATCGTTGGATATGAAATGGAGTTTGCAAAAAATAAAATTTCATATGAACACAAGATAGCCTATTTCCTTTCCCAGTATAAGAAAGAAAAAAACAAGAGATTTTATGATTCTGCAAAAACAATTATCAGATACATTAAAAACTGGAAGAAGCTATACAGATATCTCAAGGCTTATTCTGTTTCGAGTGAATTCAAAATGTTATATCAAGAATCAAGGAGCAGTGTCAAGAAAATTCCCAGAATGCCAGACAGATATAAAAAAATGTTGGGTGCTGATCATGCTAGCCGATAAAGAATTTCTGGAAAAGCTGCTGGGTTACATAGGCAAGAAACTAAAACACGAAGTAAAAGGATTGCTAATAGGCGGAAACGCAATGATGTTTTATGATTTAAGAGGCCAGACAAAAGATCTAGATATTGTTCTTTATGGCAAGAATGACATATCTGGTATAGTTCAAATAATCAAAAATCATCCCTTGTTCAGAAAAACAGAAATTACAAAAAAGCTTCCGTATAAAATAAGACCTGAACTGAAAGAAGGAAATCCAACCGTGTTCTCAGATGGCAATATGCCGAGATTTGATTTGTTTTACAAAAATGTTTTTTCTGTCGATACGGAACAGATATTTCAACTTGCGAAAAGAAGCATCAGATTTGATTTGCTTATTCTGAAATTGGCCGAACCGGAGCATCTGATATTTTTGAAAGCTGTTACAGGAAGACCCGTGGATAGAGAAGATATAATCAGATTGATCAAAAATCTAGATATAAATTGGAAGCTGTTCTTGCAGTTTACTTTGGATTATTATGGAAAGAATGAGAGGGTGGTTTGGTTTGTATTGGATACTCTTTATGACATATATGAAAAGGAGAATATCATACCAAAATTCGTGATAGAAAAATTGGGAAGCAAATTCAATCTAAAGAAATGACATTGTTACTAGCGAAATTGTGTCTATATTTTCTCACCATCAAAAAAATAAAAGAAATCCGATCATCTCGCAGTTCTTGTATATAGTTTCTTCAGCATCAGTTGAACTTCTTGTATATGCTGCTTCTATGGCCGACTTCCAACACAAATACAACCATCTTACTGCTCTCTATGGATACGATAACTCTATAATCTCCAACTCTTAACCTGTAAAGTTGAAAACCTACCAATTTTATAACATAAGAGAATGGGCTGTGAGTTATTGAATCAATTTTATTCATAATTCTTTTTTGTGTTTCCTTGTCCAATTTTTCCAATTGACTCAAAGATTTTTCAGTCCATACGACCTTATAATTCATCTGATTCCCAGTCTCTTTTTAACTTCTTCTGAAGAATAAACTCTGCCTTTTTTAACATCTTCCAAAGCTTCTTCTATATTCTTTATAGTTTCTTCGCTTAGAGGCAGATCGTCTTCGCTTGATTTTATCAACCTTATTATAACACTCTCATAAGTCTCATTTGACTGGATTTTCATTTTATCCAACCTTTCTTTGGTTTGTTTGCTCAATTGAAGCGTTGTTAACATAATTTATCTATAGTTAACTATAGTATTTATAGTTTTCTATATAATCATACTAATTATCAGTTAGTACCAGTATATAAACATACCAACTGTCAATCAGCATAAAAAAGCATTATCCTATAGATGATTCAAAATTTAGCTTCAAAAATTTCTATTACCATAAAAAATAAGAAAAAAGAAAAAAAACAATTTTTACCTTCTCGCAGTTTTATATTGCTCTTACTATGATGTAGATACTACCTTCTGTAAAGCTACCGACACATGGAACTGGGTATGTCAATCTGAATTGACATTCGGCTGTGTGCATGTTGTACAAAATTGTTGGAGCTGTGTTTGGTGCTTCAGCCAATAATGGCGTTGCGCCTGCACATTCAGTTTTTGAACAACCTGCTGAATTATCCTTGTTCCTTATGTTTTGATAGTTGTTGTCTGCATTTGTACCAACCTTACATCTGTAGTCCAAACCTTGAGGAGCTAATAGTGTACCAGCTGTCTCAACGTCCAAAACATTGCTTACTGGACATTTAGCTGCAAAGTGTGAAGGATCTGTCAAGTCGCTAGCTGCTATGTAAGCTGCTAGGTCAACTCCACCTTCTGCTAGGTTTGTTACCAACAATTTATTCGTAGAATAAACTGTTTGGCCTGGCACTCCAGATTCATATTGAATTGCTGAAGCACCGTTGTTTGTGTCTAACAACAATAGAACTTCTGGGTTGAAGAACCAAAGTTGTGAGATACCGTCTGTTGAGACAGATCCGCTTTGATCAAAGGCTTCGATGTTAACTGTCATCTCGCCTGCCCATAATGGTTCTACTGTCAATATACACTCAAAGACTTTATCAAATCTTGTATCCAAACCTGCTTTGTCTACTGGACCTGATGGTTGTAATATTCCAGTGTCAACACTGTGGTTAACACCGAACATACTCCATCCATATATACCTCCTCCTTCACTGAATTTACTTGTAACATCGTTACATTTTACTTCTGCTTCATCGTCGACTGTCATGTGTGCTGTTAAAATATCAACCTCACCATTCAAGTCTCTAACTGCGACCAATTCTGCTATTTGCTCTCCTGTGAATGCATACTCATTGGTCCTAACATCTTCTTTGCCAAGATCTACACATCCATTTGACTGGAGATCAAATCCGTTTGGTCTAGCTCCACCTTGGCCATTTTCAGCACAAATATCAAAGACTTTCTTCAAAAGATAAATCTTTGGCTCAACGTTGCCAGGGTTTGCTTCGTTAGGGAAGCTGTCTGCTAGTACTACTGGACTTACTGTCATTAATACTGCGAGGGCTAAAACTAATGCTTTATTTAAAGCGTTCATGTATATTTAGCACCTCCATTTAATGTTAAAAAGATAGCAAATTAAAGATTTAAAGCTTTACGAGTATTTTTAGCCTTATTTTTGCTTATACTATACTGAAAATTATTTATCTAATCAAATAAAGGAATTTTCTACTTTATTTAAGTTTAATTACTACGGAAAAGGCTTTATTTTTATACTAAATAGAAAGTTCTATAACCGGAAGGAAGTGATACTTTCATCAAGTATGCACAGCTCTTCTACCAGAATTTCCGGCAAATT
>CAYJRA010000004.1:0-25914 GCA_964372465.1 uncultured archaeon
GCCCAATCATAGCCACTATATCACCGACGCTTATCCAAATATAGCACCAAATCCTTCTGCAGCTTTTTGTTCTTCCGTCTTTATTTTTTCTATTACCTCTTCCTTCTCTTTTCCTTCAGTCATTTTTACAATTCTACCAATCAATTCTTTTGCTTTTTTGCAAATTTTTTCAGTTGCAGAAATATAACAATAATACCCTTCATCTTTCATACCCAAGCCAGAAGATTCTCTGAATATCAAACTTCCTCTTGCAACTACGTCATCTCCCATTAGCAGTCTTTTTACCTCTTCAAGATTACTTCTTTCGAATTTGAATATAATATCCATTTGCTTCACTTATACTAAGGTAATAATTAGAATTATATATAAAAAACAGTTGTATCATCATTAAAGCCTCGAGCGAGGATCGAACTCGCGACCTCCTGTTTTCCTGTAACTTACGAGACAGGTGCTCTACCAAGCTGAGCTATCGAGGCATGATAAAAATCTTTCTCTTTTAGGAAAACTTAAGTTTAATACTCTTGAAGATAATACATAATACCGCATGGAAGAAGCGATGTTGTGGTCCAAAGAAGGAAAAAACGTGAGATGTTTCCTCTGCTCCTATAATTGTTTGATTCATGAAGGGGAGAGCGGAGTCTGCAAGGTTAGAGTGAATGAGAAGGGATCTTTGAAATCAAAAAATTACGGAAAGGTAACTGGAACAAAAATTTCAGCGATAGAAAAAATGCCTTTGTACCATTTTTTTCCAGGCACCCAAGCATTATTCGTTACACCTAATGGAAATAATTTTGACTGGGATGGTGGAAGATCGGATAAGATTAAGGGCGATTCTTACACACCAGAAGATTTAGTCAAGACAGTTAATAAAAAAAATATCAAGATAATTGCATTTTCTGGAAACGAGCCAACAATGTTTTTTGAATTTACATACAAGCTGGCTAGGATTGCCAAAAGGTACAACATAAAAACAGTGTTTTCAACCAATGGCTATATCACATCAGAAGGAATAAAAAAGATAGGAAAATATCTTGATGCAGTTAATGTAAGATTTGTTGGTTCAGGTGAAAAAGAGCTTTATAAAAAATATTTGGATGTTCCTGATCCGCATCCAATCTTTGATTCATTGAAAAACTTCAAGAAGCACAGAGTTTTTATTGAGATTACAAATACAATAATACCTCATTACGGCGACAACGAGGATGCATACAACCATTTGACAGAATGGATTGTAAATAATCTGGGTTCTAGCGTGCCTTTTCATTTAATGGATTTCAAACCAAATGATAAAATAAGAAGCGTTCCACCACCGGCAAAATCATTGGAGCACTTTGCCAACGAAGCGCAAAGGGTTGGTTTGAGGTTTCCTTATGTTCATGGATTGGTAGAGCCAGAGTATGAGACTACATTCTGTTATAATTGCATGCAGCCAATGATTACTAGATCACAGAGTCTTTTGACAAAAATTAATTTGGAGAAAGACAGATGTCCTGGATGCGGATTCAAACTGAATCTGGTTCTAGAGTAAGCTTTTTAAAACTACAATATAAGTTAGATTCATGAAACGTTTCATTATCCTGATAGTATTGCTTAGCTTACCTATTGCTTTATCTGCGTCTCCAATGAGAAGCGTTGATACCTTTTTTGATATCGCAAATCAAAACGAGGTTTATGTGAATTTGAAATTTAAGTTCGATGCAGAATCAATTAAGGAGATTAGATTCCCATTTCAGTTTACTATAAACAATCTTCAGGTTGATAATGGATCTTGCAACGTCAAAAGGGATATTGAACAATATTTGCTTTGCAGGCCATTATCTCCATTCACAGTCGGGGAGGCTGATATCAGTGTAAAATTCAGTACGAGAGATTTTATTACAAAGGAAAAAAACATCAGCAGGGTATATTTCGATCTTCCAGTCTTATGGGTAACAGATAAAATAACACTTTCTTTAAGATTGCCTGAAGGAATGGCAATATCTAGTGATGTTACCATTCCAATTTCCCCGTCCGACGTCAATATAGTCAGTGACGGAAGAAAAATTATTTTGAAATGGAGCTTCAACAACCAAGAGCCGCAAAACATCTTACCAATAAGGGTTCATTTCGAGTCGCTGAGCGGAAACGTTCCAATAGCAAAAAATTATTCGCCAATTATAATAGTTGCATTGTTGTTTATCATATTTTTAGGTGCTATTATATATTGGAAAATGAGTCAGAGAAAAGCCGTGGTATTGTCTGTTCTAAATGAGAGTGAGAGAATAGCTGTTGATATTATTAGATCGCAAGGAGATCAAAAGGTCGATCAAAGATTGATCGTTGCCAACTCGGGATTTTCAAAGGCAAAGGTAAGCAGAGTAATCAAGAGCCTTGAGGAAAGGGGATTGATTGAAAGCGAGAGGACTGGAAGAAAAAATAAAATTGTGTTAAAAAAGAAGTTTGTTGAAGAGTAATTTTTTATCTCGGTTTTAATTGCTTTGATTCGGAAAAAAATAGTTTTTACTACTATTGGAACAATTAACTCGCTGATTATGGGTTATTTTTTGAAATAGATAGTGTTTTTATATGTGTATTTATTGCTGTGGAACTGTTTCATGTAATACTTATATACATACCTTTATCATAGTAATTAAAGAAAAATAGGCAGTAGAGCCTATTACGTCCGTAGCAATACGGACACAATATATATTAGGTGAAAAAAATTATGAAACAAAAAGTCATTGCAGCATTTTTGACTGTAATGGCTCTTTTAGGACCAATAGCAAGTGCAGTAGATCTGGGAGACTATCCAAGTTTCCTATTTGAAAAAGGAAATCTAGATGCATACGTAGTAGTTGGTACAGGTGCAGCTGGCGCTGATGCTGCTGGTTTGGCTTCTGACGTTGCAGGAGCTATAGACGTAGCAGTAAGACTCGCTGGTGAATCCTACACAGAAGTTTCAACTTCTGGTGGAACATCTGTATCCGGCGGTGAATCCCAGGATTTGGATTTAGGTGACAGATTAAATGACACCGATAATTTTGGGAACACTCTAGAGGACGATGATTTAGCTGGTCTTCAAGACACATCAGTAACAATCGATATCGGAAGCGTTGATAACGATTACGACGCCCACGATGAAGTTAGACTAGGTAACAATGCTGGCAGTCCAGCAACTGCTTTGATAGCAGTGGACACAGCATTGACCGGTACAGTAGCAAGTGCCGACGAAGATTGGAAAGACAATGTTGTCTTAGGTGCTAAGTCAGGTTCTATGGGATACTACTATGTATTCGACGATACAATAGTGGCTGGAAATTACATAGCAAATGCAACAGAAGACGACCCAATAACATTAAATTTCTTGGGTAAGACATTAGAAATAACAGGTGCAACAGCAACATCCATAACAGCACAAGTAGGAGACGAGGTATCTTTGAACGCAGGTGACTCTGTCACAGTTGGTTCAAAGGCAGTCAAACTAGAAAACGTTGGTTCGGGTGGATCTATATTAGTCAGTGTTGACGGTGTTTCCGCCACAATAGGTGCAGACTCATCTAAGACAGTTAACGGTGTCGAAGTTAAAAACAAAGACACATTCTACTCTGATACATTCTCAGAGAGACAGGCTGTTTTAGTAGTGGGTGCTGATGCAACAAAAACCTATAACGACGGCGACGAATACATCGGTCAAGACGAAGACGATCCAGATTGGGTATGGGACTTAGCCAATTTGAATGGCGCTTCACCAAGAATTGGTGTACTATGGGATCAAAATAAAGACGATCCAGAAGATGGTGCTCCAGTGTTAGGTGGATCTGACCCATGCTATCGCTTCCCCAACGATTTCGCAAAAGTATGCTTGGATAAAGCATCAACAAGTGAATACCAAACGTATGAATTCAAAGATTCAACAGAAGAACTGTTCGATGAAGGTGGAACTGTTTCATTGAGTTCATCTGCCGGCGTAGTCTTATTAAAGTCTATGGGCGGAACAAAGGATGGATTCAAATTAACAGTAGGATCCACAGTTTACGAATCTGACCAAATAGCTATACAAGTCAACAACAGTGGTTCCGGTGGTTCTGGAGTAAATGTTTACTACAAAGACCACGATAACGGAAACAAATTTAGGAAAGGATTGAACAACGTAACAAGTTCATCTGCTCTTAAATTGAACTTCCAAGACGCACAACCAACATTAACAATAACAACAAACAATGTCGCAGGTACATCTCAATTAAAGATGAACTTGACATTAGAAGGTGATACAGGAGCTGATACACTCTTCTACTTTGAAGAAAGTTCAGCATCATCTAGTGCCTTCACATATGTCGGTCACTCAGACAGCGATACAACAAAAACAGCAGATCTATTATACGGTAACACACCTGGTGCAGAAAGAGATATATCTGGATGGGAAGAAGATGTAAGAACCGGTGACGGTACCGTCTTAATGGATCCAGACTCAAACTCGCCAAGCGATGTATACAAATTGAAATTACCAGCAGACTTTGGTACAGACTTTGAAATATCAGTAGTAGCATACGGTCCTGGAACAACCGCAACATCTGGAACAGGCGGCAAGATTAAACAAGTCGTTCCTGTTACAAGTGCTGTTGCAAAATTGGATACAGAAGTACCTAATCCAGAAACATTGGGTAAAGACCTCGTATTAGTAGGTGGGCCAGCTGTTAACAGACTAACAGCCAAGTTAATGAAATTAACATTCCCACACTACGGATCCGCAGGTGGATTGCCATTTGGTGAAGGAGAAGGATATGTATCTTACCATGCAAATGGATTTGCAACTGGACAAGATGTTGTAACAGTTCAAGGATGGTCCGCTCAGAATACAAGAGCCGCAGCATCTGTCTTACAGCAATTTGCTTCATTCGCAAGCAAGTTAGATGGAAAGACAGCAGTCAAAGTTACTGGAAGCGCTACATCTCCTGTAGTTTCCGGTGCTTAGAGAAGCTGAAGTCTTAACGGACTTTGGGCCTTCTTTTTTCTTTTATTTTTATATTCTACGAATTGTTGATGTTTATGAAATTGATTTTGAAACGAAAGGAAGTTGTCAAGAAACTTCTTCTTATCATAATAATTTTGGGATTGTCTGGTGCGTTGGTTTATCTTGCTATAAGAAATAAACCGGTAACGCAAGTGGAACATCATCGTTCTATATTTTCATTTAGAGACAACGTCAAGGAAGCAGAAAAAATAAAAGTGATTCCTGACGAGAAGCAGCTAAATGATGCCTTTTGGGATTACAGAATAAAAAATATTACATATTATTACATGCCGCTCAGTCCGAAAACAAACGGCTATTATCAAGTTGAGGTATTTGAAATAACAAGCAAAATAACCCAGATGTTCAATACCAGAAAACCAATAATAATCCAGAAAAATTTCAATGCCGAACAAATCTCATCTTTTAACAATATTACTAGAGAAGACGAAGTTTTGAAAATAATTTTTGTACCTCCAGAAATAGCGAATGAGACATATGTCAGAGTAGGCGGAAATAGAGTATGGATTTATGCTAGCAGTTATCGCGATTTTGATTTGGCCGTCATTAAAACAATATTGACTGCGATGTGGAAGTACACGTTAGTTGAAAAACCTTTGTTAAAATTATAGAAGAGGCAGATTGCCTGTTATTTCATCGATCAATTCGTTTTTTTCAGGTCCTATGCCCAGTGCTGTTAAAGTGCCGACAGGAACTTCCGTGTGCCCGCCATCTTTAACTAAGTAGCGAGGCAGTTTCAATTTCTTGGCCTTCTCATATAAACCCAATAACTTCTTTTCCGAAGAAACAGTCAATACTATTTTTTTCCCACCTTCCGATTCCCATTTTTTAATTACAGATGGCTTGGTATTTTTATAAGATCCCAGACTGGCATGAGCTGATTGCGCGCATTTTTTCCCATCGCTCATTTCAATATCCGTTCTTAATACGATGACTTGCTTGTATTTTGTATCCATTTTCATCTCCATTTATTTTGCAATAATTGTATATATCTTTTTATTAAGAATTATAATAATGAGGGTGATTATATGAAAACTTTACTTGCTTTGGCAGATGGGTTTGATGAGATAGAAGCAATAACAGTTCTTAGCGTTCTTCGAAGATCCAATATTCCTGTAGAAACTGTTGGCGTTATAGGCTCGACAATCACGGGCAAAAATGGCACCAGAATACAAGTTGATAAAAGATTGCCTCAAATAAATCCAAGCGAATACACAACTCTTGTTTTACCTGGTGGACCTGGTCATAACGTCTTAGCAAAAACAGCCATAGTAATGGATACAATCAAAAGATTTGCGCAAGCTGGCAGAAACGTCGCAGCCATAGGTGAGTCAGTTTCTATATTAGCTAACTTAGGTCTGTTAGAAGGTAAAAAAGCTACGATCACACCTGGTATGGAGAAGCTTTTGGATTATCCTCGCGATCAACCCGTTGTGATAGCTGATAACCTTATAACTTCACAAGGTCCCGGAACGGCTTTAGACTTTGCATTAGCAATAGTTAAAAAGCTTAAGGGTGATAATGAAGTAATGAGATTAAGGAAGGAGTTAGCTGTCCATGAAAAACGAGAGTACTGAAAAGAAAATTTTGAAAAAAATGAGCGAATCTTTGGTTGCGAATAGATCGGAGTTGTTAAAGGTAGTTAGAAGTGATGGTAAACGGGATATTGAAGATGCTATTAATTCTCTTGTGGAGAACAAGTTAATCATTCCAATATACGGATCTCACACCACCTTTGCCATCACACAAAGGGGAATCAAAGAAGCTAGATGATTACTTCTTTTTCTTCGTTAGCATTTTAAAGATTGAGTAAACTGTATAGAAGAATGCAAGCCATAATACCACGCTGAGCAAAGCGCTCAACCAGTGATCTTCACCCATATGCATAAATGGCATCATTTCTTCCATTTGATGTCCAAAACTCATATCTTCTTCATGCACACCATTCGCTAAAGTTAGTGGCAGCATGGACAAAAATAAAGATATCGACAAAACTGTTAATTTAGTTTTCATGTAATTATTATTTCAATCCTAGTTTAAAAACTTTCGGAATAGAAATATTGCTATATTTTAATTTTCATAATTCCAATTCTAATCTAGCCCGATAGTGTAGTGGTCAAACCATTATATAGGATGGGTCCAAGCACGGGAGCCTCTGGAGCTCTAAACTCAGGTTCGAATCCTGATCGGGCTATTTCTTCTTTTTTCTGGATATGAATCTTTCTACAACAATTGGTATTAATAACAACAGGAATAAGGAGATTATCATCAACGGCACGTTTCCTGATTTGAATAATTTATATCCCAGATAGGATAGAATGAAAGTTCTCGGTATCGATCCGATAAAGGTGAATATCGTAAATTTTTTTACATCCATTTTTGCAATGCCCGATGTTATTGAAAACACTTTGAATGGAATGAATGGTATCAGCCTTCCTACGAGGACAGCATATCCACCCCATTTTTTATAGAAATCGTCCAGTCCGTTCAGCCTGTCTTCCGTAATAAAAATATATTTTCCATATTTGTTCAATATTGGTCTGCCGCCGAGCTTGCCGATATAGTATCCCACAACGCCGCCGACAGTCGCTCCTAGAGTGCCCCAGACAGTGACTTCGAGAGGCGTATAGCCAAGAAGAGTTGCCGTAGCTATTGCTGCTTCTGAGGGGATAGGAATTATGCTGGATTCCAGTGCCATTGCAACGAATATGCCTAGCGGACCAAAGGCCAATGAAAAGTTCTCTAGACTTGAAACCAGAGCCTGCAGTTTATCAAACATAAAATTAATTTATTATAGAAGTTTATTAATTAAATGATGAAACCAAAAGAAATTTTTGCAAAATTGAAATTCGAGAATAGAAATAATCTGACGGAAGCGGAAGCGAGGGAAGTGCTGATACATTATGGCATTCCTGTTGCTAAGGCCGAGATGATAAGATCGTATGAGGATGCTTCGAAAGCCGGTGAGAGAGTAGGATATCCATTAGTTTTAAAGGCAATTTCCCCCCAGATAATTCATAAAACCGAGGCTGGTGCAGTCATCCTCAACGTGAGAAATGATAAAGAGTTGAAACTAGCATATAGCCAGCTTTTAAGAAATGTAAAAACTAAGAGACCAGACGCATCGTTAGACGGCATCCTAGTTCAACAAATGCTTACGGGAGGATATGAGGTGATTGTCGGAGGTAAATACGATCAGACTTTCGGGCAGGTCTTGCTCTTTGGTTTTGGCGGAATTTTTGTGGAAGTGTATGATGATGTCAGCTTCAGGATAGTTCCGATATCCAAGGAAGACGCAAGGGAGATGATGGAGGAAATAAAGGCAGTGAAGATATTGAAAGGTTATAGGGGAAGGAAACCAGCTAACATGGATGCGTTGGTTGATGTATTATTGAAGACTTCAAAGATGCTTCAGGAGAATCCAGAAATAAAAGAGCTGGATATTAACCCTGTTTTTGCAACCAGCCAGAATGCAGTGGCAACGGATGCTAGAATTATCATAGAGTGAATTTATGCCTTCATGGCGAGCACACATTTCCATTAATCTTATTATTTTCTTTTTCTGGCTAAAGTTGCTGTTTTATTTGAGACCCGAAGTTAATATTATTTATCCTGTAATAATTTTACCATTTGTCATAATAGCTTCAGTCTTTCCTGACATAGATACGAATAAAAGCAGAATCAGAGAATGGTTTGCCTTATTATTGGCAGTTATATTGACGATTTTGTATTTAAGTAAACTGATTTTAGAGAATTGGTTTAATGTTGTGGTATTTTTCTTTGCATCGTATTTCATTATCAAGTTTCTCCCAACACCACACAGAGGCATTACTCATACACCGGGTTTTTCTTTACTTTTCTCTGTTCCGATATTTTTTATGATGTATTTATTTATTAAGACGGATTTCATAATTTCTTTTCTAGTATTTTCTATTATTTTTATTTCATACAATTCTCATTTATTCCTTGATAAAACATTCAAGTCAGAAAATTATAGATACTAACTTTGTAAAGAAAAACTGCCATATGTGTATTTTCCTTGATATTTTAAAACTTCCGAAAACAGGGTTTCTATATCCAATTTTCCATGTTTTTGAACCCCATTATTGTGTGGATATTCATCAAGATACGCAGCAATAGCGGATTTTGCGTCTTCCAGTTGACCCAGATCCCATCCGGTATACAACAATAAAGGACCTGTTGGAAAGGGATGGCGTGAGTTATTTGGGTTGAAAAATAAATTTTTTGAGTCTGGTAAAGGGAATGGATTACCTAATTCGCCTATGGGTCTTGATTTTCTAACCAAAGTTGATAAATACTGAACTACTTTTTCATCTTCAACTTTGAAGACATAAGCCTGAATAGACATGAATTCCTTTTATTCTATTAATTATTTAAGGGTTTTTTTTGGTTTATTTTGATACACAGTTAATTTATTTCAATTGAAAATCACTTTATTATAATATGAAACTAAAACCGATAAGACTGACTTCTAAATCTAAAGCAATGGTTGATAGAACGAATAGATACGTGGTCAAAGGTACATTCGCATACCCCTTGGTAATCAAAAGTGGCAAAGGCGTGTTTATTCAGGACATTGACAATAATTGGTATTTGGACTTCAATTCCAACGTATGCAGTGCTAATATAGGATATAATCACCCAGAGATTGTAAAAGTGCTGAAGGAGTGTTCGAGTTTGGGTGCTCATAAAATAGCTGGCCAAGATTTTTATTGCGAAGAGCAATTGCATCTGGCTGAAAAATTGCTGAGAATAGTGCCGGGAAAACTGAGAAAGGTTTTCTTGGTGAATAGCGGAACAGAAGCCGTAGAAAATGCAATAAAGTTTGCCTTTAGAAAGAAGGGACCTCTTCCTGGCGTGGCTTGTATAGGTGCTTTTCACGGCCGTACATTGGGAGCGCTTTCATTTACGGACAGCAAGGCCGTGCAGAAGAAGAATTATCCGGAAATAAATCACGAACTCATAAAGTTCTGCACGGATGACAAGGATCCGAGCATAAATGGTCTTGAAGAGCTGATAAAAAGAGAATCGCCGCCAGCATTTATGATGTTAGAGTGCATCCAGGGCGAGGGTGGATATAACATAGCGAGCAAGAGATTTATCAGAAATCTCAGGAAAACATGCGATGCTTATGATATACCGTTGATAATAGACGAGGTCCAAAGCGGAGTGGGAAGGACGGGTAAATGGTGGTCTTTCGAGCATTACGGAGTAGAGCCAGATATCATGGCTTGCGCTAAATCTCTGCAAGTAGGAGCTACTTTATCTTCAGATAAGTATGCACCGGGCGAGAGGGGATCCGTTTCATCTACATGGGGCGGTGGAGATAGGATAGACATGGCTGTCGGATTGAAGACAATTGAGGTTATTGAGAAGGAGAAGCTTCTATCGAAGGCTGATAAAATGGGCAAGTATCTTCTAGCAAGATTGAAGGAATTGGAAGATAAGCATCCTCGTAAAGTGTTCAATGCAAGAGGATTGGGATTGATGCTAGCCATTGATTTTCCTAGTACAGAGATACGGGATAAGGTAGAGATAGAAGCATTCAAAAGAGGCTTGTTGCTTTTAGGCTGCGGGTTTAAGTCGATCAGGTTGGCGCCGCCAATGATCATAGATGAAAAGGAAGTGGATCAAGGCGTTGAGATTCTGGATGAAGTAATAAAGAAAGTCAGATAAGGTATTAACAGCTTTTTTTTGTTGTTATATCGTTTTTTTATCGTTTTAGAATAAAATATGATATTCTTTATTTCTATTATCCTTTAAAAGATTAAATTAATGCTTCAAAACTCAATAAAAAGCAAAATAAACCACTATTTAGTTGTACTTTTACACCAAAATACATATGCTTAAAAATTCAAAAAACATAGAATTTTGTATTATGGCATCAAAGCCAAAGGGGCAATCCCTTGAAAAAATTAAACATCTTGTTGCTGGAGCAACAGGGTGGGCTCAGAAAACTTTAATTAACGTCTTAAAGTCGCCCGTATCGTGGGCATCTGTTTTTTGGGACGGCTATGTAGCCGATGAGTTTCCTGATCATGTCATGAGGTTTATGAAGGTGTTTGTAGGGCTGGCTTTTATTATCAGGCTTGTAAGCGGAGCCTTTGTGGGCTTGTTTTTGGCTATAGACGGTCTTTATTCCATCTACAGGCATAGATTTGAACTAGCAGTCACACAAAACTGGAGGGAGGATGTGCCTAGAATAGCTCGTTGCCTCTTAGGTATAGTTTTGCTCGCAGGTTTTACCTAAAAACCTTATATCTTTAATCAGTATATACTATCGGTATGTATAGTGCTTTTCAAACCCTATATGAAGGCTTTAGTGATGGTTTTATAATGGGTGCGGATTTGATAGGTCTTGCTTATTCTAGAATAAGTGGAAAGAGAACTCTTGGACAAATGGGTTTCACAGGTACTAATTGGGAAGGAAAAAGAGATGAAAAATTAAATTATAATTCGGGTTTATACAAGACAGGTAAAATTCTGGGAGGACTATCAGGAACAATTTCCGTTCTTTTAACTTTTGGTTTAATTCAGCTTTTTTACTTAGTAGTCGATGGCGCTAATATAAAACACAGGAAACTGTAACAGATATATACTAGATAAGAATTATTTTAAATATATTTACTCCTTAATATTTAGAATAGTACAAGTTCAAGTCCCATACAGTATTTCCAAACAAAATGTATCTGGAAAAATTGATGCATTAATTCCCGTTCTTTCTAAAGAATATGAGGGAAAAATCAAGAATCCTCAAACCAAGTGGGATGATCCAAGAACTCGCATGGGTTTTAGTTTTGCTTATAGTGCAGGGTTCCCCCTTGGAGATCAAAAGATTGAAGGATATGTACAAATTGCAGATGGAAGTGTTGTTGTAGATTATACATTATCGGGTATTGCTCAAGCATTTCCCGGGCAAATAGGAGAAACCATAAAAACAAGATTGGGTTCTCTATTATCCGACGGTGAAGGTTCAGCTAAACTCTATGCTTAAAATTAACTCAAAACAGGATGCAATTTTTCTAAGCCGAGAATCTTAACCAGCAATGCCTTCTGTACATGTAACCTGTTCTCAGCCTGATCAAAAACTATTGATCTACTGCCATCAATTACATCATCCGTTACTTCTTCTCCCCTATGCGCTGGTAGACAGTGCATGAATATAGAATCGGGCTCGGCTTTATTCATGAGAGCATTATTGACTTGGTATTTGGGGAAGAATGCTTTCATTCTCCTCTCTCTTTCGCTTTCATATCCCATGCTACAGAAAGTGTCAGTATAAACCACGTTAGCTTCTTTCACAGCTTCTTCCGGTTCCCTTGAAATTTCAATTTTTGATTTTGTTATCTGTGAGTAGCCTTTAGCCGTGTTTATCATGTTTTGATTTGGTTCATATCCTTCTGGACAGGCCACGGTTATGTCCATTCCCATTTTTGAACATCCTAAAAGCAGAGAGTTGCATACATTGTTTCCGTCTCCTATATAGGCTAGCTTCAACCCCTTCAGTTCTTTCAGATTTTCTTTTATTGTGAATAGGTCAGATAGTACTTGACATGGGTGGGCCAGATCGCTTAATGCATTGATTATGGGCTTGTCAAAATTGTTTGCCATTTTCTCAAGCACCGAATGCTCGTGCAATCTAATAATTAAGCAGTCCACATACCTTTCAAGCGTTCTAGCTGTATCCTCGGGTGTTTCGTTTCTAGACATTTGGGTTGTCTCCCCAGCAACATAAAAACTGTTGCCGCCCAGTTGCTGTATACCAACTTCAAATGATAGTCTTGTCCTTGTAGATGGTTTAAAGAAAAGGAGCGTGAAAGATTTGTTTTGCAGGACTTTACTAAACGGTTTTTTCTTTAATCTTGCTGCCATTTCAAATATCTCCAGCATTTCCGATCTTTTGATGTCGTCTAAAGTTAGAAAATATTTCTTCATTTCAATCAACAAATCTTATTTTCGATTTTTGTAAATATAATGGTCATGCATCGCTTTCAATATTCTTATCGACTGATGCAGGTTATTGAATACGTGTATGCCATCATTCGCCATGATTCTCTTGATTTTTTTCCAGTCACCAACCCCAGGAACCACGTCTATTACTATTTTTCTGCTGTGTTTGATGGTATGGGATATTTTTGTGATATCTTCTAATTTCAGAATGCAGCTTTTCAGCATATTTATCACCAGAACAGCATCAACATTCTTATCATTGATCACATTAGCTAAGCAATGTTCAAATCTTAATCCATCAGCATCAGCAATAATATCTAGCGGATTGATTGTAGAAATCATCGGGTATTTTCTCCTAATATTTTCAGCTGTCTTGTCTTCAAATTCCGCAAGTTCTAATTTATTATCCATTATAATATCAGCAGCTAAAATTGCCGGACCGCCGACATTAGAAACAACTGCTATTTTTCTGCCTTTCATTTCTTGATTCAATGATAGAAAATAAGAGGTGAAATATAATTCGTCTATATCACAGATCTGAATTATACCTAACTGCTTTAAGACAGACGAATATATCCTTGACTCTCCGGCAATGCTTGAAGTGTGCGTGGATGCTCTTCTGGCAGACTGCTTGTAGTTGGCACCTTTCAATGCCACAATAGGTTTTTTAATTTTTCTAACAGTGTTGATAAAATCCTTCCCCTTCTCAATGCCTTCTATATACATTCCAATAGACCTCGTTTGCCTATCTGAGTTTAGGAACTGAAGGATATCAGAAAATCCTATATCCCATGCGTTGCCTAGCCATACCAGCTTGCTCACTCCAGCAGCCGAAGATTTCTGGCTTGCCATATCGAACAAAGCAGCGCCGACGCCACCTGACTGTGAAACGAGGGAGTGATTCCCCTTTCTAGGAAATACATCCTTTTCAAAAGTCAAATTCAATCCGTTGTCAGTATTTACTATGCCACATACGCTATTCGGGCCGAGAAACCTGATGCCTCTCTCCTTCATTTTTGAAACTATTAGTTTTTTTTGGGAGTAATTGCCGGGTAGAATAACGCAGAACTTGCATAAAAAATTATCGACGTTTCTTAATAATTCATTCTCATTCAATAAAACAACATACAGATCTGCCTTTGGGAAATTATCATCTTTCTTCAGATCTACAATGAATGTTTGGCCTTTAAAGAACGTGAATAAATTATGCGCTATGTTGCTGAATGTTTCCTGCGTGCATATGTTTTCTTTGAGATCCGAGTTGCCTACTAAACAAACAAATTTGGGATAGAATAATTCTTCGAGCATACCTAATATAATGATTTTTGAATAAAAAGAAACATGTGGAATTATAAGAAGCTCCTAAATATAATATAATAGTTAGGGTTTGATAGGTCGCTGATTATATTTTGAAGTATTAGTTTGAGAGTTTTTTGTGGTTTCTGTTGGTTTGAAATAGAGAAATCATTTCAAAAGATTTAAATACTAGTTGTATTATAAAACATACATATGTATGATAAATTAAACATTACTGAAAACCATCTGCAAGTACTTTCATTATTTACTAACGGGTTTGACAGAGAGTATTATATAAGGGAAGTTGAAAAACTACTTAAAATAAGCCCAAGAACTGCTCAACTTATTCTTGAAGATTTAGAAAATAAAGGAATTTTAGAATCAAAAACAAAAGGTAAAATAAAGGCATATACCCTAAAAAGAAACACATCAAGCCAAAGATATATACTATTTGCAGAACACTATAAAACAATAGTGTTTTTTGAGAAAAACCTAATAATAAAAGAAATAATAGAAAAAATAAGCACGTTTATTAGTGGAATAGGGATTGTTTTTGGAAGTTATGTCAAAAACGCAGCAAATAAGGAATCTGATTTGGACATTTTCATTGCTGGTGAGTATGACAAAAATGAGATCAAAAAAGTTTCACAAACTTACGGGATTGAAATTAGTGCGAAGTGTTATCCGTTAAAAACATTTGAAAAAAATATAAACAACGATGTTTTGCTGAAAGAAATATTAAAAAACCATGTTATATTTCTGAATTTAGAACAGTTTGTTAAACTGGTGATGAAACATAGATAAAATAAAATGGTGTGTTGGTAAGAGAGAAGGCTTAAGATTGGTGGAGCCGAATTTGAATCTTGCCGATGCATATACCAAAAAAGCAGAGGAAGCTTTGGAATCAATGAGGGTAAATATAATAAAAGATTGGAAGATATCAACAGCTTACTATACAATTTATTTCTCTGTTTATTCTTTACTTGTGAAGATCGGAATAAAATGTGAGATTCATTCATGTACAATAGAATTTGCAAAACAATTTCTTAATGGATATTTCAGCGAAGAAGAGATTGATTTTATTGAAGATTCACTTAAAGCTAGGATAGATTCTCAGTATTATGTTGATAGGGCTGTTTCAGATACTCAATTTAACAAGATGATTAAATTCACTCCAGGGTTTTTGGTAAAGTGTAAATCTATAATTATGAAACTCAGTGAAAAGAAGATAAATGAAATAAGAAAGAAATTTCTAGAAAGAATCAGATGAACATCTGGCAGATGCTAAGTATCCAATACAGAAATTCTAGAAAAGGCTTATTCGAAACCAACACCTTCCACTAAAATAACTCCTTCATGCCCTTTAGATCCTTCAATATCGAATTTTACAGGCAGAAATTTTTCAATAGCATCAATGTTCGTCGTGACGTGATCTGTTATTCTTTCAACTGTTATTTTTGACTCCCCTTTAGCTAATGCCATATATAGCAATAACTGGTCGGCCATATATTTGTCTACGGCATTGTTCGATTCTAATGATGTTATTAGCTCCCGAGCTGCTGCCTCGCCAACTTCTTCTGCAACTATTCCTCTTTCGCCCAAAGCACTCCCTCCCAATAACGATTTTTCACAAACACCCACGCATGTGATACTTGTGCCGTGGCTTCTTGTTTTTGTGGTTGAACCCATGAGAGAAAATCTGGTCTTCGGGTATTTTTTCTTGAGTATTTCTAATGCCGCTTTGTTCTGTCTTTCTGCTATGTCTACTGGCAAATTTCCACAGATAGACTGTAGCGTGATTCCTTTTATGTCGCCTCTTTGGTTTAAGTTAATTGACTGGAGTTTGTTTACTGAGTTTGTCGTTATCCTTATTTGTCCGCCACCAAGTGGATAGAAGCCGTGATTTTTAATCTCTATGTTTGCATCCACGCCCATTTTTTTTAAAAGCGGCAATAAAACAGAATTTGTGTAATATATTGTTGGCGCCCATTTAACGTCTGTTCCTCCGATTATATCTAGAGGCAATGATTTCTTGCTAAAAATCAATACAGGGAGAAGAGTTTGAAGGAGCAAAGTAACACTGCCTGCCGTGCCAATGTCTATTTTACCTGTGTTTACATCAAGTTTAGTTGGCTTGAAAACAATTTCTGTAGACCATTCTTTTAGCCCTTGCACTTCGGCATTACTGATTTTAGCCATTACATCTATGCCGGTCATATGTTGAGGCCTCAATCCAGGCTTAACATCTTCTTTGCCTTTCCTGATATTTGTTATTTTGACTGGATAATTTGTGAGAACAGACAATGCAACAGCTGTTCTGAGTATCTGACCGCCACCGCTAGAACCATCTATTTGTATCATAGAATAAAATTAATCGGGATAGTATTTGAATGTTAGGTTGTTTTAACTTTCAAATATGCTCTTAGCCCACTGATTTCTTGCAATGTCTCTGCCTGATAGTTATTTCTATGATATTGTTCATGAGCTCTATCAGTATCTATCAGAGCAGCAACAACTCCTGCTTCTGCGTCTCTAATATGTTCTAATCTTTGATGATATTCTCCAAGTGTTTTATACAAATTTCTAACAGCGTCTGCAAATTCGCCACGTTCTCCATATCTATGAAATAATTCCTGATAAAATTGAATTCTAGCTGCCATTAACCTCTTTTTTGCACCAATAACTTCCTTTTCATCATCAAGAGCTTGTCCATATACGCTGGTTGCTATTTCTTTTAATGCAACCATTAATTCATCTAGCCTTTCATCACCTATTTCTTGAGACGTTCTGGATCTATATCTGGTTGTGGCTTCGTCAAGTAAAACCTTAGATTGTGCTACAAGCACTTCTATGGTTTGTTCTTCTAATGGCAATCGTGATCCAGTTAATCTATAAAGTTCTCTACTAGTAGCTTCTACCATTCGTCTTTCGTACGTTAAAATAGAATCATATAATTGCATTTTTATCCTTATTCTAGATCCTTCAGTACACTATTAGCATACTCAACTATTTTCTTATTTATATTCAAATGAGCTTGCTCTACCCTGTCTCTGATTATTTCATCCTTGCCCATTGTCTTTTCAACAGTCCACAATACCAATAAATTGTTTTGCAATTCCAGCCAAAAAAAGGCCTTTTCTAAGTATTTTCTTGTATCTTCAGGCGTTTTGGCCTTCATAGCCTCGTCCTTCCAAACAGTATAATGCTTGGAGCAGGTTGCTACTATATCAGAGGGTTCTAGTTTCATATCACTATTTAGTAGTTACTAAATATATAAACATTACTATAAAGTAGTAAATAGATTATTTTCTAAAATAATAGCCAGAATTTGAGGATCTAATCTACTTTCAGAAGCTCCTCTCAACCATTCTAGAGCTTCGCCATGAGTTATTTTATTTTTTCTTGTTCTCAGCGAGTCGTATTCATCTGTTATTCTAACAATTCTTGAAGCCAAAGGTATAGCATCTCCTTTTAATCTCATCGGATACCCATTTCCGTCATAATTTTCATGATGATATAAAATCCCCAGGCCAACAGGCAGTATTATTTTCTTTCTGTATTCCCATAAACCAGGAATCAAATAGCTTAAGAATATTAGGAGTAAATGACCGAGTATTGGATGCGTTTTTATTAAATTGTATTCTGGTTTGGATAATTTTCTTTCATCATTAGTCCAGGAGCCAGGAATAACTATTTTTCCTATATCATGAAGTCTTGCAACTTTATCGACAATATATGTCTGTTCTCCATCTAGTCCTAGATGAAGTGCAATTTTATGGCTATGGTTTTCAACCCTTAAAGAGTGATCTCTTGTATACGCGTCTCGTAATTCTAAAAGTCGTAATAAATACGAATCAACAGTGTCTAATATTTTATTATCATAGCTAAAATTCGACATAAAGTCATATGAAAGATTAGATTTTTATTTCCTTCATATGTTATACATCTTTCCGGTATCAGGAGAAATAGCATCAAATCCATACACTTCTTTTAATTCTTTGGCAAATTGCTCGGTTTTATCCCCATGAATGCAAAATATCTTTTCCGGATTCAGTTTTTTGCAGAGTTTAAGCAATTCTGTTCTGGATGCGTGAGAGCTGAAATTGAACCTCTTCACAGACATTTTGACATTCAGGTTCAATTCATCATTGACGAATTTGCCGGTTTTCAACAGCCTCTCCCCTTCCGTTCCGGGAACTTGAAATCCAGTCAAAGATAACGAGCTATCTTCCCTGTTGAACATCTTCTCTATATAGCTTACTATCGGCCCCCCAGACAGCATGCCAGATCCGCATATGATTACGCACGGTCTCTTGATTATTTTTTTTCTCATACCGGCATTTTCAATGAATTGGACATCCATTTTCTGCAAAACCTTTTTTAGTATGTTGTATTCCCTCTGCAGCTCTGGATATGAATCGATGATTTCCGTGACAGTGGCTGACATGCCGTCCATATAAATCGGATATTTTACTTCAAACTCGTCCAATACCAAGAGTATTTCCTGCGATCGGGATATGGCAAAAGAAGCGACTAAAGCAACGCCGTCATTATCTAAAGCGCCTCTTATATGATCTATAAACTTTCTCTCTTCTTCATCCCTGTTTGAGTGGTCTCTGTCTGAATACGTGCTTTCTATAACCAATGCATCCACATCATCAATATCCGCATCGGCACCTTTCATTAATCTTGTATCTTCCAACTTGAAATCACCCGTATACAATAGCCTTTTCTCATTTTCTAACAGGACCATCGAAGAACCTGCGATGTGGCCGGCATCATATCCTATAGCCTTGGTTTTACCGATGTTGAAATGCTTCCTGTAGCTGAATGGTTTGAAATTTCTCAAGGCGTTTTTTGCATCCTTTTCTGAATAGCCCAATGAATAGTTTTCATATTTCGCAATTTTTATCGAGTCAAGGAATAATATCCGTGATAGAGGAGATGTTATCTCCATTCCATAAACAGGACATTTTTGGCCCTTTCTAAAGAGCAAAGGCGTAGCGCCGACATGATCCAGATGTGCATGCGTGAGCACGATTCCGGATAACTTGACATTTGGCAACTTCGGAAAGGCAGGCGGTTTGCCTTCAACTTTCAAGCCATAATCCATCACAATATTTTCAGAGTTAGTGCTGACTAAGACTGCAGATCTTCCTACCTCTTTTGCTCCACCTAAAAACGAAACTTTCAATTTTATCGCCGATAGAATAAAGTAATAGATTAACTTTCTATTTAATATATTAATTCTTATGCGCTAGTGATCCAACGGCTAAGATTGGAGCTTCCCAAATAAGGAAACAGCTTCCTATTCGGGTTCGAATCCCGACTGGCGCATAAAATAGTCATGATTTTCTTACCATTTAGTGCAAAGTCATCTTTATATTGAAAAATTAACAAATTCTATTAGATAAATATGGCAGCAAAATCAGGAAGTTCGGGTACAAAAAAGAATGCAAAAATGTATCCTTTAGCATTAGTTGCATTAGGTCTATTAGTAGTATTATCAATGCCAGGAGCGCCATTGTTTTTAACTGGTTATCATCAGTTGCAACATTTAGTTGCTGGCGGCTTAGTAGCATTAATAGGCCTATTGCTCTACTTAAAAAAATAGATAATTTTTGATTTTTTTTCTTTATTTTTTATTATGATTTAAAATATCAAATTTTAGGTCCAATATTTTTTAACAGAAAAGGAACGAAGCGATGTAAAGGATCGTCTAATATTGTTACTACTATATAATAGAAAATTTTAAATATTCATAACAATTAATCCAAACATGACTCAAGAATTTGTTGAAGCTTTAAAGTTTGTTATAGGAGCACACGCACTTATTTTGATTAATAGATATGGAATTAGGCCATACTTAAGAAAGAAACTTCCATTATATGATTATTTGTCTTTACAACTAGAGCATATTGCACATCATGCATCGCTAGCTTATTTGGGTGTAGAATATTTATTTTGGGCTAACCCAAGTATAGATTTGAATATAGCTAAAATTGGTGCTGCGACTTGTTCATTCCTAAAGGGTTTTTTACAAGATGGTTATGATTTAACACGAAACAAGCAAATTATGCAGTATGATCAGTTGACTTCTGATGCCATTGGTTCGTTGTCGTTGTTTTTACTTTATTGATCTGTGATTTTCAGTTTTTGATAATCTCGAGTTTGACTAGCATATTGTATTAACAATAGCATCTGTTTTATCAAGCTTTATAAATCTACGCTCCGATAATTTGTAAGTTAAATAATGAGGTGTAGCGAATGTCAAAGCGCACCGGACCAACAAATCCGTTATTAAAAAAACTAATTGATAATCTAACAGAAAAATCCAGAGAAACTCAAAGTCCTTTTCTTAAAGATGTTGCTGAAAAATTAAACAAGCCACGAAGACAAAGAGTGGAAGTGAACATAGCTCATATAGACAGGCATGCGAAAGAAGGAGAGACCGTTGTCGTTCCTGGCATCGTTCTCGGCTACGGCGAGTTATCCAAAGCAGTCACTGTCAGCGCATGGAGATTTTCAAAGCCAGCACTAGATAAAATAAAACAAGCTAAAGGTAGTGCATTATCAATCGAGGAATTGGTGAAGAAAAATCCAAAAGGTTCAAATGTTAGGATAATGTGTTGATATATATGAAAGTGTACGATGCATCAAATCAAATAATGGGCAGGATTTTGACAAGAGTAGTGAAAGATCTCTTGAAGGGGGAGACTGTCCATATAGTTAATTGCGAAAAAGCTGCTATTGCCGGAAATCCGGATTTTACTAGAAGGCATTACTTGGAGAAAATTCAAAGAGGGGATAAGCATCACGGCCCACATCATCCTAAAACACCACAGGGATTGGTGAGAAGGATTATCAGAGGCATGCTGCCCTACAAATTAAACAAAGGCAAAGATGCATTGTCCAAATTGAAGGTTTGGATAACTATTCCGGAAGAATTAAAGAGTATGAAGCCGATAAGATATGAAGATGCTGATATTAAAAAGTTAAAAACAAAACATATTACAATCGGAGAGTTATCGCTTGCATTAGGCACTAAGAAGAGATGGTAGGCATGGGAAAGCAAGTAAAGGAAGAAAAAAAGGAGAGGATGATTTTTAGTACTGGAAAGAGGAAGACTTCTGTTGCTAGAGCAAGTGTTAAACTCGGTTCAGGGAGAATTTTCATTAATGATATTCCAATAGATTTGATGGAACCAGAATATTCACGATTGAAAATCAGAGAGCCTATCCTAATCGCAGAAAATTTAATTAATCAGGTTGATATAAATGTTATTGTGAAAGGTGGCGGAACATCAGGTCAAACTGATGCTGTTAGACAAGCAATTGCAAAAGGATTGGTTGAATATTCAGGAAATCAGAATTTAAAGGAAAAATATTTGGAATATGACAGAAATTTGCTTGTTTATGATTCAAGAAGAACAGAGCCGCACAAGCCTTCTAGGTCAAGGCAAGGTGCAAGAAGGCACAAACAGAGAAGTAAGAGATAAGAGGTAGATAAAAATAATAATTCCAGTTCGTTGTTTTTCATGTGGTAAGCCCATAGCTCATCTGTGGGAAGATTTTCAGAAGAGAACTAATTCAGGAGAAAACGGAGAAAAAGTTTTGAATGATTTAGGTGTAGAAAGATACTGCTGTAGAGGAGTATTTTTATCGCATGTAGATTTGATTAAGAAAATATCTAAATTTCATCCTTAAATAAGGGAATTGAAGTGAATTTTGAAAAAATCAAAGATAAATTAAGGGATATTTTTTATATAGATGTTTTGCACGAGAGAAGAATAATACCGTTTCTGATTTTTATTTCTTTTTTAATCTCGTTTCTGGTTGGAAGAGGGTTTGCATTCCTGTTTCCAGAAAGAGTTGTAATTATCAAAGGCTATCATATACATCACTTCTTTTATGGTATATTTTTCATTTCAGTTGCAGGCGTAACAGGATTGGTATCGACCGCCCTTAAAAAAATAAAATTCGCTGCTGTGATGTTTGGCATTGGTCTAGGATTGTTGGCTGATGAAATAGGCCTTCTATTTACATGCACATCAGTCGCATTTGAATGCAATTACTGGTCTAGGTTGACTTACGATTTCATAGTAATAGTGTTTTTGATTTATTTGGCTGTTATGTTTTTTGATCCAATATGGTTAAAAAGAAAGGGAAAAAGTTAAAAATTTAAATACAACAATACAAGTTTATGGGATGAGTGATATTCTAAAAGATACTGTTTCTGGTGAGACAATGAGAACTTGGCCTAACAGTAGGTTAACTCGTTTTGAAGTCGCCAGAATTATAGGGGCGCGAGCATTGCAAGTATCATTGGGTGCACCGATCTTGATAAAGCTAGAAAAGGAGGATATAGATCCCATAGCAATTGCAGAAAAGGAATTCAAAGAAATAAAAATACCGATGACAATCAAGAGACCGATGCCAGACAATAGCACGGAAACAGTGGAGATAAAAAAGGCAATTAAAGGCTGGTTGGAAAGCAAGAACGGAGAAATTTATTGATTCTTAGTTTCAATCCTTTACTATCTTGTTATTTGTGCGTTCTTTACTATATCGTATAGTTCTTTAGCTTTACCTTTTTCGAAATGTTTTCTGACAGGATCAAGTATCTCATCTAACGCTTCAACTGTTTCTTTTTTCAAATCCATTGGATGTAATCTGCCGTTTTTAAATTCAGTTTCAAGATCTTCATAATTATGTATTTCCAAATCGCCGCCGAATTTAGACGATCTTTCAATTATTCTCGATTTGAATTTTCTAAGGATTATATGTTTCCACATTTCCAATATGGGATTTCCTTCAGCTATCTTTTCCGGGCAAAAGGCTTTGTTGATTTTTTCTTCTATTTCTTTTCTAGAATCATGAATGAATATTGCTGTGTGTGGTTTTGACTTGCTCATCTTGGCTTCTATCTCAGCATCTTCCTTACCCATCCTCGCACTTTCCGGACCCTGAAGCCCGGCGAGGAGATGATGATGAACACAAACTCTTGCGGATTGTCCCAATTTAAAGGCCAGCTCCCTCGACAAAATAGTAGCTTTTCTTTGGTCCATTCCCAATTGTAAAATATCAGCTTTGAAATAAAACGGATCCCACGCCTGCATCATTGGATATATTAATTGAGCTGTGTGTTGCATTTCAGCTTCCTGCCTTCCCATAATTGTACAGGCTCTTATAGTTCTTTGAACTGTAACATTCTTGGCAATATCTATAACACCCTTCCAATAATCAGAATCTTTCACAGCATCGCTCGTCCAAAGAACCTTCACTTTCTTCATATCAATTCCACAAGCCTTCCAGCCTTCCAAATAATATTCTCCAGTTTTTTTGATCAAATCTAAATTTCCGCCCATTTTATTATTGATATAAGCAAACCAGTCAGCAATCCATAATATGAAATCGCAGCCGGCGTCTAACATATCCTGAATCTTGATTGCACGCAAGACAGCTGAACCCATATGCATTTTTCCGCTGGTTTCAAATCCGTCATAAGCAGTAGGATGACTTTTAGTTTCTAATAACGTTCTTAAGTCTTCTTCAGTAATTATTTCTTCTGTCGGTGGCGCTCTTATCAAATCGATTCTTTTTTCCAAATCCATTTAAATCACCCTGAATGATATTTCCAATAATTGTTTGGCATCTCTGAATCTTGTCTTATCAATTTCTATTTTTCCAACTTCAGCAGTTGTTTTTGTATGCCCTTTATTGCAACAATTTATATTCCAATTTTCAATTTGCAAGATTTTAAACTTAGTTATATGAGCCGGCAATGGAAAGGCATCATACATAACGTTGCCAAATTTATTTTCTGCATCAGTTCTTTCCATTTCAATTATTTTCACTTCCTTGTTTTGAGTGATGCAATTATTCGATTCTGTTTCTATTTGTTTTATTTCTTCATCCGTTGGTTTTCTATTGCATTGGACAGTTAATCTACCGTCCGGACCATTAGCATAAACGCTTGTAGTGATGTCAGTACCTAAAACTTTTTGTGCAGCACCTTTGACAATATGCAAAGCTGTGTGTGTTTTTGTTTCTATATCCACCCAAACATCTCGTGTTATTTTATTTTTAGTGAATTTAATTGTTCCATCTTCTAAACGTAGACTTCACTAACGTGTACATGCTGTCTATAATCTCGATTCCAAAGTCCTTCTTAATCAGTAGCTGTAACTCTGTACAACCGAGAACTATAGCATCTGACCCTTTAGTTTTTAATTTTTCTATCAGGTTTTCGAACCGCTTTTCCTCCCCCGCTGATATTTTTTCGATGACTGTCTTGTGTATTATGTCGGACAACTCTGCCTGCTCGTTTTCATCTATTTTAATCGTTCTGATTTCCATCCTATCAAACTCTTTCTCGTACAGCCTGTTTTCCATTGTGAGTTTTGTCGCTAACACGCCGACTCTCTTGAGACCTTTATTCGAGCACAATCTGGCTGTCTCTTCTGTGATGCTTATTATAGGGATTTTTGTTAATGTTCTAAGTATATCTATGAATATGTGGACTGTGTTGCACGGGATCACAATAAAATCCACATTAACCTTTTCTAACCTTCTAATAGCCTCTGTCAATAGTCGTAAGTATTCTTCTTTTCCACCTTGGCCCTTAATGAATTTTTCTTCTATTCCAAAATCTATCGGTAAGCTATCTGTTACTATTGATGGGTAAGCCGAGACCTCCTCCCTCGACATTCTAATCAGGTCTAAGTAAAATTCTGTCGTGGATTCTGGCCCCATTCCGCCTATTATTCCGATAATTTTATTCCTCATAGTATCGCCTTGTAGATCGACATTATTTTTTCATCCAGTGTTTCCCCATTTAATTGCCCTATGACTTTCTCGTACAAACGCATCAAATTGGTAAAATACTCTCTCGCCGGTTTTTGCATTCTTTTCATATATCGTTTCATATCAGACGGTTGTTCATCAAGCATAAACAAGGGGTCTCCATACGGTCTCCTTGTGTCGATATACGGGGGCACCTCGGCTCCTGCAAGGTTTCTCCCAGCCGCAGTGTATACAAAAGTCGTTGGTAATCGTGGGTAGAGGGTTCGGATATAAATATCAAAGAACCGCTCGTCTTTCGTCAGTCTTTTCAAGCTGGCGGACACCCAACCAAGTTTTATATCTGTTCCCTTATTTGCTGTAAACCAAAGTATATCAGCCAGTTCCAATTTTGTGTAGTCACTAACGCTTAATTTGTCCCCCAAACTTTCTTCAACCATCTGTAAAGTCAATCTATAGGCGTGATTCATGAATATGTCTGAGGCACGGATGACATCCCAGCCATTGTTTATTCCTAAATGCCGAAGAACTGCATCAAAAACCACCCCCTTTTCTGAGGCAACCTGAGAGGTTTCGGTTCTGCCATGTCCATTAAATTCAGCATGTTTGTCTGCCAATAATATATAACCGTTTGTACCAAGGCCTCGTCTTAAATGTTCGCCACAAAGAATCATGGATAGAGTTGCAAGAGGGGTTTTTTTGCTTAGACAGGACCCATCACTAATTCCGACACCGAAATATATGCCGTCTAAAGGGCCATTGCCTAGATCTACATATTTCAACAATGGTTCATCTGCCACGAGTTGTGTAAAGACAGTCACTTCTGTTCATTCACTC
>CAYJRA010000004.1:26014-60714 GCA_964372465.1 uncultured archaeon
CAATGGTTCATCTGCCACGAGTTGTGTAAAGACAGTCACTTCTGTTCATTCACTCTACCCTCAAAACCACTTTGTTTGTATTGTTGTAATGAATCTATTATCAACATCATCTTTCACCTTCACCAAGAATGTTTATAATAATCCTTCCATTTTCAGTCAGCTCAGGTTTCTTAAAATTAGAACTGTTTCCGAAATCTATTAGGTCAAGTTCCTTTAAGATTTTAGCATTCAGTTTCAGGGTAGATAGAGGCACGCCAAAACTCTTTGACAGTTCCCTCAAAGCAAAAGACAAAGAATGGAATCCGTTGTCAATATGATTCAAAATAAGGATTTGATTTTTATTAAACGCTCTAGTCAATATTCTCCTCAGGTCTTCCCTGTTTCTCTGAGACAAACGTATTGGCTCGGCATCATGACCACTTTGTATTCAATATTTGATGGTATTTAGATTTATAAATTTGCTGGACAGGTATACATGACTATTGTTATGTATTTGGTGAAACAGTATATCTGATAAAAACCCTTCTTATTTCTCCCCCCTTTTTTCATAAACTATAATATTCTTATCAATTTCAGCTGTTAATATTTCTCCTATGCTATTTCAAAATTTCTAAAAATTCTAGTTCTTCTCTTGTTGGCATTGCACTATAAGCACCGAGTTTTGTAACGGCAAATGCACCAGCTTTGTTTGCAAATACCATTGCTTTATCCATATCTTTCGTTTCTAGATATTCTGCAACAAATGCTCCTCTAAATGCATCTCCTGCAGCTGTCTCATCGACAACTTTGACTATATTTCCCGGGAAATAAGTTGATTCTTTATCATTCTTTTTTAATAAAATTGCACCCATTTTCCCTAATGTGATAATAATATGGTTAGCACCTTTTTTTCTTAGATATTTTGCCGCTTTATTAGCAGTCTTATGATCAACGACTTTTATACCAGTCATGGTTGTAGCTTCATACTCATTTGCTGACAGAAAATCTATATACCTATAAAGATATTCGGGTAGTGGTCGTGCTTGTGGTGCAGCATCGAGGAAAACCATAACACTTCTTTTTTTAAATTCTTTAATAGCAAATTCAACCATTTCTGTTAATGGTTCTAGAGTCACATAGAAACAATCTATTTGTAATCCATTATCCACCCCCTGTAAAAAATCTGATATGGTTTTTTTGTTAATTCTTATATTGGCATCTTCATTAACAACTATTGTATTTTTCCCTCTTTCATCTACATTTACCATGATAGTACCTGTTGGAATAAAACTATCCGTGTCTACAAAATCTGTATTCACACCATCTTTGTTTAATATAGATTTTACATCCTCACCAAAAAAATCATTCCCAACCTTTCCAATCATAAAAACATTTTCTTGTAATCTTGATATTGCTATGGCTGCATTGGTGGCCTTTCCGCCAGGAACTAATTTTAGACCTTCGCTGATTATTATATCATTTTCTTTAGGAATTTTTTGGACCTTTGTTACCATGTCTATGGTGATTGATCCCAGTGTAACAACGTTTTTCTTTGGAGTTGTCTTTATGTCCCTCCATCGACTATCCAAAACATTCAAGCTGGCACTTCTTTTTGACAGGATTTTTTTACTTACTTCAGAAAGGAAATTAAGAACGATATTTCTTACGTTTTTATCATTGTATTGAAATCCATTGAAGTTTTCATGACTAATATATTTTGCATAATTTACGTTTTGGGATAAGCAAAGAACAGGTTTTTTATAAAGCAAAGCAAGTGTCGCCTCATGACCAACTCTGAAATCTTCATGACTTGCTTCAACTACTACAGCATCAGCGTTTATTACACCTTGTCTTATGAATTCATAATGTACTCTTTCTTTATCTCCGAGTTTTTTGATATTTTCTTCACGGAAAACATCTTGGTATTCTCTTGTTTTCTCTGGGCTTAAAACCTCAGCGCCAGTAGATTCTATAATCTCTATTATTTTATCAATTGATTTTTGATAGTATTTTTTTCCCTCGAATGGTGCTATGAAGAATATTTTCATTTTCGGTCAGCATATTTATTCTAGAGATATATCAACTACAGTCCCCTTTATACATTTACTTATGTCCTTTGAATTTATTTCAATTCCATAATATAAATCCCCGGATCCAAAGTTGATTTTCTCTGTTTCAAAAGCTCTTTTGTCAATATATATTGGAATTTTTTCGATAATTATTGGACAAACTTCGCCTGGTTTAAATGGCGTGTTTTCTTTAAGCTCATCTTCGTTGAGGAATCTTATATTTTTTGTGTTCAGAACTTCTCTTATTTTTTTATTATCCATCTTGAACGGAGCCGGCAGTACAACAGCAACGATTCCATTATCTGTTTTTATCAACAATGTTTTGCATATTTCTCTTTCATTTACATTTGTCAGTTTTGCAACATCTTGTGATGTTCTACCAATCCCACCAAGTTCGATGATTCTATAAGGTACATTCAACTTCTTTAACTTTTCAACCACTCTTATTATGTTTTCGTTCATAATCCATCACACATAACCACGAGCTACAGAAAGATAGTTCGTCATAGTTCTTATTCCAGCTTCGCTAACATGTTTATACAATAGGTGCAATTGTTCATACAATTTTACAATTGCTCTAAAAGGGCCATATACGTTTGGATTAACAAAAGCTTCTCCTATTTGTTGTTGGGCAAAGCCTAATACGTATTTAGGAAAATATTTTTCATCCAAATGCTCTTTGATTTTTATATACGGTCCGTATGGGTTTTCTTTCTTTTTCCCATCTTCTTCTAAATTTTCTTTACTTCTTTGTTTTATGCTTTCTTTTTCGAGAAGAAGTCTCCTAACTCTTTCTTCCTCTTCGATAAACGATTCTAAATCGTCCATTTTCCATCACGAATAAATATTTTATTATCAGCTTCTAATGTTGGTTTTGCAACAATACCGTCTAAATGGAGTGGCACATCCACATCTCCACCATATGACATATTATTACCCAATGCTACATGGATCGTGCCAAAAACCTTTTCATCTTCCAAAACATTTCCTATTAACAATGCATTGGGGTTGCAGCCTATTCCAATCTCAGCAATATTTCTCCCAAGTTTTCCAACAGCATTTACGTCATTTTCCAATTCTTTCGATCCATCTATTTTAATTGCAAACCCGTCTTTTATAGTAATTTTTATATTTTCTCCATATCTTCCATATTTGTCTACGACAAGAATCCCGTTTGTTTCGCCATAATTTGGAGCCGTTTCCGTCTCACCAGCAGGCAAATTTCCAAAATCGCCGGATTTATGAAAAATTCCTGTATCCATATCCCATTCGTGGTCTCCAACATTCAATGCAAGATTCGTTCCGTTTTTGGAAACAATTTTTAAAATTTTAGCCTTTCTTATTTTTTCATTCATCTTTTCACAATTTTTTTTCACAATTTTATAATCGGCAGTCAATCCACCCTTCGTAAAAGATTCTACTAATACATGAGGCAGAGACGCGCCCCTAACACCAGCGATAGATGCATCTCTCCTGGCTTTTGTGTGAGACAGTGATTTGGAAGTTGCCAGAAGATATACGTCATATTCTTTCATCATTTTTGCAACATCTTTAGAAGGTTCTTGAGCATCTTGTTTCAGCGGTTCCATAAAAACAATTTCCGGTTTTGCCTTTACGTTATTGCAGGCCTTTTCCAAAGCCTTTGATATTTCTACCGGCATATTTTTGTCTGTTAAAATGAGAACGCGTTCATTTTTCTTTATATTCATGCATTGTTTCACAGCATTGTTTGCTCCTTTCATTAATTCTTCAATCTCAGTCATCTACTTCATCTTTTTTACTTGTTTTCTTAATTCTTTCCATTTTTCAAACAAATCCAAAGTGGCTTTGGGTGTGTCATCCTCATTTGCTTTCAGCATGTCTGCAGCTTCTTTCAATAAATTAGCTTGTTCTTTCAAATATTTCTCAGCAACTTCTCCTGCGCTATATTCTATTCTCACAATTCCATCCTGCACTCTTTTTGTTCTCAATATGAAAATAAATCCAACATCTTTCGTCTTTTCCACGTGTGTTCCGCTGCATGCTTCCACATCTATATCTTTGCCGATAGAAATGATACGTATAGTTTTGCTAGGAGCGGCACCGCCCTGGTAAATTCTAAACCCGTATTTTTTTTCCGCTTCAACTCTGGGTAGCCACTCGGCTTTAACACTGTAATTCTTTAGCATTATCTCATTTGCCTTATTTTCTATCTTCTCTATCTCGTCCTCATTAAGATTATCATAATGTGTTATGTCAAGCCGAGCCTTGTCCGTATTCTTTTCTGTTGAATGCTGCCACACATGAGAGCCCAAAATCATTCGAGAAGCAGCATTGATTATATGCGTGGCCGTGTGATGCTTCATCAGTATCTCTCTTCTAGCCTTGTTTATCCTGCAGCTTATTTCTTGCCCCTCTTTTACGCTACCAATTATCTTATGAAGTACGACATTGCCTATCTTCTGCACATCCATAACGGGATTGGATCCCATGAAACCCATGTCAGCCTTCTGCCCACCGCTTTCTGGATAAAAGTAAGTTTTATCAAGAACAATCCACTGATTATCTATTACTTTCACAACCTTTGCAGTAAATTCGAATTTATTTTGATCTTCATAAAACAGCAGTGGCGTTGGTGATAAGCCGGAAACATCTAGAGGTTGCCTTTCTATCTTTTCTTCTTTCATGTGCCTCTCAGTGACTTTGATGTAAAAATCATTTGGAATTTTCAAATCAGATTTATACTCTCTCATTAGTTCTGGCGTGATGCCTTCAGAATCATACAGTTCTATCATCTTGCTCTCATCTATCGTCTCTCCTCTCTGCGAAATTTCTTCAACTATTCTCTGAGTTCTTTGCTTCGTGTTGCTGAATCTTTTTCTTTCCACCTCCAGTATTTTATCTATATCATCTATATGTTCTATTAGTTCTGGTGCAATATACTTCAGATGTTTTGCATGCAGCTCACAAATTTTTGTTAAATCCAAAGCCCACTTATTTTCGTCAATAAAACTGAATGCTCTTCTCAATATGACTCTTAGATTATAACCGCCGCCGACATTGGAAGGCAAAGCACCGTCGGATATAGCAAAAGTCAATGCCATTGTATGATCGGCTATTGCATATACGGCCTCCATCGGTTTTACTTTCTGATTTAATACATCAACAGAAACGTTCAGTTGCTTGGCTATGAGTTCTCTTGCCTTTTTTATATCCTTAACTTCGTCGAGATTTAAGTTGCCAGCAAGTTTGGCATATCTGTTAAAGAAATCCCAGTCTGGGTTTATGTTCAGTTCTTTTATCATGTGTTTGATGACAGGCTCGAAAGTCACATCATAGTGTGTCGGAGTGCCGTTGGTCATCCATGCCATTCTTTCCAAACCGGCACCCATATCAATAACCTTTTCCTTCATCTCAGTATAGTTGTCTGGCGTGCCGCTGAATTCCGTGAAAACAGCATTGCCGACTTCCAATCCACGAACAAAATATTCCAATGATGTTCCGAAGGCAGCCGGTCCAAGCCACATATCTTCCATAAAAATTATTTCCTCGTCCTTTATCCCAAGTTCTTTCGTCAATAACTCAAAATCCAACTCTATGCATCTATCTTTCCAATAGCCATCTTTCCCATTGTATAGGCTGTGCTGACCTATCATACAGAAGCATGTCGAATGTTTGCCTGTGATTCCAACATTTGGAATGTCGTTGAATCTTAAGCAGAACTGCGGAACTATCAATGGGTTTGATGGAAACTCGAAGCTTAGATTACCGTTTTCTATCCTATAAAAATCGATGATTGAAGCGATGTTGAAGAATAATGGATACCACCTGCAGACTACAGGATATCTTCTTACTGACGTGTGTCCTTTTTTCACAAAAAAATTCTCAACAGTTTTCCATGTATCCACATAGCTTAGTCTTTTATTGGTTGGCGGGTTTCCTATAAATTCGTATGTCTGGCAAGGCTGATCCTGACATATTTCTTTATCATGAATTAACGTCCAGAAAAACTTGCCACAGTTTTTGCATTGTTTTCTAATGAAGCCTCTGTCTTCAAAAAGTTTTACTTTCCAGTACCGATCTGGATTCTGCTGCAGCTTCTTCACTACTTGTTTTTTATCTACAGACATTAAATCACGTATAATATTTTATTTAGTTTATCCTTTAATAGGTTAGATAATAATTAGAAATAGTTTTTTAAATCATCTAAATAAGTATAACAACAAACCTACAAGTAATCCACCAGAAATAAAACCGACAACATATGGATTTATTTTTCGATAAAAAGCTATAGATTGCCCATAATAAGCCATATTACCCATATGTCCTTGCTGATCACCGACAGTTAGAGGTGAATGCATAGATGGATCGTTTACCATATAATTTAATTTAGAAAGAAAAAATATAAGAACTTATCCAGCTACTGTCTGTTGCTGTTTCAGCATAAACAATTCTCCTAACGCCTCTATCATTTTTGGCTCATAGGAAATAAGATCAGTAGCAGTAATTATACCAACCAATTTGCCGTTATTCACCACGGGCAATCTCTTGATTTTCTTTTCTACCATTAATTCTGCAGCATTCTCTACAGTTTTGTCTATATCAATCGTGGTAACATCCTTTGACATTATGTCTTCTATTTTAACTTTTTCAGCGTCTGCCCCCTCAGCAACTATTTTTTTTAGAATATCTCTTTCAGTTATTATCCCGACAATTTTATCATTATCTAGAACTACCAAGCATCCAATATCAATATCTGTCATTATTTTGGCAGATTCCTTTACATTGGCATCGGGTTTTGCCACTACAACCTGGGTCTTCATGACATCTTTTACTTGCATTGCCATGACAAATTATCTGGGAACTTATATTATTAAATGTTCTGTTATTTCATGAGAATAATACGAGAATTATATAACTCTCAAAAACAATTAAAAAATAAAATTACAACTAATATGATAAAATTAACCATAAAAACGTGAAGTTTTAGTGTTCAAATCGATTTTTGTGTCTAATGTATCTGATACTGCTTTAGACTTAACAAAATTTATGTCTGAAAAAAATGCTGAAGCCGAGATAAACGAAGACCACGGATTGTCTGATAGAGCTTTAATCTCAGATCAGGATGACAGAATTTTAGTGACGTCTTTGCCCATAGACAATCAATTTTTTGAAGATACAAAGATAATTTTTGGCTTTAAAAATATAATTAACTTGTATCCTAGGAATATTTCAAAGTCATTGCCACTAAGCATTCTGGAAGATAAAAAACTGATTGAGTTTTTAGTAGATAAAATAAGAGAAAATCCAAAAATAGAATTAATTTCTTATGCCGTGACACCGGAGTTTCTTAAATTAACAAAATTTCTTAAAGAGAAAACTGGCGCAAAACTAAACGATTATGATGATAATTACATACATACTCAAAGGTTTTTTGATAGCAAATCTGGTTTCAGGCAGTCCTTATCTACATTTGAGAATATTGATAATATAAGGATACCTGAAGGTTTTATTGTTCATGGAACAGATGAAATTTTTCATTGCGTAAACTACTTTTTTTCCAGAAATAAGGGAGTCGTAATTAAAACCAATAGAGGCTTGGCTGGAGCAGGACTTTTGATATTGGATTATGACAAATTCAAACACTCTTTTAGTGATTATTTGAAAGAAAAATTCAATGAAGATAATTATTGGAAGGAGGAAGTTGCTGTCGTTGAAGAATTCATAAAACCAAACAAAGAGATTCTTGGAGGATCACCAGATGTGGAACTCAAGATTATTGGCGGAAAACTTGATGTTCTTTACACATGCGGTATGAGGATAACTGAAGAAGGCGTGTTCAGAGGGATAGAACTAGGAAAAAACATTGTACCAAAAAACATTGAAAAGAAATTGATTCATATTGGAAAATTTTTTGGAAAAAAACTAATTGATTGCAATTACCACGGCTTCTATGATGTTGATGCTGTTCTGGGCGATCAATTATGCCCAATTGAGGCTAATATAAGAAGAACAGGGGGAACGCATGTATACGAAGGGGCAATAAGACTCCTCGGAAACAATTTCGCTAAAAAATTTGTTTTAATATCGAACAATATTTTTTCAATAAATAATCCTGAAATAAAAAGTTATTCCGATCTGAAAGAATGCTTGCAAAGAATACTATATCCTATTAATGGTGAAAAGAGGGGTTTGATAATAACCACTATCGGCAATATAGCAACAAGCCGTTTCGGATACATGATTGTGGGTTCAGATAGGAATGATGCAGTAGGAATTGAGAATGAAATGTTGGATTGTTTAGGTCATTCCAAATTTGATAATTTATAAAATATTCAAAGCTTATAAATTAAAACTAGCGAAATTGAAGTCTTCTTATTAGTCCACTTCCAAGTCCCCTATATATTATATTTCTCCAATGAACTTGGTTAGGATCGTTTGTTGTTCGTGTATATAGATGCAAACAAACACTACTGTTACTCATTCTTGACTGATAATCTCGTAGGTCTCCAGTATAAATGTTTACTGGTCTTGCTTCAAGTCTTATTTTCGAAGCAGTCATATCTAATTCTCTATCCTTTTTTATTCTTTGTATAAATCTTAAGTCATCTGCCATTCCTTTTAATGTTTCTAGAGTTAGATGAGAGATTGCTGCATAATCTGCGCTATTGTATACCTTATATCGGCCGGCATATGCAAACCCAGTAGCATATAATAGAACTAAACCCATAGCTTCTATGTAATCTTCCATTGAAATTCTACATTTCTTTTCGTCTGACAATGTCTTTTGTGCTTGCGTATATGCTCGGTTAAAATAATCCCCAGCAGTTTGAAACATAGTTAAGGCAGAAACGTAAGCACCTCTGTAATTTGTCGCGCCACCTGCTTGCAGTCCAACATAATTCTGGTCTAAATAATGCTTTAAAGCATTTGATCTCATTTAATCACTAATTAATAGTGACAATATATTATATTTAAGCACTTATATTGTAAAAAACATATTTTCTATGAGTAGGATTCCATCAGAATATGTTTACTTTATTTTTTCCTTTTCCTTTGAGTGTTTCCTTTAGCGTTTTTCTTAGAAACAGCTGGTTTTGATTCTTTTTTTGTTTTTTCGGTTTTAGAAGCCATCATTTTATCAAAGGTTATTTCCACCTTCTTCTTTCCAAAGATCAATCCCCCATTGTGTTTGCCTTTTAATACTCCAATTTCAACTTTGGAAGCGCCAACCTCTAATACCAGTCCTTTTAGATATTTGCCTAATACCTTCTGGGTTTCATCATCAGATTTCAGCGTTAGCGAGATTTCATCAGACACAACAAATTTGGCATTCTTCCTCATTTCTTGTATTTCTCTGACTAACTCTCTGTATAATCTCTCTCCATAAATTTCCTGATCTTCTATTAAATCTAAATATAGTTTGTACTTATCAAACGACCCTTCAGCAAACTTACCTTTTGGCAACTTCCTGACAAATTCTATTTTCTTAACATTACACATAGGAAGCAACACTTTCTCTAGGGCTTTGACTGCGATTCTTACTCTTTTCTCGTTGGTTTCCAAAAGCATTCTCTTGACAGGCCACTTTAGTTTTAGTTTGGCTTCTTGTCTTGCAGATGAGCTGGCCTCGAACATTAGTTTTGCTAGTTGCATATGATCTTCCAAATCCTTGTTTATCATCTTTTTGTCTGCTATAGGCAAATCAAGCATATGCACAGATTCAAATTTCTTTTTGGCCGGTCTTATTATATTTTGGTACACTTCTTCAGCTATAAGCGGTGTTATGGGTGCCAATAATTTTGCTAGGTTTTCAGTGATTGAAAAGAGGGTGAATAAAGCAGCGTCCTTGTCTTTGCCTTGATATGTCGGCCAGACTCTGTCTCTTATCAGTTTTATATACCATCGTGAAAAATCGTTCAGGATGAAGTCTGATAATTTTTCCAAGGCTTTATGATGGTTGTATGTGTTGAACTGTGCATCATATTCCTGTATCAATGAATTGAGTCGCGATAATATCCACCTATCCTCTATTTTCAATATCAGTTTTTTTGTTGGAACTTTTGTCATGTAAGTTTTTACGAACTCGAACGAGTTTCTGAGGATGTTAAGTGTTTTTGATACATTTTCCGCGTCTGTCCAGTTAAAATAGAAGTCGTCCCAGGCCGGGCTTGATAACAAATAATATCTTAACGTATCCACTCCATGTTTTTGGACGACGTCTTTTGGTTCGACAATATTACCTTTGCTTTTGGACATTTTGTTGCCGTGAGCATCTAATACGAAACCGTGGAATAAAATTCTCTGGAACGGTTTTTCATTGAACGTTATCACACTCGTAATCAGCTCGGCGTTCCACCACCCTCTGATTTGATCAGGTCCCTCTATTTGTAGATCAGATGGCCACAGTCTCTTTAGGGTTTCTTTGTTGGTTGGATATCCAAGGCTTGCCCACCCAGATAAACCGGCATCAAACCACACGTCGAGCACGTCGGAAATTCTTTTCATTTTATTTCCGCATTTGCAATCAAGAAGCACCTCATCAATGAACGGTCTATGGAAATCCTGAGGAATTGGTTTGGGTAGTTCATCTTTCGATCCTATTACCCTTTGAGCGCCGCATCTGTTGCATTCCCATATCGGGAGAGGAATACCCCAGTATCGTTGACGGGATATGGGCCAGTCTCCCAATGTTTGAAGCCAATTATTCATTCTTTTTCCCGCCCAGTCCGGGTACCACTGCACCTTCCTGTTCTCTTCTATCAGCTTATCTCTGATTTTCGTGACTTTGAAAAACCACTGAGGCACTGCCATGAATAGCAACGGTGAGCTGCATCTCCAGCACTGGGGATAGTCGTGAGTTATTCTCTCTTGATGGAACAGCAGGCCGCGAGCGTTAAATTCGTCTATAATTTCTTTATCTGCATGCTTAGCGAGCATCCCTGAAAACCTGCCGCATTTATGATCGTATGTGCCATTCATCTTCAAAGGCGATACTATAGGCAGGCCGGTTTCTTTTCCTACTTTATAATCTTCTTGTCCGTGGCCGGGAGCTGTATGAACCAGTCCAGTCCCTTCTTCTAGAGTGACGTATTGATCTGACAGCACAACTCTATGAGCATTCTGTAAAGAGTTGATGAACGGGAAAACATCGGTTAATGGTTGAACATATTTCTTACCTTCCAAATCCCTTCCTTTGACTGTTTTGAGTATTCTGTGGTCTTTTACTCCAGTCTTTTGGAGAGTTTGTTCTACGAGGTTACTGGACATTATCAAGACTTCTCCTTCCACCTGTACATATGCGTAATCGGCATCGGGTTTAGCCATTATGCCTGTGTTCGATGGGAGAGTCCATGGCGTTGTTGTCCATATCAAAAAGTATTCATTATCGCTTCCCTTTACAGGGAATTTGACGTAGATCGAAGGATCGTTCAACTGTGTATATTCTATTTCATTATATGCAACAGCGGTTTCGCAATTATGAGTAAGAAAACCATTTGTTATAAAATTATGATATTTATCTACAGCTATATCACAAACTTTTCTTTTACCTAGGTATTGTATTTTTTCTATTTTGTCCCAAAATAAACCATCTTTAAGATTTTCTGTCGTTTTCTCTGACCATTCTTTGAATGTTGGCATGTATTTAGCTTCTCTAACATTTTTAGATTTACCATATACAATATGTCTAACATAAAGTTCTGATAAATTGAGTATAGAAGCAATTTTGGCGCATGAAATTCTAGAAGATCTTAATGAAAGAATTTTATTTCTTAATTTTTTCTGTTCTTTTCCAACTCTTCTTTTCTCCATCAAATATCCTAAAACGAGTGATGTTCTGATCTTTCTTTCTTTGCAATATTCATATCCCATTAATTCAGCAAATTTTATCAGATTGCTATCGTTACAATATATACTAACGGTAAAGATAGATTTTTCTTTACCATTTATCTCTTTTCTATCGATCCTGATTTTTCCGGTTGTTATACCGAATTTTTCCAAAAGTTCACAAATTTTTTCAGCAAATTCAAATCCATTTTTTTCAAGAACCTTTTCTTTTGTCATATGGAATCTGAGAGTATCAAAACCCTTGCCAGATTTTCTTGGTTTTATGATATCTAATTCGCTTCCAAAATAAGCTGCAAGAAACTCTCTTGTTAATTTTTTATTTGATTCTATCCATCTGGGTACAAAAATATTAGTATTGGTCTTTCTACCCACAGGTGCTCCGAGAGAAATAAGTAGAATGGCTAATACAGAAGAATCGCATCTCATAGATGTTGTAATGCCTTTTATTGGCCTACCATTAACTACAGATTCTGTATTCACTTTGGATATAGGACTATACCCGTATCCGAGCCCATCTAGATCCTTTTGAATTTCTTTTAAATCAACCTCTTTCCCCGTGAAAACTAACTTAAAAACAGGAAATTTTCTGTTTTCTGTTTTCTTCATTACAATTGAACCATCTCCAAATAGGTGGCCCACCAATCTTGCTAATATAAAAGCCTTTGTTGATTTAGCATGAAGCGGTAGCAGTTCCTTTTCATTTAATTCTTCGATTATACTATCATATCTGGTTAAAGTATCTGTTCTGAAAATTTTTGATACCCAAGATTTAGAGACCTTTAATTTGAACTTGTCTTCTATAACTTTCATAATTTGCGGATACGAATAATTCTTGTTTCTTAGTTTATGAACGAAATTTCTAATTTTAATTTTTGAGGCACTTGTTAAATTATTATAAGAATATAAAGCGGAAAATTCTGAGTTTAGAGTTTCTAAACTTTCTAGAACACCCTTTATTTTGTTTTCATTGAGTATTATGGAACCCCTTTCTGTGATTTTTGGTAAAAAGCTTTCAACATTATTGTAGACAGCTACCTCAAGGTCGTGTTTAAGTTGCGAAAGAGGTAACCACTGGTGTTTCGTCCAAAAAGGATGATCTGAAGATGCAATAAGTTTCTTTCCTGACATGGTTTTTATAAGAAATGTGTCTTCTTCATGTTCCATGTACCCAAGCGGTTTTGTTATGACTAAGTTCTTAGAATCAGTATCAACAGACACTACTTTATTGTGTTCCCAGCAATTAGCCAATTCCTTTATTTTTCTTGTTCCTCCATCTACAAGAATCGTAGATTCTGGATCAACGCAGTGGGGGCATACATGTACCGAATACACATCTTTATACAAGAAACCCTTCTCGAACCCAACTTTGAATGTGTGCCACGCTCCCTCAATATATTCGTTATTTAACGTCAGGTAAGGCTTATCCCAATTCATCCAGACTCCTAGATCCCAGAACTGATCGTTCATGATGCCGATGAACTGGGTAACGTAGTTCCTACATTCTTGGTTGAATTTTTTTACGCCTAGCTTCTCAATATCGGCCTTTGAGCGGAAGCCCAGCTTCTGTTCTACCTTATTCTCTATAGGCAAGCCGTGCGTATCATATCCAGGCTGATCCCAGACGTCATGGCCGCGCATTCTCATGAGACGAATATACGTATCTTTGAGAATTTTGTTCCATGCGGTGCCTATATGTATATAACCCGTAGCATAGGGTGGCCCGTCTAAAAAGTACCATTTTCGCTTTCCTTTCCTCAAATTCTTGGCTTTTAGCGGTATTTTGTTGTTTTTCCAGAATTTCATTATTTGCTTTTCCTTCTCTACAGCACTTTCCAAATTAAGCACCTTTATACAAATTAGGAATTTGAAATAATTAAAATATTACTGAAGGATCAAACAGCACATAAATCATTTTTTAATTTCTAATTATTCATAATATATGTAATCTAGTAAGGTATCAACATGTCTGAATGCGAAATTTGTGGCAAAGAAATGCCCATGCTTATTAGAGCTAAGATTGAAGAAAGCGTTTTAAGTGTCTGCAGCAAATGTATTGAGTTCGGGGAAAAGACAGAGCAGCTCCAAGAAGAGACAGTTAAAAAACCCGTTTTGCCCAACAGTGAAGCATTGAAAGAGACAATTTTAATAGATCATTACGGTTTTTTGATAAAAAACGCCAGAGAAAAAATGAAACTTTCTAGGTTAGAATTTGCGGCTAAGATAAAAGAAAAAGAGAACATTATTAAAAGAGTGGAAGCGAGCGAGTTGAAGCCAGATGATAAACTCTTGGAGAAAATAGAGAAGTTCCTTAATTTGAACTTAAAGGAGAAAGATATACAAAAACCCCAGAAAAAAGATGTAAAAAAGGCTGAATTGACTCTTGGGGATGTTGTTCAGATAAAGTGAAATTTACTGAAATAACTATTTATGAGTCTCTATAGGAGCTAGGTCTTATCAGGTTCCCTAAAATTCCCAAAGAAGCAATATAACCAAAGAGAAGTAAAGCAGATAATCCGCCATCTGCACCCACTTTATCAGCATAACTACAGATAGCTTCGGTGGAAGGTGAATCATAGTATTGACTAGCTAAACAAGGCCCAAAATATATTAAATATTGACCCAAATTCACTAAAGTATTGAATGTCAAAAATGCAGCTGGCAAACTGGTTGGTAAAGCTATAGCCAATCCAGCTACTAAATTGGACATTTAATCGTTACTATTCTATAGAAATAACTATTTAAGATTAATGTTGAGGTTGGCTTTTTGCATGAATTGCTAATAAACTTATTTTTCTAATATTCAATTGATATCATGTTAGCAGAAAAAGAATGGATAGAATTGAAGAAGAAAGAGAAGCTTCTGAAAAAAACAGCTGAGATTCTGAGAGTGGAAGAAAAGGATGTGCCGAGAGTATTGAAGAGATTTCTGGATGAAGTAGAAGAGATGGGAAAACAGCTTAAACAAAATCCAAATCTATAATTACACTTTGCCACTTATACACCAGAAGGGTGTGTCACTCAAAGCTTTGCACACGATCGTGTTTATGTCATCTGTTGTTGGGTTTTCAAGAGATTCCTGGGTGTCTGTGAAAAAATTTCTAACTTCCAGTGTATTCTCATTGCTCTTCTCAGAAGCTATTTCTTGAAGGTATATTTGTCCATTAGCATTTTCAGTCATGCTCTCTAATTCATTTTTGATGTTTTCGCATTCCGTGCAGTCCTTGCCGTAGTAATATGCTAGAATTGTATAGCCACTCTGCAAAAGGTAGTCATGAACTTCTGGGGCCAGTCTCGAGTTCCACACCTTCTTTTTCAGCAATTCTTCTGCGCTGGTTTGCTGTGTAGGATTGAAAGCGCTTAATACGGCGAAAGTTATGGTAGATACAAGCATAACTATGATGAAGAATAATGCCACTATCTTTTTTGAATCTAATTTAAATCCCATTTTCATCACTAGCTGAATATTTTTATAAATCAAAGCACATAAACCTTTCAGGTTTAAATGATTATCGGGAACGTGGATGTTGACTGGATAGGCCACGCCACTTTCAGAATCAGGCACAAAGACATGGTGATATATTTCGATCCGTTTATTCTGGACAAATATCCTAAAAAAGCAGATCTAGTTTTGATAACGCATGAGCATTTCGATCATTGCGATAATGAAAAACTTCAGATGATAGCTAAGAGTGATACAGTGATTGTTACGAATGCATCTAGTGCTAAAAAATTATCAGGCAATATAAAGATAATAGAGGAAGGCAAAAGCCTTGTTGAGAAAGGGATCGGCATAAAAGCGGTTCAAGCATATAATGTAGGAAAGCCTTATCACCCCAGGGGATTCGGAATGGGATTCATTATCGATGTCGGCGGAACAAGAATCTATCATGCTGGAGATACAGATCTGATTCCTGAAATGGCCAACTATAAAACTGACATAGCTTTTCTTCCTATCGGGGGCACGTACACTATGAATGAGGCAGATGCAGCAACAGCCGCATTATCCATTCAACCAAAGATAGCGGTGCCTATGCACTTCAATTTTATTAAAGGCACAGAAGCCGATCCGACTATATTTGAAAAGAAAATATCAGATCAATCCATAATAGAAGTAAAAGTGATGAAACCCGTGGTTAAATTTAATCTTTAGCCTAATCCAACACCACGATAATTATATTCTCCGACAGCATATCCGTCTCTTCTTAGAAGTTTATGTATTTTTTCGACTGCATCGCTAACATCTCTACTTGATAACACCATATAGTCTTTATCTCCCAATCTAGGCTCCACTCTAGCAAAATACCTTGGATGTTGAGGGGCATTGAAGCCATCCATACCGCCAGGTTCTTTGGTTCCAATTTCAACTACTACTGTATGACCGGTCATTTCAATATTCGGTAGTTGCATTAACTTATAGGTACTCCACCTTTCTACTAAATATCCTCTGTATATTTTATGAACATCTCTTAGAAAGTCAAACATGGTAAATACAATAAAACGTAAACTTTAAATTATTTTCTAAAGGATGAACTAATGAATTACAGAAAAAGCCGTTTATTAAAATAAAAAACGTTCAAACCTGTGTCATTGATACTTGTTCTCCCCTATAAACGCTTGCAGATGGCGGAGTCAATACCAAGAAGTGTTCGTCTACCCCTACTATATCTCCGTTCATGGCTGTGCATGTTTTCTTAAGTCTTTGAACAGATCTTTTCAGTTCGCCGATATCCTTGTCTTTCAATGGTTTGATTTTGAGAAATACTATGTTGCCTTCTCTCAGTAATTTCTGTACTCTTTCGACATCTCTATAATCTTCTAAACTTTCGATTATGACTTGTATTTTTCTGCTTTCGTCGCTTGTCTTCTCAATCTCAACAAACTCTTCTTCCTCTTCTCCTCTTCCAAAAAGTCCTCCAAAAGGCATTGAATTTCACCTCAATTCAGGTTTTGTATACTAAACTTAAATAATTATAGGTAAACGACATAAAAAGCTTTTATTATAGGTTATTAATGTTGGTGTATGTCTTTTATCGGTATCATTTGACTTGGTATCATCCATTCTGGCGGTTCAGCTGAATCTTCTGTATATACGCCAGATCCGTTTTGACCAGCATTCGCATATCGGAAAAAAACACCGTTCATTTTAATATAAATCACGTTTGGCGGATCTAGGTTTGTTACAACTGAACGCGCTTCTATTGGAGATAAACCAAATCCACGAAGATAAGACAACATTTTTATTAGTTGTAGATCATAAGATTCGTACATAAACCCAGCTGGGCAACTTTCAATGATATCAATGACTTGTTCTGGTGGATCTCTGCAAAAATAAAGAGCTATTACTTTGTTTCCTGTTGGCTTTGAATAACCACCCACCAAAAACGCATAATTATCATTCGGCGACAAGTTTGATGTGGCAACAATATTTTCAAGTTTTCTATTGGGCTGTGCGTTTGTCGCTTGAGAAAGTGGAGAGCACGCAGCAATGAGTAAACTTAAAGAACCCAGAGCCGTTAGTAACGGTCTTAACATGAATTGAATATTCCATATAAGTTTAAATACTTTTAAAAAATATGATTTTAGTCATTGCAATTGATTTTTGGCAAGCTCAAGCATGCTTACGATATTCCAAATTTGGGTTCTCGTGTAAGCAGGCATGTTGGGATCATTTGTGATTTCATCAAGAACGGATATGGCCGTACTTAATTTTACATCCCATTCCTTGCTTTCTTCTTCAGTTAAATTCTTTTTGGCTTCTTCTGCAGCATTACGAATATTTTTAGGAACAGTTCTATCATCTATAATTTCTGAGAGTATTTTCACTATTGCTTCTACATCCGTCATACCAATCACTATTCATTGTCCTATCATCCTTTTAATTTTGGGTTCTATTTCCTTTAGCCTTTTTGTTATTTTATCTTCTGTTGCATCAATCGTCTTCAGCCTTATTTCCATATCATCCATTTTTTCCTGAATTTCTTTTTTTATTTCCTGAATATCCCTTTTGATCATTATAGGTCCGCTTATTTTATAAGCCTCTTTCAAATCTTTTTTATTCAGTTCTTCCAGCGCCTTTTCCAATTCCATTCTTTGTAGCTTAACATTTTCCTTTTGGATCAGTATGCCTTGCAATTGCTGCTGCAATATTTGGAATTGATTGATTATTTCCCTGTCCTCTGCAGTCAATATATCCGTCATTTCATCACTCATAATTTATATTAGATAATGATTACCGGCAGTCTTTAAATGACTTATCTTTTTCGTGTATTGACTTTTACATAAACACGAATATTGTCAGCCTGCTAGATAACTTGTGAGATATTCTCCAGTTCTGGTTCCACCCGTATTTGCTATCACAATATCGAGTGTATAGATTTTCCCGCTTACCAAACAAGGATAAAAATCTATGGACCAGTTGCTGCCACTGAAACTTGTTGTATTGATATAAGTCGTATCTAAAACAGATGCTTTGACGTTGCCTCCACTTAATGGACTGCCGTCATTTATATCTATCGCATATCCTGATAAGGAAACGTTTTGTACCGTACAGGATATGATAGCGGTAGATGGATTGTCGGTGACGATTTTTATCTGATCGTAGCCAACAACTTTGGAGTTGTCTGTTATCTTCAATCCTATGAATTCTGATTCCTGAGTGCAGCCGCTGAACACAAGAGACCAATCACCATTGGAAATTAGTCCGACAGCTTTTTCTTGGTTTTCAACTGTTATTGCCGTTGCATTGCCCTGAGCTATTTTGCTTCCATTATAAAAATAGAATGATGTGCCGTTGATTCTGATTTCATGGGAGGGTGTGGTGCAAGCGCTAAGTGCAATCGTGGGCAATAATGCATACAATGCTATGATAGCTATTATTATTTCTGCTGCCTTCTTCAAAAAACCACTAAATAATAATAGATATTTGAAATAAAATTATCTCTATCTTGCGTGGACTTTCTTGACAACGTTTGGTCTTTGTTTCAAGAATATCCTGTAGCCACAATACGGGCAGCGAATCTTCCCATCCAATTTCTCGACTACTTTTTTACAGCTTAAGCATTTGAAATTCATAACATCCCCCCAGATAAAGCTCTTTTAGGCTCATACGCGGCACCGGTAAACTTGGCTGAGCATTTGTTGCATTGCCATATGCCAGCAGCAACTCTTTTAACAGTATTTTTTTTGCAAACCGGGCAGGTGTGCTTTATTTTTTGCCTGCTTTCAACTTGCTTTATTGCAACCTTCACCTTCCTTCCATACCTAACTCCGTATCTTCCTGTTACCCCAACTTTCTTCGTTCTTCCCATATAATCATCTTCTTATTTTAAACTCTTTTTTCGAGCTAATTGTCGATAATATATTTTTTATTTGATCATCAGTTATCATATTCTTTATCTGGCCGTTTTGATATAGTTGAAGCAAATATAATTCCAGCTGGTTTGACAGCTCAGCCTTCACCAGTTTCAGCCTGGCTATTCTTTCATATGCCTCCTTTGTCAGTATCCTGCCCATAACAGTTTTTTTCATTCTTTCAATTTCTTTCAGTTCCTGTTCGTTAATATAATCGTTCATTTTTTAGCCTCAGAAACGATTTTTTTAATGAAGCTATTGCCTTTTTGACTAACGACTCTTCCGGGTTTAGTTCCCGTTTTCTTTTCAATCAATCCGCTTGCTTCCAATTGTTGCAATATCTTTCTCAATGATCCGCCTCCGGCTCTCACCGTCTTTTCAGGTTTGTGTCCTTTCTGTTTTCTGCCTCCATAATACGATCTCAAACTAGATACACCCACAGGCCCATCTAAATAGACCCTTCTCAACACAGAAGCTGTTCTGGTATACCACCAATTCGGGTTGTGGGGAGGATTTTTCTTATGAGGACCTGTCTTCGCAAATCTAAACTTTTCCGGCATCTGAATTTCTTTTATTTTCTGAAGTTCTTCCACGCATTTCTGAATAAAACTCTTTGGGTCCACTTCTTTTACTGCTGTTCTTACCATGTTTATACCTTATACCGTTTGTTGCCCTGATATTAATATATATCCCGTGATTGTAATTACAGTCAACAGACCGCCTATTATTATTATGAGCATAAAGGCGATCATTTGGAATGTACCAATCTTACATACTTTAAGGTTTTTATTTTTATCGCAAGACGTCTTTATCTTGTATAGATTATCCAAGATAAATAGTATTACGAAAGTTGCTATGAACACGACAAGTATGCTCACTCCCAAAACTTTTATGCTTAACGCCATGCATTCACTTGTATGGGTATCTGAAAATATAATTACAGTTCTTACATTTTATAACTATGGTCCCGGTTTTTGAGTCTAGATTCGTGTCAGAGGTTTTACCAGGCGTCAGGATTGTATTGCACTTCTTGCAAAAATCTCTTTTCATTTCCTTTAATCTAAAATTGTATCTTAAACCAATTTTTCTGGCGAGCCACACATATCTTCTGCTTCTATCTGGATTTTGGCCGTAACATTTCTTAGCCAAAGAAAGCAATATTCCTATCCTTTCCTTTGCTATATCCAGCTGCCAGTCTGGTTTTTTGCGGCTGATCATATTTATTAAATGATATTCTGATGGTTTATTATTAGATGGTTTTTTGCATTCTGGCTTCGGATTGCCCAAACACAAAGAAATGATCGATTAATCTATTAATAATTTCAGCAAATACAGCACCTGTTTGATCTCCCTTTATGTAAGATGAACGATCTAGCATACAGATAGCCGTAGCTCTTACACTTTCTTTCCAATCAATGAATCCTGGGTGCATATATCCTATTGACCTACCATTCTGAAGTGTTTTTAGCATGGTTAATAAATTTTTACAGGCCGGTATATTATAATAACGTTCACACGCTCCTAGATGTTCGAGAAATTCCTTATTCACACTCTGAACTTTGGCAGCTTCAGACAAGGCAGCAGACCATCTGCCATCAGTTACAATTAAGTTGGCAGGAACATATAATGCTAGCAAAAAATCTCCAGATGGGATGATGGATTCTCTGATATTTTTTCTTACAATACCATTTCCTATCTTGCTGTACAGTCCATATGTTCCAATAAACGGAACTAAAGCATAAGGCAGTTTACAATAAACCATTCTTTCAGAGGAATCTGTATTATTAAATTCAATAATAAAACCATTGACATCAAATAGATCTGAGTATTGAAAAATCATATCTTAACCCCATTTCCATTGTTTCTTTAGATGATTTAAGACTATCCCCGTCTTTTTTGTTTGGGAATAATTTTGAAACACGTTTTGGTTAGTTATTTTCTATATATTTATCAATATAGAAATCTTTATAAATGCATTTACTATTAAATAGTAAAGAAATGTGATCATTTATGAGTGGTAAAAATAAAGTATTATTTTCAATGATGTCTTTTGTCTTAATCTTGAGTATGTTAGCCCTGCCTTTTGTTTTTGCTGAAACACTATTTCCATGGCCAGAAAACACTTATATACATTCTTCAGCTCCAATATTCAAACCCGGAGTTCCTGGTATAATAGTTGAGAATATTTGGCCTCAAACACCTTCGGGTATAACACCTTCAAGTACTCCATATATTCCAAAAGTCTTTGGTCCTATTACTTCGTTAGGAGCTTCAGGAGGTACTCCATATATTCCAAAAGTCTTTGGCCCTATAACATCTGCGCCACAAACATCTTCAAAACCAACACCTTACATTCCAAAAGTCTTTGGTCCCATAGTTTCTTCATCCATTGTTCAAGCAGCAGTTTCTCCAAACATTAGACCAGTTGCAAACGCCGGTCCAGATAGAATAGTTTATGTTGATGATTTTGTTGTTCTAGATGGGTCTTTATCACGAGACTATGACGGCCAAATAGCTTCTTATGAATGGAGGGAAGAAGAGATACTGCTCAGCAACTCAATATCTTTTAGCAGAGTATACTCAGAAGGATCTCATGCTGTCTCTTTGAAAGTTACTGACAACAGCGGAGGAACAGATATAGATTCGGTTATTATAACAGTGCTGCCGAAAAGAGCTTCAATAGACGTGTTCAATGTTGATGTTTCCCCATCTACAGTGGATGGCTCGGATCATATCACTATATCAGCTAGTATTAAATTACTTGAAATATCAAGTGGAGAACATTCGGTCTCTGTCAAAATGTATATTGATGGAGATGAAAAAGATTCAGAGACTTTGTTTTTGAAAAAAGATCAAGTAAGATCTGTCTCATTTGAATTCGCTACTAGAGGATTGTCAGAAGGGATGCACAAGGCAAAAATTGTTGCTACTGTCGATTCTGTTTCGGATCAAGAAACAGATAGTTTTGAAGTAGAGAAACAGATAGAATTTGTTTCAATTGATGATTTCCAAGTCAGTCCGTCAAGCATATGTGCAGATGAGAATGAAGCATTTGACATATCAGCTAGAGTTGAATTGAAAAACGAAGAGAAAGACAGAGTAAGGGCGATGTTTTTAATTGAGGATGATGATAATAATTTCTTTTTCATAGGAGATGACGAAAAAGTCTTAGAAAAGGGAGACGAAAAAACATTTTCAACCACTTATGATTATGAGGCATTTGACCTAAGTCCAGGAACACATGAAGCAAAGATAATTGTTGAGAACAACGGCAGAGAAACAGAGTTCACAAAATTCGAGTTGAAAGATTGCGGTGGCATAAGAAAAGACAGGGTTGATGTTTTGGGTGTAAAACCAGAACATTGTCTGAAAGTGGAAGATGTTTGGACATTTGATAAATTAAAACCAGGAAAATCTGCTGATATTAACGTAAGGATTTCAAATTGTGGAAGAGATACAGAGAGTGGAGTCAATACAAATTTGGAGGTTTTTGGTAAAACCCATTCCATAACACCATTCTCATTGGGTTCAGACAAGAAAAAGGATGTAATATTCACAATAGATGTGCCAAGAAATGCAGATGGCATAACTAAAATGAAATCTTCTGTAGCTAATAGATTTACTGAAGACTCATTGAGCAGAGAGTTTAATATATTGAATGGCGTCCCATTCATAAATGTTAAAAAGGAGCAAGTAGTCAACATATGCGAGACAAATAAAGTTGAGTTTAGCGTTGTCAATAAAGGAGAGATAGAGGATATATTCGCTTTGAAGGTTACAGGAGAGGCAGGCGAGTGGTTCAGTGCCGTACCAAATTATGCAGAATTAAAACCCAAAGAAACGAAGAAAGTGGAAGCGTTTGTTGATGTGCCATGCGATGCTAAAGAAGGAACATATCAATTCACATTGACAGCATCAGGTTCACCCGATTATTTAGTCACATCAAGTCTGAAAGCAGTCAAAGTCTTTTCACTACCTGATTGGTTTGGATTATCTTTGTTATCTTTGTTCTTCTTAATTTTGATAGTTAGTGCAACCTTATTTTATAAGCCAAAAAGAAAGAGAAAAACACCAGAGATTTATCACCCGAGATTAGTTGCTTGCTGATAATCGGCAATGTCTGTTTATTAATATTAAACTTTTTAATAATATTTTGATAATATGGTTCAGCCAGAATCCACAATCAAGACAATGAACCTAGAAATCAACGTGCTTACTTTTGAAAAAATGAGAAATTTGCTGAACGAATATAGAGCATTGTACGGCCTTCAAAATTATGATGATTTGATAAACTTTCTCATAAAGAATCAACCTAAGATTAAGAATAGATTGAAATAAACGTATTAACTGGCTCTGAAAGCATTTAAATTCTTGATATCAATAAGTTTTTTACTTTAATCTGCAATTTTTTATATTAAATTAAAATTTCAACAAGGTTTTTTTAATAGACATGTGGATAATATATGAAATTTTGTAAAAAATGTGGAAAATCCTTTTCTAATAGTGATAACTCTTGTCCAGAATGTAAAATTAAATTATCAAAAATAATGGATGAATTCACAATGATTAGTGACTCCGTAAGTAGATTTGACATAGGAAAAATCGTCAGTGGTGTTTCGTTAATTGTTATATTGACTGTAAGTTTAACAATATTTTTCAAAACTTTGAATCCAGAAATCACAGGATATGTTTTAAAAACTTCTGAACAGCCCATCAATCGGTCATGCCCAAACGAATGCTGTATAAATGATATGAATTATGAAAATTTGGCTTGTAATGGAAGTAACTATGAATGTGTCAACAATACGTGCGTAAAAATCGCTTGTCCTTATAAATGTTGCACTGATAACGAATTCGCCTTTAAGCCGTGCCAATCTGATTATGAATGTGAAAATAACAAGTGCGTATTGATTAAAAAAGACGAAAAAATAGACTGCACAAAAGCGGGCTTAGATATAAGCAATATTACTTGTTCAAGTCAGTTACAGCAACTAGACATTGAGATAATCAACACCGGCCAGATTGAACTATCTAATTTTACTGTTTATACATCAATGAATAACATACTTTATTCTAATAGCACTAGCAATTCAGATCATGAAAATCTATTGAAACCGGGAGAAAAAACAGTTCTGGTTTACGGTTGTAACAATAATTTTGACTGCACAGAGAATGCTTATATCAACACATTAAAAATTGCTGCTGGAAACTGCCCGGAAATTTATGCAATGGAAATTTTTGATGATGACCATCGTTTGAAATGTTCTCCATCTAAAATAGTAGTCATTAGAAACAGGACGGGAGAAGGAAATGCAACTGACACTTATTGTAAAAAAGTTGTTTTCAACATAGGTGATATAACTTGCATAAATACGGCAAATACTGCTGTTAATGTCACTATCTCTATAACTAATACGGGGCAAGTTAGCATAGCTCCTAATTTTGTGTTTACAAGCAACAACAACGATGTTTGTAAATATGAAGTTGAAGACACGATAGCCGCAGAGTCAAGTCAGTTATTTAGAGTCAATTGTACAAATTCTGGTTTTGATAATTTGGATTACTTAGTCAAGTCTCTAGTAAAAATAGGTAACTGTGAGGAGAGATCAATTGAGCAAGTGGTGAATAAAAGTTGCGGTCAATGATTATTTCTTTATATAATTACACGAATAATATAGATTCCATATGTTCAATTTCAGAAAACAAGCAGGCAAAATAGAAGGATGGCTTACTGAAAAAGAAGGAAATTTTCTTTATGAAATTGCCAAAAAAATCCCGAAAGATAAGCACATAATCGAAATAGGTTCTTGGAAAGGCAGGTCAACCATCTGTTTGGGTCACGGAGTGAAAGATGGAAATAAAACTAAAATTTATGCCATAGACCCTCACACCGGTTCATCAGAACATCATTTTTGGATGGGGAAAGTTAACACATATAAGGATTTTCTTAAAAATATTGAGAACTCTGGAATAGGAGATTTTATTATACCTATAAAAGACACTTCTGAAAACACTGCACGTAATTTCGATAAACCCATAGGTTTTGTATTTGTAGATGGTGCGCACGAATTTAGATTTGTTAGATTAGACCATAAATTATGGTTTCCCAAATTATCTGATGGATGTAAGATTGTTTTTCATGATTGTTGGCATGCACCAGGTGTTAATGTCTTCACATCAATGCTCTTAGTTGCATCCAGTAAAATTAAAAACCCCAAACTCATAGATACGATGACTGTTTTTGATAAAGTTGAGAAGAACACGTTGACAGATCGTTTCAAGAACATATGCTTTTTGTTTTATAGGTTTTTCTTAGGGTGGACTGGCTGGATAAAAATGAATTTTTTTGGCGGGACAGTATTGGATTAATTTTAGTTAGACGTTAAGTTATCATATGGTCGATGAAAATATAAATTAATTCTTTGTATTGTATTCTATTCAAATATGTTAATAACAAAATATTGAGAAATGAAAACCCTTTCTGAAAAAATATCCTCGCTGGGTCATGCAGATATACTGAATCAAACAGGCGGTGTTGATAGTAATAAATTTTATGGAAGGTTATTTGATTTATTAAATGGAATGAATGTTTTAATACGTTCATTTCCACTAAATTATGGGAATAGTAAAGAATATAAATTTGTTAGGTTGACTTCTCCTCACATTGATGATAGTCAAAATAGTAAAATTGTTGTTTGCGGATCTAATATTCATGCTTACGAGATTGCCGGTTTACTTTTCTGGTTACAGCATGGGAGAGAAATATTTGATTATGCACATCAACATAACGTTTGCTTAATTGGTTATCCTTTAAGGAATCCGGCTGGCGTAGAATTAATAGGAGAAAACCCGCAACAGCGATATAACGGTATAGAACTTGATGGTGAATATGGTAATGATGATTTTTTGCGTTACAGATTAAGTAATGGCAGTTATGTGGATGATATGGGATCTTCTGACAATTCGGTTGGTTGGGAATGGGCTTCAGACGTACCTGATATAAGATTACCACTTGAAACCAAAAAAATGATTGAAACAGTTCGTGGTTTTGATATACCTGTGATAGGTAGAATCAAGGCTGTGATAGATTTGCATCAGGAAGTTGATGATAGAGATTCTATGTTTTTAGTAGCTGGTGGATTACTTGGAAAAAAACCCAAACATTACAAAAAACCGGGTTCATATTTCTATAGTTTTGATAAAGACAACTCCATTTATATTCCAGTAATAGATCAAATAGAGAAACTTGGAATCCCCATTCTTGGGAACACTAAGATGTACACAGGCTATGCAAACGGAAAACCAGACAATACAGATCAGTTTGGTGGTACAATAAGATATGATGGCTCGTGGCCAGCAGCAATGTATGAGAATGGAGTAAAACATTGCATAACTGCAGAAAGCACTATGTATACGCCTTTGAACGAAGCAATAGAAATTAATAGAATTTGGATGAAATCCCTTATTGATTTGGCTGCAAAAAGTATAATCTTAAATTAGGCTAATCGTATTCCGTTTACAGATGATATAGCATCGGTACCATATAGGGGTTGTATATTCCCAAAAATATCTAGGTTATATTTATTACCATTTATTAACAATATACCATTCATTGAACTTCTAGCTGATTCTATATATACAGATATTTGGCTACCGTCTACAACAGCGCCTTTATCAATAGCTTATTTCAAAGTGTATGTCATAATGATCGTATTCGAAAAAATTCCAGAGTAGACAATTGGCTTTTGAAATTTATAAATCTTCCAGTACACCAAAGAACAGAAAATTTTCTATATTATTGAAAGAAACTAAGCGTTATCATAAGCCTCAGACGGGATTTGAACCCGTGACCACTTGCTTACCATGCAAGTGCTTTTGGCATAATTCTACCAGACTGAGCCACTGAGGCATAGACAATTATTTAGCAGTCATTTGATCATTTGAATTATTATTCTTTAATTCTTTCAGAAATTCTTTTTTTGTTTTGTTGCCGAAACAACTACTGAAAAAATCGCAATACAAGCACAAGTGAGTTGGATTCTTCGGAAATTCCTCCATTACAAGTTTCTTGCTCCTAATAATATTGATGTCGTTTTCAATTTCTTCAACATCTCTTTCTGATACAGGATAAAATATGCTTTCACCCGTTCTTAGATAATAGAAAGAAACGTGTTTTGGCAGCACGTTGAACTGTTTCTTCCACAAATATGCATAACTTTTTCCTTGCTTTAAATGTGAGTCAGGAATATAATGCGGTAACGTGGACTTAGATGTTTTATAATCAACTATTGCAATACCTTCCCCAAACAAGCTCATGGTCTTATCTATTATTCCAGAAAAATTTTCATCCTCCAACACCAGTTTTAATTCTCTGTCTTTTGGAAAGAAAAATCTTCTTATTTCGTGCTCGAACCATTCTGAATTTTTACTTAAATCTTTTATTTTGTCGCTTAACGAAAAGGCAAGTTTAGCCGCATAAAAATCCAAAAATCTTTTCGTTTCTTCATACATTTCTTCCTTCTGTTTTTCACTCTCGAAGCAGTTTGGGTATTCCTTTCCAATCAATTTCCACTCAGTGTTCAGCAACGACATTAATCCGTTCTTAAAGTCTCTCCATAATATCTCCCAGTTGCCTTCTTTTATATCAACCAATGACACAAAATTGAAAAAATTCTCCAGAATTTTATGCGTGATTGATCCACGAACTTTTTGTGGCGACGGTTTTTCAGGAATCTTTTTGATGTATCTGTAAAAAAACTTTCTCTGACATTCATAATAGCAGACGATTGCAGAGGGACTCAGCCTCAAAGTTTGATTTTCAACTTGCATAGAATACACTTACATTAATTATTAATTTAGAATATAAAAACAGAAACAAAAATAAAAAAGCTAGAATTCAATATGATTGAAGTTAGAAATTATGTATCTCTTGCCTTTAATGTTCTTCTGCCATTATCCTCTGCTCTTCTAGCAGCTCTCTTTACTAATGCAGATACTTCAGTATCTAATGCTTCTAGGAATTCTTCACTTACGTTATATTTTCCCTTTAATGCTTCTCTTACGGCAGACCTTACAACCATTCTTGCATCAGCCACTTATTTTCACCCCCTTAAATTTAGCTTTTCTAGGTAATTTTAGCCTTCTTAACTATTTAAAGATTAGGTTCTTTTGACCATTTGTGGCTGTTTTTCACTACTTTTTCATGACTATAAAAAAACGAGGTTATAGTTTCTGCTGAAACCAAAAAAACATAGCTACTTTAAAGTAATGGTAAATATTTAATGCTATTAAACAATCACATGTTCATATGAAAATAAAATATTTCATGATCATTTTTGTCTTGGCATCATTTTTTTTCAGAGCTGCTACGGCTATAGATTTACCTACCAGATTTTATAATTCAACTTATAATGCAGCAGAAATATCTCAAAACAAATGCGATTATTTTATAGAAAAAAATTCAACTGAAATGCTAGATGACGTGTTCACATACTTGAACATATCAAAAGAAAATTTAGCCGGTAAAGCAAGCAAGCTGGATAATAATTTTGCCTCAAAATATTCAAATGGGATTTGTGATTTGAGACAATTTCTTACTGATTTAAATTCAACAGCAGAATTAGAACTAAGTTTAGAGCAAATAAATAAATTAGAGGCGGCTGTAGAATCTTTCAATGCAGATATAAAAGATGTGATAATCAAACCCGACAAGCCAATGATCTTTTATTCAGCCCTTGATAGGATAGTATCGTCTATTATTCCGCGCGACCAGTTCATAGGATCGCAAAGTGCCCCTTATCTGTTGGGCAATACGGAAGTTGTTACGATATTTGTCGGTAATAATGAAGTTTTATGGGGCAATGAAATCAATAATGTTTTAACTAGAATATTAGACGCAACAAGCTGGTTAAAGAGTCAATCTCCAGACAATGCAAACGTCAATTTCAATATTGGATATTTTATATCTCAAATTAGTTCTGATCCCAATAACTGTGATTTGGATAATGCAAATTGTGCTTGTAACTTATGGATGGAAGAAGCCGTTCAGAATTTAGGTACAAATGATGATAATAATGATGGTAGATATACTGACGATCTAGTAAATTTTATAAAATTAAATACAAATGCAGATAATGTCGCCTTGGTTTATATCATAAAAGAATCAGGTTTGTTTGCTTCTTTCGCTGGCTATGCATGTCCATATCCGTTTTTTGGAACAGCAGAAAGAACGGCAATATATTATAAGCTGTGCTTCATCACTTGCAAATTGAACGGTATAGATGTATATGCTCATGAGCTGTTGCACCTGTTCGGAGCATGTGATGAGTATAAAGGATGTGGAGAGTTCGCTGGCTGTAACTCGCCTTGTATTTTCAGTTATACGCCGATTTATGATAAATACCCAAACGCAAATTGTTATGACTGCAATCCCAACGGGCAGCCATGTATAATGAGAGGCGAAGGTGGCAGTGGAGCATCTTTTCCAGAGCTAGCTATAGAATATTATACACGGGGACAAATAGGGTGGGGTGATTATGATTCCGATGGTATTATAGATCCCAAAGATTCCTGTCCCTTGGTTTTTGGTGATGGTATTGATGGTTGCCCCAACACGGAAAAAATAACAGAAATAATATGCAATAAACAAACGACCAACTGCCAAAAGTCCTGCAAAAAATGTCCAAGTAATTATGACTATTGCGAGTATGAATGGACAAGTTCATGCGGATCAAAGAACGGAATAATAGATTCTGGTTATTTGTTGCCGAAGTTGGCATGCAATAAAAAAAGTACTTGTGCTGTTAGGGGATGTAACTAGTTTCTATCAAATTAACCCTTTATTAGTAAATATCTTTTTTAAAATTTGTCCTGTCCTTTTCAAGTAAATTTTTCCTTTTGTGTATTTAGCTACGCCGAAACGAATTCTATCCCCCTCGGACCATTCCATATTATCAACAAATGTCCAAACATCAATAAATTCTAGATTAATTTTTCCAGTAAGTTTTGTTAATTCTAAAAAAGAATGATACAAGTATTCTGGACGGTTCAAATCATCATACATTTTTGGTTCGCCAAAACCCATTTCAGTTATTGCCAATTTCGTTTTTGGGAATGCTTCATGTGCTTGTTCCACTGCTGTTCTAACCGCTTCTGGTCGAGGATTTTTGAATGCCTTGAAGAAAAAAGGCCACTCAGTTGGTATAAAAGCAGTCAATATTCCTAAAGGTTGGACAGCATATGTGTTGATTCCTAAAATCGTTTTTGAAGAAATCATCTTTTTTATATGTTTTACATTCCAGTTTTTATTCCAACAATCCACGACCCAGTCATCAATAAGTGGAAATAATTTTCTTCTAGCAGGCACCCAGGCGTGAGACAATATAATCATTGGGTTAGTAGAATTCCTGCACCTATTATAAATTGTGTTTACAGATTTTTTATGAAATTTCGTCATGTTATTTAATGCTTGACCAGCTTTTTTGAGACTTCTTGTATAAGGAGAAATAACACCAGCTATATAATTAACAAAAAGCACATTCAGAGGCTCACAATGAGTTATAAAACCCATTAATTCTTCTCTATCACCAAAATTTTCTAATAGAATTTTTAGTACATTTATCCAGTAATCAACTGATTTTGGATTAGTCCAATCCATATTGATAGGTCTTTGTACATGATGTAGAGTTAGAATTAATTTGAGATCATATTTTTTTGCTGAATCAAAAATTTCTTCGTAAAATTCTATACCTTCTGAGTGCACAATTCCATCTGTGTTCATAATTCTTACAGGATTTATGGAAATACGAAAGTGATCTGCACCCGTTTCTTTGATAAGTTTTAAGTCATCATCTATTATTCTAGAATTTTTCCATCTTCGAAGATTTTCACCAGGTATAGAATTGCCTTTCCTTTTTTGTGTTTCTAAGTACTCTTCCCACAAGCCAAACCCATTGCTAGTTTTCCCTGACTTCGTAACAACATTTTCTGATTCTGATTGAGCAGCGGATGTTGCAAAGCCAAATTTATTTGTTGGCAATCTTAGTATTTTCTGATGATTCATATTTTATCAAGTCATGTTGCATTACAAACTCAAATCAATTTTTAGTTGGCAGTATTCTTGATAATGTCGACGCCGAGATTTGAACTCGGGACTTCGAGATTTCTTATCATATTTTTATCAATACTCATTGATCATAGATGATCATGAGTCTCGCACTCTAGCCAGGCTGAGTTACGCCGACCTACTTATCAGAATTATATGCTAGAGATATTAAAACTTATTCTCAATTTGCTTTATTCACTATCAGCTGACCTTTCATGGAAATATGCCCTGCACCGCAAGGCACACTGCAGAAGAACGGGAATGTTCCGGACTTATCAGCGACAAATTCTACGATAGTTTCTTTTCCAGGATCGATTTTCTGGTTGATACCAAAATCGGGCAAAGAAAACCCATGTGTCACATCTGCGCTAGTCAATTTTAGTTTTACCTTATCTCCTTCCTTGACAGATATTGTTGACGGCATGAATTCCCATTGTTTGGCCGTAATGGTAGCAGAAAATTCTTTAACATCTACGACATTGGTTGTGGTAGTTGTAGTGGTTAATATTGCAGCAGAGGTTGATGTTGTGGTGCTTTCTTGTGTTGTGTTGCTTTGATTTTGTTGGATGCAGCCGCTAATGAAAATTACAGAAAACAGCATTGTTAGCAGCAGGTATTTCATATCAATTTATTTTATAACGATATTATTTAATAGTTTCTCTGATCACATTATTTTTTGAAGAAATGATGTTTCCTGCATCTTGGCTCATACATCTCAGCACCACCTATCGCAACTACATCTTTTATATCAGACCTGGTTCTAAAAGTTCTTGTTGCTGGTCTGTGACAAAACATATCCCCTTCGTTGTGTAGACACCTAGCAAATACTTGTGTTATTTTGTCGGCCTTTGCTAACAAATCTCCCGCAGGCCCAAAGGTTATGCCTCTATAATCTGTGGGCAACAAAGTTAATACAACAATCTTCCCGTCGTTCACCCAATTATCAACTCTTTGGACAACATCAGATCCATAGAATTGGACTTCATCGACCATTATGACATCTGTATCCTTCTTTATTTTCTTATCAATCTCGCCTACATCTTTTGCTATGAATACATCCTTTTTGTCGAATATGAGGCCGTCATGTGTTTTTATTTCATCTTCGCCATACCTGTTGTCTATCTCTCTTTTAAAGACTTGGACGTTGAACTGGCAGGATTTAAAGACAGAATATTGCCTATGCAATTCGCGTGTTTTACCTGAAAACATGGCACCCGTGATAACTTCGAGGTAAGCTTGGTGATTATCACTCTTTACCATGTTATCAATTAATAATAGAATTCAACCTATTTATTTTTGATTTTGGTTTTTTGATAGACAAAACAATATTAATTATAACATCGTTATAATGTGTGGTGATAATATGACAGAACATAAACTTCCCGATTTGCCTTATGCGTTTGATGCTTTAGAACCATATATAGATAAACAGACGATGGAGATACACCACGGCAAGCATCACGCGGCTTATGTAAACAATCTGAATAATGCATTGAAGGATCATCCGGAGTTACAAAACAGGAGCATTGAAGAGTTATTGAAAGACATGGATAATGTTCCAGAAGTAATAAAAACTGCTGTTAGAAACAACGGTGGTGGGCATGCAAATCATTCTCTTTTTTGGACAATTATGAAACCAAAAGGTGGTGGACAGTCAGATGGCGTTTTATTAGAAGCAATAAAAAAGAAATTTGGTGATTTCGAAACATTTAAGAAAAAATTTTCTGAAGCAGCTATGGGTAGATTTGGTAGTGGCTGGGTTTGGTTAATTGTTACCAAGGAAGGAGAATTGGAAGTATACAATACAGCAAACCAGGATAGTCCATTGATGGAAGCAAAAACGCCGATAATGGGATTGGATGTATGGGAACATGCGTACTATTTAAAATATCAAAACAGGAGAGCAGAATACGTTGAGAATTGGTGGAATGTTGTAAATTGGGAACAAATAGAAAACAATCTCAAGAATACAAAGAAGGAATGATCATTCAAACAATTTTAATATTTCTTCGGCACCTTTTTCTGCGTGTTCAAGAGGATAATTTTCTTTGCCGCTTATTTTTAATATCTTTAATGTCGCGCCGCTTATTCCAGAAGCTATAAAAGAGTATCTTAACTGTATATACTGCTCTTTCATTACTCCCTCTAGAGTCAATTCAGCACTTCTTTTCCTTCCCATTTCTTTCAGATCTTTCAGTCTTCTTTCTAAAATAATTTTCGGATCATAATCTAAGACGACAATTGTATTGGGTTTTATTTTTTCCAATGCGAACAAAGGTAATCCAGGATAATATCCTTCTTTTTTTGTTAAAAAGGAGTGTGTATCGATTATAACGTTTTTGTGTTTTTCCAGATCTTTTGCCAGCTCTGTAAACACCTTCTCATGAATACTTATGTAGTCTTCTGCTTTCACTCTCAAGTCAAACTCGTCTCTCTTCAATCCCCGTTTCTCGAAAACCTTCAGAAAATAATTTCCAGCATTCAGGATTTTTATGTCGGGCCTTTTTTTCGTGACGAAACTCAATGTAGTTGTTTTCCCAGAGCCTTTCAATCCTACCACTATTAGTTTCATGCTATCAATATTGATTTGTCATTTATAAAAATTTTCTTTATTTAACACTATTTTAATAATAAAAACCATTTTACATTGATGATATGCCACTAGTTGTAATAGAAGGACTTGATGGGGCAGGAGGAGAGACACACTCTAATTTTTTGAGAAATTGGTTTACCAAAAAAGGATTGAAAAATATAAGAATAGAATCACCGAACCTTTCCACGCCCATAGGTCAGGCTTATGATAGATATCTTCACGAAAAATTCGGTATGGACGCAGATGCAATATTTCTTTTGTGTGCTTGTGATGTAATTATGAACATGTCTTTGATTGAAAAAGCAAAAAAAGAAAATTTTTTTGTCATAGCGGATAGGTATATAACATCTACAGTAGCATACCAAGGAGCTAACAATTTCCCATTTGAAAAAGCTTTAAAGTTTATTGAGTTGATGGGATTTCCTGAGGCTGATGCTATATTATATATAGACATATCCCCTGAGACAAGCATGAAGAGAAAACAAAAAGAGAAAGGAAGTTTAGACAAACACGAAAAAAATAAACAATTTTTGACAAATGTAAGGGAGTATTATATGAAAGAAATTGAAAATAATGTTTTAGGTCAGTGGTTTGTAATAGACGGAGAGAGAACAATTGAAGATATACAAAAGAATATCATAGAAATTTTATCGAAGAAATTAGGTATCAAGTAAATGATTTAAATTCTAAATGTATATAATAAAATGGATCAAATAGGTTATCTTAAAGTGGTTTTATGTGGAGAACAGCTTTGTTATTGGGTTTGCTAACAGGAATA
>CAYJRA010000005.1:0-41634 GCA_964372465.1 uncultured archaeon
TGGTCTATTTAAAGTTTCCGTTTTAATATTAGTTTAGATAAAAATGCCCGATGGTCTGACAGCTGAACTTTTTGATGATAATGGAAGAATAATTACAGATCAAGATGTTAGAGATTTAGTTGCAAGAGGAGTCAAGGTAGCTAGAGAAGCTTGGAAAGGTGTTCATAACGGAGTTGAAGCCATCAGGAGATATGTAGTTACGGATTTGCCCACACAATTTGGGGTTGCAATTGAACGTGTCGGGGATTATTTAAGACCTGCTTTAGTTCCTCTTGGTAAAGTTTTTGGTGCCTATGATCCCAAAACAATGACTCTTTATATTGATCGTGCGGTAGCCTATGCCACCAATCCTATAAGGAAACTCTTACAAAAATATGGTATGATGATGGATCCTGTGGAAGTTGTTGCACACGAGGTTGGTCATGGAATACAGAAAGCAATGGGAATTTTGAATGTTTACAAGTCAAGAGAGATGATAGAAGGTTTAAATCAATATATGACTGAATCTAGGTTTTCTAGATTTGCAAGAAAACTAGTAGGTCAGATCCGACCATATAGACTAGAAACAATGGTTGCTGAGCAATTAATAAGGAGATATGGATTAAACGCAATTACTCGTCCAGAAACACCAGAGAAAGCAGCATTATATGAAAGAGAATTTAACCAAATTTATCAATCACTGCAGCCGAGAGGTGGAATGTCATTAACAGAATTGTTTAGAAGATTGGTGGAATCTTATCAGCCAAATGCTTCAGTACCTGCTTACGCTCCTGTTAGAGTATAATCACTTCTTCCAAATGCTTTTCATCAACTGCTTCTTAATTGATATAGAATTGTTGCATTGTGGATAGCCAGAGCACGCCCAGAACGAGCCGAATTTGCCTTGTCTCACAACCATCATAGCACCGCACATATCGCATGACAGTTCCTTTGGGATTTTATCTTTGCATACTGGGCAAACTGGCTGTTTTGCATCATTGTATATAACAGCGATTCTTCCGCAGTGGACGCAATAATCTGTCATAATATCAAGAAAAAGAGATGTAGAAACTTGGTAATAAGTGTTATTATTTTACACAATTCCTATTTTTTAGTAGTTTACTAACGTCTAGTAATTCCATAAACAAAAGAACTTTAATAACCGGTGTTGTGGGACGATAATCGTAAGTTGTGTGAGGTGGTATAGAAATAACATCACCTGTCCCGACTCCAACACGTTCACCATTAATCATGAACTCTCCTCTTCCTTCTAATATATAATAAATTCTACTTCTGTCCAGAGTTGTTCTCTGTCCATGCTGTACTGTTAGTTCAGCATGAATTACAGAAGAACCTCCATCAATATGTGGCAACTTATAATTAAACCCTCTTACTCCTTCACGTCCATATTGTTCCGCGTCGGCTCTAGAAATTATATTTTTCATAATTATATCTCCCATTTTGTACTATCCCAATATTCCATAAATAATAAAACCTCTAGAACTTTAGATGTTGGTCTGTAATCATATTTGGTTTTTGGCGGAACCACTATCACATCGCCTTTCCTTACTGGAATTTTTTTGTTGGATATTTCAAATTCTCCATAACCACGCAATATATAATAAATCCTATCACACTCGCCAGTTTCAACCGAGCCATGATCCTCTTCGAGTCTTGCATAAAGAATCGACTTAGGTGGTTGTAATTCTAATAGTTTATAATTAAGCCCAGTTACTTTACCCCATCTGAATCTTGATGCTTCGTTAGTAGTATATTTGTGTCTCATATTCGTCACCGTTATTACCGTTTTTTGAGATTACTTCTTATGTTGTCCTAATAAATATTTGCCATCGATTTCACAGGCTTCTTCTGTAATATAGTCGTCAGACAAAACCCTTCTCCCCACGTCTGTATATGCTATAAGCGAATAACCACTGTTTTTTTTCTCACACGTATAATCATAATATCTTGTAGGTGTTTCTGGTCGAAAAATAAAAGCTAGAAACGTTATCACACCAACAACTCCCAGCTTGATCGGTGTCGAGATGAGTAAATATTTTCTGAGCGACATATCATCACCTTCTTATTTGTTACTATTATGTAGTTCTAGTATATAATTTTAATTTACCCCCCTTGGGAGTAGTTAAAATCAAGGTTAAATATTTTCTCGTTCGTCTATTATGTATGAATACCGATCTCTTAGAGGAAATTGGGTTATCGAAGAGGGAAAGGAGGGTATATATAGCCCTTTTAGAGATCGGGATAAATACGGTTGGCCCGATTGTTGAAAGGTCTGGTATCCCCAGCTCAAAGATTTACGAAACATTAGACAAATTATTAAAAAAGGGCTTGGTGAGTTTTTTCATCAAAGATAACAAAAGATATTATCAGGCAGGCAATCCAAGCGTTATCCTTGACTTCTTGAACGAGAAAAAAATAAGAGTCGAACACGAGCTCATCCCAACACTGGAAAAAATGTATTCCTTTTCAAAGAAAAACAAGAAAGTTGCAATTTATGAAGGCGCATCTGGAGTAAAGGCTGTATATGAGATGGCATTAAAAGAAATGAAGAAAGGCGACACATTATACGTCATAAGTTCCCCAAGTGCATCAAACGAACTTTTGGGTTCCTATCTAGACTATTTCCATAAGAGACGAATAAAGAAAGGCATAATATTCAAATGTCTTTACAACAGAGAAGCTAAAAAGTATGCTGAAACGAGGAGAGGATGGAAATTAACACATCTACGTTATCTCCCGGAAAAACATGTCGTATTAAGCGCAATAAACATGTTTTTGGACTATAGTTTGATTTTTGATTATACTGGTACAACCACAGTCATCTTAATCAAGAGTGAAAGCGTTGCACATAACTTTATAAAATATTTTGAATTTCTATGGAAAATCTCCACCGATAATTAATTTTTGCAAAGCTGGCTTATTAGAAGAAGTTCATATTTTCAGGAAGGATAATAAACAACAACACTAAATATTATTGGGTAATAGTTTGGAGCAAGTGATTCACAGCAAAAAAGAAGTAGAGCAGCTGATAAGTTTTTATGAACAGTTGATTGATTCCGGAATAAGGGAATATGACAAAGATTTGCTACAGAATTTAATCAGGATTGCAGATGATATGGGACTGAATACAGAAAAATTAAAGAAATCACTAAACAATATGGGTTGAATATGCAAGGAATGTTAAAAAGCAAAAAAGGCTTCATATTTCCATACGGTGATGTAAATCCAAGAAAGAATTTTCCATTGATCACTGTTTCTTTAATCATTCTTAATGTGGTAATATTCATTTTGAGTTTGGCAGATTATGAAAATATAATAGGCGCATTCGGTTTCACTCCTGTTTATTTTAGTTTATTGACGATTTTCACTTCCATGTTTCTGCATGGTGGCATAGATCACATATTCGGAAACATGTGGTATCTGTGGATATTTGGCGATAATGTAGAAGACACTATAGGGAAAGCGAAGTATGTTTTTCTGTTTATGGCGTCAGGTATAGGAGCTTCAATTACGCATTTTTTCACCAATTTGGGATCTACAATACCGGCAATAGGTGCCTCTGGTGCTATATCGGGTATATTGGGATCTTATATAGTATTATTCCCTCATGCAAAAGTGCTAGTTAGATTTGGGCACATGCCTGCATATGTGGTCATAGGATTCTGGTTTATACTTCAGTTGTTCTTTGCCACAAGCAGTTTCTTTGGTAATTCAGGTAGTGGCATAGCATTTTGGGCGCATGTGGGTGGCTTCGTTTTTGGATACGTCGTCACTAAACTTATCTTCAAGACGTCAAAAAACAAAAGAGGAGAATAAGCTATTCAATATACCCATTTTCCTTGAGGAGTTTTTTGAATATCTCATATTTTTCTCTTATTTTCATAACCTTTGGTTGAACAGGATTATTTTTTAGTGGCTCAGCCTTTTTGTTCACTTCCAATCTCAACAGATTTTCTCTGAACCAATTTTCATATTCTTTCCATTCATCATTGTCTTTCATTTCTGTAACTTCGCTGATGGATTTGCCCCACTCTTTCAGCGCATTCATGATTTCGATTTCCTTTTCTGCGAATTTCTCGACGCTTCCAATCTTATGTAATGCTTTGTAAACATCTAAAGAATCCAGAAGTCCCTCCTCAACGGTATTTCCATTTACCTTTATCCCGACTATGGGAAAAATCCCATCCATTCTCATGAATTCGACATAGTCTGTAAAATTAGCCATTTGTTTATTATCGTAATTAAACTTGATAAATTAGCGCCATTGAACTGACTTATCTAAAACGTCTTCTGAATCTTTGGTTTCTTCTGGGATAGAATCCTCTGTTGAAGCCCCCGTATTCTCTCTTTTTTATGAAAAACAAATCCGGAAAATTCGGAGTTTGCATCTTGGCAACACTCGGTCTATATTTGTTCAATATATCTTGGAATGCCGGGTGATCAAATTTTGACAAGAGAGATATGGCCTTTCCTGAGTTTCCTGCCCTTGCAGTTCTGCCTATTCTGTTTATATAGTCCTCAGAATTTTTCGGTATGCTGTAGTTGAATACGTGGCTGACGTTTCTTATGTCAAGCCCTCTTGCCGCCACGTCTGTGGCTACCAGTGTTTTTATCATTCCCTTGTGGAACTCTTCTATTATCTGGTTCCTTCTGTATTGTGAGACGCCACCGTGAAGCACCTCTGCGTTTATTCCGTTTTTCTTCAGATTGTTGGCAACGCCTTCAGCCTCCATTCTGGTATTGCAGAATATGATGCTCAGGTTTGGTTTTTCATTCTTCAAAAGGAATGCCAATAACGAAAATTTTTTGTTGTGCTCTATATCGAAATAGAATTGCTCCAGCAAATCCTCTCTGACTTTCGTCTGCGTTTTTATCCTTTTTACATTTCTTGTAAATTTGTCTTTCAGTCTGAAAATGTTCTCAGGCATTGTCGCGCTGAAGAGAAGAGTTTGCCTCTCTCTCGGGATATTTCTGACAACATCTTCAATGTCATCTATGAAACCCATGTCTAGCATCTTATCAGTTTCATCCAAAACGAAGACCTTGATATTTCTCAAATCTATAGTTCTTCTTTGGATGTGATCTAGTATTCTGCCCGGCGTTCCTACAACGATCTCAGATCGCCTTAGATTTGATATCTGAGGCTCTATCGAGACTCCGCCGTAGATGCATGACACATTCAATCTTTTGAATTTGGAGAATTTCATCAATTCTTTAGATATTTGCTCGGACAATTCTCTTGTTGGAGCCAGAACCAATGCCTGGATCTTTCCATTTTTCTCTATTTTTTCGACCAATGGAATTCCAAAAGCAGCGGTCTTGCCGGATCCTGTTTCAGACTGCCCTATAACATCATGACCTTCTTTGATCAAAGGTATAGTTTCTTTTTGGATTTCTGTTGGATTTTCGTATCCAATCTCTGTGAGCGAATCCAATACACTCTTTTCAATATTCATTTCACTAAATTTCATTAAATCACTCTTTTAATTTCAAAAAGCTACAAAAGCAATAGAATTAGAATAACCATCTAACGCTATAATTCAAACCTTTGTACTTTACTAGAAATTCATTGAAATTAAGCTTTATAAACCTTTGCTTTTTGCTTTTTGGCAATAAATAGTTGATTTTTGATATATTGTCAAATGTCAGATCCTATTGATATAAGAGGAAGAAGCCTATATTCAGTAGATCAATTTTCTGTTTCTAGTGCATTTGCTGATGACTTGTCGGGTATATTAATTTCTGGAGGGGAAGTTGGATCGAGAGTAGATAGAATGCGGGAAGAAATGGAAAGATATTATGGAACTGACAGTAGAAACCTCTTGGTTATGCCTGTCATGAAAGGGGCATATCAATTTTGTTCAGGGTTAGTTTATGATCCCCGATTCAGGCTTCCATTTGAAATAGAAAATATCGAATCATCCAGATATGGTGAGTCTGGCTCTTCTTCCGAGAATAAACCAAAAATACATATAGCTACCCCAGAAAGAATAAGAGGCAAAGACGTTCTTATAGTAGAAGACATAATTGATCAGGGACCAACATTAGAATATGTAGCAAGCGTAGTAAAATCATATGAACCAAGTTCAATGTCTCTAGCTGTGCTGCTAGATAAACCAGAAAGAAGACTTCCTGGTTCAAAGGTGAGTGATTATTTTGTTAGAACCTTTACAGGATTTATTATACCAAACTTATTTGTTGTTGGTTATGGGCTTGATTTCAAAGAAAGATATAGATCACTCCAACACATAGCTGTCTTAAAACCCGAAATGTATTCTTAATTTCTATCTGAACAACACTCTTTTGAAGTCCCAGCCATGTTCGTTGCATATCTCCTTTATCATGCTTCTGACTGTCTCCGGGTCAAACTTGTATTTGTAAACTTCGCCCAATGACATATCAGGCCTTATTCCCAGCATTCGTGCTTGTTGTTTCGTATCTATTAACATTCCGCTTGTAAAATATTTTTCTTGGCTGAATTCAAATTTCCCAGCATCGAAACCAACTTCTTTTATTATATCAAACAGTCTTACTTCTTTCTTGTATTCGTCTATGTCTAGATAAGCCGTATAAGTTTTATTTTTCCACGAAGGACCCATTATTGAAAGCCATTTTGCATCAACAACCTTAATCTCTACCAATAAATTGGAATTTTTTTCTTCCTTCACAGCTATTGGTGTTTTTTCACTTTCCAGTCTTTTAATCAGGGATACTAGCATTTTCTTGCTCGCGAATTTTCTTTTGAACGCTTCCTCTTCGTTTCTGAATACGGATATCACCTATAATAATATGAAGCGAAAACTTTTATCTTAAGAGTGATTTCTATCAGAAAGCAAATTTATAATAAAATTTGATGAGAAATAATGGTTATGGTTACAATTTTAGAAGCCGTGATTCTTGGAATCATACAAGGAATAACCGAGTGGTTGCCAATTTCCAGTTCAGGGCATTTGGCTATTTACCAGAACTTGTTTGGAAAAGAAGTTTCCGTAGCATTTGACATTTTCTTGCATTTTGGATCCCTTCTAGTTATTTTGTTTTATTTTAGGAATGACCTGATAAAAATTTGTAAATCAATGCTTTTAGGAAAATTTAATTCGCAGGAATCCAGACTCGTATTCTATGTTTTTGTGGCTAGCATACCGGCAGGTATTATTGGGTTTTTGTTCTTGGATTTTTTTGAATCTTTATTTGGCAACTTGCTTTTTATCGGAATTGCGATGATCGTCAATTCGGCGATATTATTTTCTACAAGATTTGTCTCACCCAAAGGAAAAGTTGATGCTAAAAAATCTTTCTTTGTAGGCGTTGGTCAGATGTTGAGTATTGTCCCCGGAATATCCAGAAGCGGTTCCGCTATCTCCTTTGCATTGTTGTCAAATATCAATAAAGAGGATGCGTTCAAGCTTTCATTTATTATGGCAATACCTGCTTTGTTTGTAGCCAATTCAATACATGCAGATGAATTGTTTAAAATAAACGAAAACTGGGATGTTTTATTTGTAGGACTAACCACTTCTACAATAATCGGCTTTTTATCTATCAACCTGTTGTTTAGTTTTATAAGAAAGAATAAACTCCACATATTCTCATGTTATTCGTTCGTAGTAGGATTGTTGCTGGTTTTATACACACTCTTCTCATAAAAAATTAGATTATCTCAATTTTTTCATTTATCAAATCTTTTAACATATTTGATATCTTTCTTTTGTGCTCTTCTATTTGTTTTTCTAGTTTTTCTATTTCACTCGTTATATCTCTAATCTCTCTACCTATTTTTGACATCTTTTTAACTATTTCATTCCTTTCGTCTTCCATAGTCCTTATCTTTTCAAATATCTCTGATTTCGTAGCTAACATTTTCTTGATTTCTTTCTTTTCGTTCTCTATTGATTGCATCTTTTCTTTTATTTTTTGTATGAAATCTCTGTTAAATTTGCTGCTGAACGATTTTAGTTTTTTCACATATTCCTCATCTAGTTTTTCTCTTAATGAAATCAATCCAAGAGAAATAGCCTTTGAAAATTCCGATTCTGTGTTTTCATGGCTTAAACATTCCAGAGGATCTTCATAGCAGCTTTCAATGATTTTATTTCCGCCAGTTTCATATAAAATTTTTTTCATCGGTTTCTTTATTTCTCCGAGAACAGAGGTCAGTTCATTTTTTACATTTATGGTCCTTTCTTCTATTTCATTAAATTTTTTGTTTAACTCATCATATTCAACTATATCCCTGCTTCCTCTCAATTTCTTTATTTCCATGTCTATTTCAGCAGTAGAATAGCTGTCATGTTTCTCTTTTCCCGCCTTAATTTCCGGTTTTAATTCCTCTATCCTATCTTTTATCTCGTTTATTTTTTCAATTTCTGATTTTATGAGTCCATATTTCCTCAACGTTTCGCTTTCCTTTAAAAATTCTTGCAAATTTTTTGTCTTTTTGAATAAGTTGGTTAATTTTGTTGCTATGGAACTTAATTCTTTTGGATAATTGGAGATTGTTTTGCTTGTTGGTGATAGGGAATTGATTTGTTTTGCCACATCACTTGAAGTTATTAAGAATTCACTTAACGTGGAAGAATTGATTATATCTGGCGTTTTGATTTTCTGTATTTTTGTTATAGAAGTGGAAAAAATATTAGTCCCCCTACTGTCTAACTCCCTGATATCTTTTATTATTGAATTGAAATCCTCTTCTATTGACCTGCATTTTTCCTTCCCAGTATATATTGACTCTGAAATTTCATCTTTAAACTTCTCATCCAAATAACTCATTATTTCTGAAAATTTCAGTCTACCTGTTTCCGAGCTATCTCCAAAGAAAGGAAGTTTGAATGATATTTTTACCATTGATAATTAATTATTCCGATATCTTAATAAAAGGTATCATAGCTCTCTGATTACAAGTTGGTTGGTTTTTGTCGAAAGAATAATTAAATAACTGTTTTGTTCAATAGATATAGTATGCCAATGGAGAATTATTGGAGTATTGTTCAGGCAGTTATACAGGAATCTGATGTAGTGATAGAAGTTATTGATGCCAGATTACCAGATGAAACTAGGAATAGAAAAATAGAAGATATGATAAAACATGCAAGGAAATCTATGATAATAGCCGTCAATAAATCCGATTTGATAACGGGTGAAATGAAAAAACAAATTTCAGATGACTTTAAATTCAAAAGACACGTTTTTGTTGTCACCAAAACAAAGGAAGGCATAGAGAGATTGAGAGAAATGATAAACGAAGCTACCGAAAGGAAAAGACACAGAAGAATAATCAATGTTGGAATAGTGGGTTATCCCAACACAGGCAAGTCATCTTTGATAAATGCTCTTACTGGAAGATCTAAAGCAAGAATATCTGCAGTTGCCGGCTTCACCAGAGGCATACAGTGGATAGCAGGCGATAGCAATTTTAGATTTTTAGACACGCCAGGAGTGATACCGTTCACTGAGAAAGACGAGATACAGCAGGCATTGATGTGCATCATAGATCCTTCCAAACTTGTGAATCCTGATCTGGCTGCAATGAAAATTATAGATTTGTTCGTTCAGTACAGTAAAAAATATTTTGAGATTTTTTATAACATATCAATAGGAGATGAAGATTCACTAGAGATTTTGTTTAAGATTGGAAGAAAGAAAAATTTTTTAAAAAAAGGAAATGAGGTGGATGATGTAAGGACAGCACATATGATAATTTATGATTGGCAGAGAGGAAAATTGTTACTGAACAAGAAATAAAATATTTTACTATTCATTTGTTGTGATGATTCTTGATTGATGAAAATGAATATTGTAAAATAATCAATAGTTTTTCATAAGTTGAATTGGTGGTTTTTCAAAATAGATTTTTTGAATTAACGATAGATTTTGCTAAATTGACTTAATAAGTAATTTCCAAATAATTGTTATGATAAACTTGGGATTAAGATTGACAAGTAGAATGGCAGACTTTTTGGAAGAGAGAACAGTAATGGGAAGATGCATGATGTGCGGCAGCCCGATTTTATCTTTGAAGGACAATGATAGCAGTGTCTGTGTGAGTTGCGGCATAGACAGCTAATACTTTAAAAAATTTAATAACAATTATACTGCATTATAATAGAGTGATCGTTATGAACGTTTCTGTTATTGGTAGCAAAGGCTTAGCACAGCAACTTGGAAAAAAAGGGACAACGTCTGATATAACACTGTATAACACTTCTTTCCAAGGAAAATATTTCACATTCATAGAGCCTGAGAAATACCCAGAGAAGATACAGACATTGTTTCAGTCGATGAATATGTCGCAGGTAGTGATTCTTTATATCAAAAATGATCTACCGAAAAATATTCTAGGAGAGTGCATAATTGCAGTGGATATGCTAGGTATGAAAGGTATAATAGTTTTGGATGGGGTTGATGAAAACGAAGTTTCTTTCATAAAGGAAACTTCGCTGAAAGGTTTCCCAATGATGCAGGTGGATGCCGGAAAGATAATGGAATATTTGTCGTCGGTTAGAATAGAAAAGAAAGTTGGCAGAAAGAAAGTTGTTGTAGATCATGCTTTCATGGTCAAGAGCGTTGGCACCGTTGTTCTAGGCACAGTTGTTTCTGGTGAAATAAAAAAACACGACGATTTGATCATATATCCCGTTAAGAAGAGCGTGCTGATCAAATCAATTCAGATGCATGACAAAGATTTCGATAAGGCAGAATGCTATGATAGGGTTGGCCTTTCTATGAAAGGAGTTGAAGTTGAGGAGATAGAAAGAGGTTCCGTAGTTTCTGATAGCATGCAGTGCATCAAGGAACTGAAAGCTTCAATAAACAAAAACAAATTCTTCAGAGAAGAAACACCAAAGAATGTTATGTGTGTTATTGGCTTGCAGTATGTTAGTTCCATATTGGAAGAAGATAAGCTAATTTTCAATAATGAAGTTGCTTTCGATAATGATAAGATAATAATCTTGACTCCCGATAAGCAGATGAGAATATTTGGTATAAGCTAATTATAATACTACAACGCTGGCAATAGGAAATTAGCTCTAATTACATGAAAATCTTTTCTTTCGGAAATCTTAATTTTGGTTTTGGTTTGTCAGTTCCATATCCTATTGGGCATAAAGCAGTCGGAACTAGATTCGATGGCAGATTTAGAATTTTTGTATATTTATCTGGCTCAAATCCTTCCATTGGACACGAATCAAAACCAAGAGATTTTGCACCATTAACAGCATTTCCTAAGGCAATGTACATCTGTCTTTGCGCCCATGCTAATTTTTGCTCTTCTGTCAATTTTTTTTCAAAATCTCTCATCATGTTTGTATATTCTTTTGCCTTTTGAAAGTCTAAACCATTATCTACCATTAGTTTTTCCAATTTTTCTATGTTTCCTGAAATATCTTTGTTTGCGCAGAATACTAACAAATGGGAGCAAGATTTGATTTGTGTTTGATTAAAGGATGCCGGCGATAACTTATCTTTAGTTTCCTGATCTGATATTATTTTTACGATCCATGGTTGTATGTTGAAAGAGGAAGGTGCATATCTTATAATTTCTAAAAGTTCGTTTACCTTCGCTTCTGGTATTTTTTTCCCATCAAAAACTTTCGTAGCATATCTTTCTTGAACTATTCTTTCAAAATCCATTATATATCACCTCACTAAGAATACCAAATTATGATGAAAAAGAAGTTTTATAAAACTATCTAATGAGATGACACTTTAATTCTATACTAGAAAGGATTTTGTTTAAGTGTTAATTTTACTTATTCTTTGATTAATGGATAAAAACTAACTCTATTTTTGATAAAATAAAATATAACTCATCAATTGATAATCATCTAACATAATCTTGTGGATTTAGTCCCTTTCTTGCTGTAATCAAAGCTAGATCCATATTCAAGTTGTCATTTATATAACACATAGAAACTACGTACCCCTGTTTTATTGTAGAAAGTGCCTGAATGATTGGGTTGTAGTCTGGATGATTTTTAATTCTATCCTTGTATCTTTTATCTGGGGATAAGCTTAGTATTAAATTCCCCTCGGGTTTCAAAGAAGCCAACATACAGCATAATGCTTCTACAACAGGGTCGTTGCTAAAAGAATATTCTCTTGTTTTTCTTTCTGCTAATCCGTCAGGAAAATATTTTCTAACACCGACTATTTCCTCCACTTCTCTTAGCGTCCTTTCCACAAAATTAGAATAACCGTTATCGGTGCCTATTTCTTCTTGTAAATGGAGTGAGGGGAAATTTAGAGCAGTTACCGTATCAAATCCTTCTCTGGGAATCATACCTTTTCTATGCAGAAGAGGTAAATCAAATATGTTTGCGTGCAACGCATATTCTTTTTCTAGTAAGCCAGAAGATACAGCGACATTTAAAGCACATCCTAAATTTTCTAGACCATAAACTCTAGATGCATCTGCATCACGAAGAGCCTTTATATCGTATCCATAATAACATCCTATTGCCAAACAACTTCCAATGTTTCCAATAAGATGACTTTTCTGTAATTTTCTTATGGATTCTGTTCTTCTACCCACCATTTTTATAGCTTCTGAAGTCAATGTCAGTGTTTTTTTCATATTCAATGTACCACTCATTTATCTTCATTTAAACTAAAACTTTAAAATCTTGATGTCTTTGTAGATTTTTTCAACAAATCTCTTCTGCCACACCACATCCCACTTTAATATATTTATCTTTATCTGTCAATTACTGTAGAAGTGAAAAATATGCGAGGGGAAAGTCTTCACAAAAAAAGGTGAATTAGTTCACCTCAGACTCGCCTAGTTTTATTTCTAAAATTGATTCTAAAGGAAGAATTTCTATTCCTATTTGTTTGAGAGCTAAACTGAATTTGATTGAAGGTTCTGAAGTAGATTGTATTATTGAAAATTCTAAAATCCTGCTCATTAAAAGAGGTGATGAAAATGAAAAGTGACTTAGTTCACAAAATTGACTCCGTTAGATGGATATAATGATAGAATAGGTTTGTGGCTTAAAACACAGAGACAGATAGAGGCAGGAATGAGAGAACTGTTTGAGAGTTATGATTATGAAGAATATCTGCCGCCAATGCTTGAGAGAGCTGGAATATATGAAATAGGTGTATCTTCAGATCCAACACCATGGATAGAAGGTACAAAACCAATACCGAAATCCTGGAATAAAACAGTAGAGAGAGAATTCCAACCAGTTGTCGTTACGGATTTCAGAGGAGATAAACCGACAAAAAAAGAACTTTGCATTTTAAGACCAGAGGGCACTGCATCCCTTTGCAGATACATTGCAAAAAATGTTGTAGAGAGAAGTATATATCCATCTCAATTCAGCCAACTGAAAGTGTACTATATCATTCCTTGTTTCAGAAACGAAGGAATTGAAAATTTGTCTAAAACAAAACAAAGAGAATTCAATCAAATAGGGTTGGAGTATGTTGGAGCGACGGATTTGGATGCGGACATAGAGGCATTTTATCTTGGATACAGAGGCATAAATGGCATTATGAGATCAGGAAGCATAACAGCAAGAGTCAGTGATGTAAATATTTTCAGAAATTTGTGCGATGCTAGTGGATATGACACAGCAACTAGGGTGAGAATGAAAGAGAGCATAGATGCTTTATCCAAATCAAGAATTACAGGTGCAGACACTGGAGCAGTAAAAACAGAAGTTGAAAAATATACGGTAAATCTGCCTGCAGATTTGAAAAAAGCGTGGTCAGCAGTATATTCTGTTATGGGAGATGAAACAGCTATTGCGGAAATTGAAGATGCAACTGGAACTAAATTAGAAAAACTAAGAAACTTTTTCGGAGGATTGAAAGATAGAAAAGTACCGGTGATTTTTGATTCAGGAATGATAAGAGGCTGGGAATATTATACCGGTTTGGTGTGCCAGTTTGATGTCAGAACAGCAGGGAAAAATTATGCAGAAGTTGCTGGTGGTGGAAGATATGACACACTTATTGGCAATTTTCTGAATAGATACGGCATTAGCGGATCTATTCCAGCAACAGGATTTGCGTATGGAACTGAGAGACTAGTTGAGATTGCTCTAGGTGAAAGAAAATGAAATTGCTAAATGCAACGTGGGAAGACATAAAGGATTATCTGAAAAAAAAAGATATGATGATAATCCCCATAGGAGCAACTGAACAGCATGGTCCAATGGCGCCGATAGGAACGGATGCTATAATAGCAGAAGAGATAGCAAACAGAATAGATGATGCAACAAAATCTCTTGTATCACCCACAATCACTACTGGTTACGTGGATCCAGAATTCCTGCGATTTCCCGGAACGCTCTGCATAAACTTGGAAACTTTTTGTAAATTGTTGGAAGATTTTTTAATTTCTTATTCTAAACAAGGATTTAAAAAATTTGTCATAGTGAATACACATGAGACGCAAAAGAGATTGATCAAAGAAATTGCAGAGAGGGTTTGCATCAATCAATATATAAAAGTTATAGTTTTTGAATACTGGAATGTACTTCAGGAAGAAATGAAAGAATTCATAGAATCCGAGTTGGTTCATGCTTGCGAGGATGAGGTATCTATCTTGATGGCAGTAGATCAGTCATTGATAAAAAAAGATAGAATAGTTGATGAGATGCCAGTAGAAGCGAAGATTGGTTATTTGGTTTATCCATTATCAGATGGTTATGCCACGAAATCTGGCGTAATGGGTAAGCCTAGTCTAGCGACAAAAGAAAAGGGGGAGAAAATATTAGGTTTAATTGTTGAAAAAATGATTAAAATAATAAGAAAAGAGTTTGGTGAAGAATATGTCTAAGTTTCAGCCGCCAAAAGGCACGAGAGATTTTTTGCCTGAGGAAGCTATTTTGAGAGAAAGAGTTTTCAATACTGTGAAGAATGTATTTGAAAGGTTTGGTTTTAGTCCCGCGATCACTCCTTCGTTTGAATACTATGAAGTTTTTGCCAACAAATATGCAATAGGTGAAGAAAGCTTGAAGAATGTTTATTCCTTCGAAGACAAATCAAAAAGGAAATTAGCATTACGTTTCGATCAGACTGTACCGATGGCGAGATTAGTTTCGACAAATCCACAGCTGCCCAAACCGTTCAAAAGATATGAGATTTCCCGTGTGTGGAGATACGAAGAAATTAAGCGTGGCCGTTATCGAGAATTTTGGCAGTGTGATATCGATATTGTTGGTTCAAAGGCAATGATAGCTGATGCCGAAATCATCGCATGTTCCATAGAGACGTTGAAAGAATTAGGATTTACTGATACTTATGTCAGACTGAATAATCGTAAACTTCTGACAGGTTTGATAGAATATGTTGGTGTAGCTGAAAATAAGGTGAGTGATATATTGAGATGCATTGATAAATTGGATAAAATAGGATCAAGCGGAGTAAAAGAAGAATTGAAAAAAACCGATATTAAGCAAGATTCTTTAGATAGGATAATCAAAGTAATTGAAATTAGTGGAAAGCTAGGTGAAGTATTATCAAAAGCTGAAAAATTGATTGGTGGCAACAAATCTGGAAGAGAGGGGATATTGGAATTAAGAGAAATTTTGGAATTTCTAACAGAAATGAAGTATGAAGAGGATGTCATTATCGATTTGAGTTTGGCAAGAGGGTTAGACTATTATACATCTACGATCTTCGAAGTTATGTCTAAAGACAGACAGATAGGCAGTTTGGCTGGCGGCGGAAGATATGATGAAATGGTAGGCAAGTTTGCAGGTTCTAAAGATCCTATACCTGCTGTTGGTATTGCTTTGGGTATAGAGAGAATTATTGAACTCATGAGAGATAAGGAAGAAAAGAAAAAATCAATCACTATAATATTTGTTGCTAATGTTGATAGCCAAGTCAAAAAAGATTGTTTGGGAATAGTTAAAAAATTAAGAGATTCTAAGATCAGTACGGAAATGGATTTGATGAACAGAGATCTGAGGAAGCAATTGGATTATGCAAATTCCCAGATGATTCCTTATGTTATAGTAGTTGGACCAGATGAAATCAAGTCAAAAAAATATAAACTGAGAAACATGAAAACAGGCAAGGAAGAAGAATTGAAATTAGAAGAAGTCATTGAAAAATTAAATAAATAAAATTCAAGTAAAAAACAAAATATAATAAAATAAAAAACTTGCAATTGTGTCCGATTTAATAAATTACTTATAAATCGCCTGCGTCTCTATGTTTTTCCCAACATGCTCTGCAGTATACTTTTCTATTTGGACTTGGTTTGAAAGGTACTTTTGCCTTTTCTCCGCAATCAGAGCAAGTAATCTCATGCTCTTCTCTTGGAAAATTTCCAAATCTCTTTTTTCCAAAATTTCTTTCCATCTAAATTCCTCTTTTTATTATTTCTTGTGATTTCCAGAAGCAGTTTTTCACTGTTCCGAGAATCAAAAGCTATAATTTATTTTGAATATGCATATTTAAATGCAATTATAAAGGACTTTTGTTATGTTTTAGAGCATTGATATCAGCACTTAACACTAGGTAAGACTCCAGTGGAGGGCTATTATCTCGTACTCAGACTATCATCTCATTTCCTGCAAAAAACACTTCAGAAACTACTAGTCCGCATTTACCGCAGATCATTTCGCCTTCCACTATTTTTATGTATTTGCTTTCACAATCTGGGCATATCCTTTTTGGTTGTATATCAACCACTTAAAATTTTGGTTAAAAACATTTAAAAGGATTTGTTTGCCGGAAAAAGAGGGCTTTCATCATCTAAAAGTTATAATAAATAATGAAATGTATAAATCTACTTAAACACTTATTTTGATGTGATGTTTGATGAAAGCCAAAAAAATCATCTTGGACACAAGCATAATAATTGACGGCAAGATTTCTCAAATGCTTACCAAGAATGAGATAGAAGGTTTGGAAGAAATTATTGTGCCTTTGGCAGCCTTAGATGAACTTCAATCTCAGGCATCAAGGGGAAGAGAGCCAGGCTTTACAGGATTAGATGAGCTTAAGCAGATAAGGAAGATATGTGAAGCAAAGAAAATCAACCTGAGGTTCACTGGAGAAAGGCCTAGCCTAGAGGACATTAAACTGGCTAGAGGAGGCAGGCTAGATGCAATGATAAGGGATGTTGCCAAGAGCGAAGGCGGTGTACTCTTAACGGCGGATTACGTGCAAAGTCTTGTAGGTGATGCGGAGGGCGTTTTAACAGCTTATACTCCTCCTGAAATTGAAATAAAGGAACTGCCATTTGAGAAATACTTTACTCCTGATACGATGAGTGTTCATCTTAAGGAGGATGTGGTGCCTATGGGAAAACGGGGCAAACCAGGCAAATTTCTGTTGACAAAAATTGACAATAAGCCGCTAACAAAAGACGAGCTACAGAAAATGATATTCGCAACTGTAGAAAGTGCTAAGTCGAATCCCGATTCTTTTATCGAGGCTGAGAGCGGAGGTGCAGTGGTCATACAACACGGCACATACAGGATTGTGATAGGACGTCCGCCGTTTTCTGACGGGCTGGAAATAACAATAGTAAAACCGATCGTAAAACTATCCTTGGAAGATTATAAGTTATCGGAAAAATTGATGCAAAGGCTGAAGGAAAGAGCTGAAGGGATAATAATCGCCGGGTCTCCGGGATCTGGTAAAAGCACGTTTGCTGCATCCATAGCTGATTTCTATGTTAAAGAGAAGAATGTGATAGTCAAGACATTAGAGTCTCCTCGTGATTTACAGGTGGGTCCTGAAATAACGCAGTATGGACCGTTAAATGGAGATTATGCCAAGACAGCTGATATATTACTGCTTGTCAGACCGGATTACACCATTTTCGATGAAGTGAGAATGGACAAGCATTTCAGAATATTTGCTGACATGAGGCTATCTGGTATTGGAATGATCGGCGTCATGCACTCTTCCGAGGCGATAGACGCAATACAGAGATTCATTGGAAAAGTGGAGCTAGGCATCATCCCGCACGTCATTGATACTGTAATATTCCTGAAGGGCGGCGAAATTAGGAATGTGTACGAACTGAGTTTAACTGTTCGCGTTCCAACCGGGATGTCTGAGGCTGATTTGGCCAGGCCATTAGTTGAAGTGAAAGATTTTGAGACAGGGAAAGCGATGTATGAAATTTATACCTTTGGTGAGGAGAATGTAGTTATTCCTATTGATGATCAGAAGCAAAAGGGGAATGCGGTTGAAAATCTTGCAAAAAAGATAATCATGCAGGAGATGAGGAGATATGATCCTCGGGCCGAAGTATCTTTCACATCCGGGGACCGAGCAACTGTGAGAGTGGATAATGATGTTATTGCCAGGTTGATAGGTAAGGAAGGAAAAAACATTTCTGAAGTTGAGAAGAGCCTTGGTATACATATTGATGTCGAACCAAGAATACTGTCTGCAGGCAAGGAAATAGATCATAGGCTGGCTGAGAGCGGCAACTCACTGCTGTTTATGTTTGACAAATCACTTCATGGTAAATTAATATCGATATATATTGGCGAAGATTTTATTATGTCCGCAACGGTTGGGCAGAAGAATGAAATTAAGATAGGCAAGAACTCTGATATAGGAAGGGAAATTCTGAAAGCGATGATAAATAAGAGGCAAATTAGAGTTCTGGTTGGTTAAATTTTAGCAAGAAGTAATATTCAATCTTAAATCCTTTATGGATAAAAATATTAGTATGATACACCACATCGTGCTTTTTAAGTTCTATCTATGGGAATACGTGGCGTTGTCCCAACTAGAAGAGTCATAGAATATGTTATGAGTAGAAGATATACACCGTTTGAATTTAATGGTAGTGAAATCAGAGAACATAGACTTAAAGAATCATACTCATATGATAATATTCTTTTTTTACCCAAATGATTTGTTTAGCCTGAATCTAGAAAAAGGAAACAGCCTATTTAATGAATAAGCCTTTAAGTATTGCTATATAATTCATATAGGTGGCGATGAATACACCGTCCCATCATGAATTAATGATTGTCGATGGTAGCTGATGAGCCACCAACTATCTTCTTCGTCTGTCAGTTCTCTTTTCTTCTTTCTGTATAGGGGCAGTATATTTCTTATTTAAATGATCTTTTCTTAGCAAGTGAGTAATATAACCAGTGAGCTTGTTTTCAACCCTTTTTGATTTTAATCCCAGCAGTTCACGGACGATTCCTTTGTTTTTTGTAAAATCTTTGCCAAACCTGTCCTTCTGCAAAGACAAAATTTCTACCCCCGCTCTTTTGATTTGTAATGTTTTTATTCTACCCATCGATTCACCTTTTGTTAATCATGTAATTGCAGATTTTTCTATTGTAACCCAACTATTTAATTCTTCCAATCGATAGGGATAATATGAACAAATTCCTTTTAATACTTGACTATTATTCCAGAAAAGACGTTCAAAAAATGCTTTTGGAAATAGGAAAAAGCAGGGAAGTGGTCGGTGTCTATCCAACTGGAAGTTTTGACAAAAGGCCAAATATAATTGCATACCCCGATGACATTTTGCAGTTGGTGAAAAATGGAGTATTCTCTTTTCATGGATCTTTAGAGCGCTGGAGCAATGCCATGGCTTTGTCACCCGAAACACCGAGGAACGAAATAGAGAAAATGAGAATTGGGTGGGATTTGATAATAGATCCTGACTCACCGGATTTTGAGATAAATAAAATCACCACAAAACTACTCATAGAAGCATTGGAAGACCACGGCATAAGAAGATACTCAATAAAGTCGACAGGCGGGAAAGGATTCCACTTGGGCATTCCCTTTGAAGCATTCCCAAAGATTGTCAATTCTAAACCAATTGAAACTTTATTTCCTGATTTGCCAAGATCTATTTTGGAATATTTGAAACTCTATATATCAGACGGGCTCAAAGAAAAATTTTTGGAACTAGGCACAGCATTTTTCCTTGCTAAAAAAATAGGAAAAAAGCCGGGAGAAATAATTGATAAAGATGGGTTAGATCCATTGAAAGTCATTTCCATAGATTCTGCTGTGATGTCTTCCCGACATTTGTTCAGGTTGCCATACTCTCTTCATGAAAAGTCTCTTTTCGTCAGTCTACCCCTATCCGCTTCGGAAATTGATGGTTTCGAAAAGGAAGATGCTGAAGCCAAGAAGATAAAAGTTGAAAAGAGATTTTTGTTGGAAAAACCGAAACTTGCCGAGGCGTCCGGATTGCTGGTTGAGGCTCTGGACTGGCAGAACAAGCAAAAGCCGGAAGAAAGGAAACGCGAATTTAGAGGGGATGAGTTGAAGACAAGATATTTCGGAAAAAATTATTTTCCTCCATGTATTTTGAAGTTGCTTGATGGCAAATTGGGTGACGGGAGAAAACGTGCATTGTTCATATTGATAACGTTCTTGAGGAATGTTGGGTGGAGCTGGGATGACATAGAGAAAGAGATAAGCATGTGGAACGAAAAAAATTTCCCTCCTCTGAGAACAAATTACATAAACACCCAAATCAGATGGCACAAAATTCAGAAAAGGAAAATATTGCCACCGAACTGCAATAGTGCCATGTATAAGGACATAGGAGCTTATTGCGGGGATGAATTTCATCAGGAAATAAAGAATCCAATCAATTACCCATATAAGAAATTTAGGAAATAACCTTTTGATTTGTTGGAGTCTGTAGTAAAATTCATGTATTTCAATTTTCTCGTTTAATTTTATATTATGCCAGAAGAGGAGACAATAACATTTGAGTATATCAGAGAGATACAAAGGGAAGAGCAGAAGATCCAGAGCTTGTCCAAGATGCCAGAGGATTTTTTTGACAAAGTAAAGGCTTACTTGAAGCAAAAGCAGTATCTATCCAAAAAGAAGAAAGACCAGACAGCATTGATGGAAATGAGGAACATCCGCAGGATATTGGAGGATATATTCAATCGAAGAGAGACTAAGATAATGGAGCAGGCAATAATTTCTGTGAGAACTGGCATGATCCCTGAGAATTTAACAGAATCGGAAAAAGAATTTTTTGAAACAGCCGTAGAATTTTTAAGGAAACAAAGAGAGATAACTATTGACAGGCTGTTTGGCAAGGAAGATAAGACTGAAGAAGAAGAGGAGGTGGAATTTCTAGAGGATGTGGAGGAGTTCATAGGCATAGATTTAAAAAAGTATGGTCCATATCATAAAGGAGATATCGTTTCTCTTCCAAAAGAGAACGTACAGTTGCTTTTAAAAACAGAGAAAGCTAAAAAAGTTGAAGGTGAATGAATTGAACATGCCTCAGACGATGAGGGTTTTCTGCCCACATTGCAAATCACATCAAATTCATACGGTTGAATTAGCGAAGAAAAGGACAAGAAGATCAGAGGCGCAGGGCCAAAGGAGATATTTGAGGAAACTGGAAGGCTATGGTAGCTTTCCTAGGCCAAAACCCGATCATGAAAAGACAACAAAAAAGGTAGATTTAAGATATTTGTGCAAAAAATGCAACAAAAAACATACTAAAGGCCAGGGATTCAGAGCTAAAAAGTTTCAACTAGTAAAGGTGTAAATTATGGAATTAGTACCATCCCCCAAAAGCAAGTTTTTGAAGGTTATTTGCGATCAATGCAACAATGAGCAAATAATATTCAACAAGGCATCGTCTGTTGTTAAATGCTTGGTCTGTGAGAACATACTGGCAGAGCCGACAGGCGGGCATGCTGACGTAAAATCAAAGGGCGTCAAGATACTTTCGTAGGTTCTTATTTTAAATATTTGAGTTTATATGTAACCAAGTTTTTTTGCTGCTCTAACAAGAGTGTTTGAAAAATTTAATTTTTTGGATTTTTTCATTAACTCATCTGATTTCTCTAAAATTTCAATGCTCATCTTAACTACATTTTCATTTTTTGGTAACAAACGGTATGGCATCTTAACCTTATTGATTATTAGAATCCCATTGTAATCGTATCTAAGAAATGTCCTAGGGAAATATTTAATCAAGTCGGTTGATTTATATTCATCAAAATATCGTGTTTCTCTAAATGGAACTACAAATGGTTCTATTTCGCATCTAGTTTTCGGCATTTTATTAGCAAATTTTAGAGTCTCCTTAATATCTTTAGTTGTAGATGTAGGAAGACTTAGTATTAAATAGATGAATGGTTTTATCCCATGTTTTTCAATCCACTTAATTTTACTACTAATCTCTTTGAAATTCATTTCAGCCTGCCGACCACCTTTATCTATATCTTCTTTTAATAATCTTTGTGATAGTGATTCTATACCAAGCAATAAATATCTGAAGCCCGATCTTTTCATAGCTTGTAGCATTTCTTCATCAAGAAGATCTATTCTTGCTTGACAAATAAACTTAATTGACTTGTTTATCTTGTTTACTTTCTTATTGGATTCAATCAAATTACAAAAGTCTAATACCCTTTTCTTGTTAATGTTAAAATCAGGATCCGCGATAAATATTTCTCTAGATCCCAATTTAGATAGTTTTTGAATAGTTTTCATCACTTTATTTAGAGGTAAATTAATTACCTTTCTGCCGTAAAAAACATGGACAGAACAAAATTTGCATCTAAAAGGACAGCCAAAAGAAGTATATGTTGCCATTCTTTTATATCTTCTTATAAGTTCGTATGCTCGCCAATACCTATCCCAATCCTCTAAAATATATGCAGGCGCCGGTAAATTTTTCAGATGGTCTTCGTTTAATATGAATGGGGTATTTATGATATATTGTTCATCTAATTTTTTGTCAAAATATTTTACACAAAGACCTGGAATATTTTTGATTTTTTCTAAAACATCAGATTTGATTGGTTTTTTTAAATTAATTTTAGTTAGTTCCACAAACGGAATTTCCCCATGGCCTCTTATTACGACATCCGCTACTGTATATTTTAATGTCTCTAATGGTTGCCACCAAGAAAAATATCCACCAAGTACTATTACAGCACTTGGTTGAATACTAGATGCAACAAATGCGACTTGTGCATCTTGTTCAATTGTATATCCTGTTGTAGATATTCCTATGAAATCAAAATTTTCCTTTCTTAAGATTTCTGTTAATTCTAAAAGCCAATTTTTAGTACTATTCAAAGGGAAGTATCGCACTTCGTGACCAGCTTTTTCTAAAGACGATCTTATACTGAGCAAGCCTAGATGTGGATAATAATAAAATTTATTGAGAACGTAAACTTTATTCCGCAAATCTGATAACAATTTTGCCGGTTCAATTAAGAGAATTTTTTTCTTTTTCATTAATATAAACCTTATTTTGTTCCCCAAAAATAAATGAAGTTTTGCCTTTAAAAAACTCCAAGTGAAGTATACTTTAGAGATATGGTGACAGATGTGGTGAGATAGTACACAATATATTTTTTCTTATACTCTTTATATAGCCTGTATAATACCAACTTACAAGACTTAATCAATTGTTTGTTTTCTAGATTAAAATAAAAATGGGATATCATTGACACATCTCTTATGGAATTACCATTTATTATTTATTTTGTTTTGATATCATATGTATTTTTATCTCTTTTTACCAATTCTATTTCTTCGTTTTTTAAATGTTCCCCTTCAGCGGTACAAGCTTTCATTGTTGCGTAATATCTTGAATAGCCATATCTATCGGACCATAAAATATTAACAGAATCATCACTGAATCTTTCTTCTATTCTAAACGATAACTTATATCTCTCTTGTGCATACTGGGAGTCTGTTGGTTCACATTTATAGTCAGTGATAGTACTTTTAACAAAGGTTCGATAGATACACCCTTGTAAACCTAAATTCAATAAAAGGCTACCCGGTATTATAACTCTACTTATTAATTTTTTCCATTGCATTTAATCACTCTTTAGTAATTAATATATCATAATTAGAAAACTTAAGTTTTTCCTCTATTTTGTCTTAATTTTTACGAAAGATTTAAATAGTTAGCCTAATAATTAAGATATATGAAGAAAAAAATCCAAGAAAAGTCGATAATTTTAGACGAAAAAGACAAGCAAATACTGAATATACTCCAGTTAAATGGCAGGGAAAAACTGACCGCAATAGCCAAAAGAGTTAGTTTATCGATAGATTCAGTAAATAACAGATTAAAACGAATGTCGGAAAATCAGGTGTTTTATCCCGGAATATTTATTGTTCCGGCAGCTGTTGGATATCCACTGACTGCCTCGGTTTATATAAAATTACACAACATAACGGATGAAGAATTTGATAGATTTGTTAATTACCTAAAGAATCATCCTCGAGTCACGTCTTTGATGTCTGTAATGGGTGATTATGATATGGCTTGTGTTTTAATGGCAAAGAATACTAATGAACTGGAAGAGATATCGAGGAAGATAAGATTAGAATTCAGCAATTTGATATCTGATTGGAAAGCGCTTTTTGTAGTTAAAGTACATAAGTTTGAATATTACCAATTGTAAATATAATATATGGACCCGAAACTATTCAATTATCTTAAAACAATTGTTTGGTCGGGGATATTTTTAGGATTTTTCGGTCTATGGCTTGTTCCAAACATCGTTTATGGAGAGCCAATAAGTAACTTTATATTCCAATTTAATTTGGGCTCTTTGGTTTCTTTCCTTGGGTTATCACTTATAGTATATTGTGTCATTATTTTTATTGAGCGAGGAAATGGTACACCATCACCGTTAGATCCACCCAAGAAACTTCAGATTATCGGACCATATAAATACACCAGAAATCCAATGTACGTCGGTTATTTGATATTTAACATTGGTCTATTTCTATCAACATGGAATATTAAATTTTTGGCCTTAGTATTGTTGTTTTTTGTTAGTTTTCATCTTTTTATAGTTCTATATGAAGAGATAAAACTGAAAAAACTGTTTGGACAAGAGTATGTTAGATATACACAGAAAGTCAAGAGATGGATACCCTTTGTTTTTTAGTTTAACATATTTCTTGATCGCAAGTAATTACATAAATCAACTAGCACATTAAAATGGCTTGTGTCGGTTTCTTTTAATTGAGTAGTCTCTACACCGATTTCATTGTCACCATCATATGTTTTCATTCTTATTTCATTTCGCATTATTCCAAGAGTTATATCACAACTTCCCGGTTTTATATATTTTGATCCAAAATTTCTATATGTTCCGGGGTCGTCAGGAGAATTCCTTTCAATAATATAAATACGTGTATAATAAAATTTGCCAAATTGTTGTAAACCATAAGCATCGAATGGTGTAACATATTTTAATTTATCATCACCTTCTTGCGTTTGGCCCATAATTGCTATATAAGGTCCAGCAATGTAAGCAGATTTTTTAATTATTTTTGTTTTGTCACCCATTTTAACCTCTTCCTGAAGTAAACATGTGTGTCCAACAGTTCCTTTATAATCTAACTTAGAGTATGCATACCCAGAATGGCAGGGAGACGGTGGCGGTGTTGGTGTAGGAGAACGAACAGCAGTAGGTGTTCTAAAAACAAAACGTGTTTTTGTGGGTGCTGGTGCAGGAGTGAGTGTTGGGTTTGTTGCACAAGCAGAAATGGCTATCATGAAAGATAAAAACGCAGTTGCCAAAGATAGTGATATATTTCTTATCATTTAGGTTAATTAATTACCAATTTTTAAAGTTTAAATATTCTTCTGACAATCAATTTCCAAGTGTTAGTGATGCCGTACCAAGGTACAAGCTAATTTCATTTGAGTTTTATTTAGTCCTGATTCTAGCGAGGTGTTTTAATGAAAAGTGATAACCGGGGTACAATTAACTGTGGAGCAGCTGAATAAAATATGTTTAGCTTTGAATCACCCATTGAAACTAAGAATAATTGATTTAATTTTCAGAAAAGGCAGGAAATCAATAACAGATGTAAGAAACGAGTTTAATATCAGTTATAGCACTGCTCATAAATATTTGAATCAATTAGAAAGCGCAAATATTCTTTACTCCATAACCAACTGGGAAAACAATAGACTAAAGAAGATTTATTTCTTGAATGTGTTCATCATAGAAATCACTCCTGAAACAATTTCTGATATTATTAAACTACATATCACGAAACGCGAAGAAAATGTTAAGTAGATTTTGCGTTATAGGAATAAAGGTGATGCCGATATGGATGGTTTGATAATTTAAAGAAACGCTGGAACAAGGGATACGTAGGATTAGATCCGCATTTGGTTCCAATAATAGAAAAATTGTATACAGACGATAGAGTAAGAATAAGAAGCAAGAACGGAGAGTCTTATGTTGGTTATTTGTTTGATCCCCGGTTGTTCACGGTTAAATACAGGGCATGTTTGGATAGGCCAGTACAAATACACATAGTCTGGATGGGGATTTAGGATCTATAGAGAAAATAGATAAGGCTCTTTAGCTTTATTATTTTGAATTACCAAAGGTTATTATATGTCAAAATTAGAGGAAATACAAAAAATCTGTCTGAATAGGGGCATGGTTTTCCCTACGGCAGAGATTTATCCAACAATATCAGGATTTTGGGATTTCGGTCCAGTCGGAACTTTATTAAAAAGGAAATTTATTGATCACTGGCGAAAAACTTTCATCAAGTCTTTGGATAATGTTTTTGAAATAGATGGTTCTACAGTACTTTCGGAAAAAGTATTGAAGGCATCTGGTCATGTCGACTCTTTCGTTGATCCGATAACACAGTGCGACAAATGCAAAAGCCTGTTCAGGGCTGATCATATAATAGAAGAGAAGACTGAAAAATTTGTCGAGGGTAAATCGAATGAAGAATTGACAAAAATCATCAAAGATAATAAACTGGTATGTTCCAATTGCAAGGGAAAATTATCTGACGTCAGAGTATTTCATCTAATGCTTAAGACAGAGATAAGCTCTACGGGTGGGCAAGTGGGATATTTGAGGCCTGAAAGTGCACAGAATGTTTTCACATCATTCCAGAGAGTTTTCCGATCAACCCGCGCTAAGTTGCCAATGGGTGTTGCCCAAATAGGACATGCATACAGGAATGAGATATCACCTCGACATTTTTTGATAAGAGTGAGAGAGTTCAATCAGATGGAAATAGAAATGTTTTTTGATCCGAAAAATTCTACTTGTCCCTATTTCGATGAAGTGAAGGATAAAGAGATAATATTGTTCACTAGAGAAGATCAACAAAAGAAAGGCAAACCGATAAAAATCAAGGTTGCAGATGCACTGAAAAAGAAAATTCTTCCTAACGAATGGATGGCATTCTTCTTAGCAAAGGAATTTGAATTCTACAAATCACTTGGTATACCAGAATCTGCGTTAAGATTTCGTCATATGTTGCCGGAAGAAACACCGCATTATAGTGGCGGAAATTTTGATTTGGAAATAGATTTTGAAGATGTTGGGTGGAAAGAAACGGTTGGGAATGCATACAGGACTGATTATGACTTGACTAAGCACTCGAAACATGCAAACACAGATTTATCTGTTGCCTTAGACGACGGAAGCAAAGTTATGCCGCATGTAGTTGAGCCTTCGTTTGGTGTTGAAAGGACAATTACTGGTATTTTGTTGCACAATTTTGTTGAAGATAAGCAGCGTGGATGGAATTGGTTCAAGTTTCCAGTTAGTTTAGCACCTTACATAGCAAGCATATTCCCACTAGTCAACAAAGATAAAATTCCGGAAAAGGCAAAGGAAATTTTTGAAACGTTGAAGAAGGATTTTGATGTTTTTTATGATGATTCAGGAAGCATTGGCAAAAGATATGCAAGAGCAGATGAGATAGGTACATTTTTCAATATCACGGTTGATTATGATACTCTGAAAGACAACACAGTTACTATTAGAAACAGAGATACAACAAAACAAAACAGAATCAAAATTAGCGAACTAAAAGATTTTTTGAGAAAGAAATTAGTTTAAATGATTTTCAATTTCTTCTAAATTATTAATTACAGGTATTCCCAGAGTCATCATAAATCTGACTATTTCGTCCGGAGTTCTGAAACCATCAGAAGTTTCATTTCTTTTCAACAAACATCTCATTCCTAGTGTGTGTGGCTGCAGAACATCCATTGTTGTGTCTCCAATAACTAACATTTCTTCTGGCCTTAAATTGTGATCTTTCATTATTTGCTCCAGTTTTTCCCTATATCTTGGTCTGTTTGCATATACAGTTCTACCAGCAATTGTATAGCTTATACCGTCAGGAGTTACCACCCATTTCTGCGCATCCACATATGCAGGAATATCTAGACCTGTTTCAGAGTTTACAAAATCAATTTTATCCGGTTTTTTGCTGTTTGTAATTATGAACTGTCTTATGCCTCTTCCATTCAATTTAATTATTGTTTCTCTGGTCATAGGAGTTAGTCTGTAATCCCAGCTACTTATCATATTATAAAGATTTAGGAATACAGAAGCGTAATCTTCTACTGTTTCTTTGGCATGTGTATTAATGTATCCAATAACACTTCTCCATAGCGCAAAAGAATCTTCACAGAGCATAACAACATTTCCATGATCTGTCCATGCATATTCTCCTATATTTTCTATTGCATACCTTTTCCCAGTTTCGATTATTTCTCTCGTTTCTTCATCGGATCTGTATCCAGCTTTTTTTGCATATTCTATCACACGGAGATGCATTATATCGGAAAACCCGTCCAGAAGAATTAACGTACCATCCATATCATAAACTACGCATTCTATCATGAGAATTGTTTAAAATTTAAATTATTTATCCTGGTAATCCCCAACTTTAGAAAACATTTCTAGCTATTTTCTCCCAAAGATTATATAAAGAGAAAAGATTATCACAGGTGCTAATATAACCATGAATATCAACAGCGGCACTGTCATATCTATATTTGATGGGGATCCCGGGCATGACTTTTTGCATGTATTGTCGCCGCAGCAAAAACTTCCTTCATCACACCGCTTTGTTTTATATTCCTCTGATTCCGGGCAGCACTCGTGAAGGCATTGTTGCTTTATTTTTATCGTTGCAGGCAACGGACAAGCCTTTGGAGCATATTCGCAGCATGTCAACCCAGCTTCACAACCTTTTGCTCCATGGGAAACACCACTAAAACAGGCTGGGGGAACAGTATCATCCTCACAAGAAGATCTACATTCATACAGACATCCGAATCTAAATATTGTTGTGCTGGTTGGTTTTGTTGTCTTAGTATTGCTGTCAATAATAAAAATTGTTTCTTCTGAAGATCGATTTCCATTACAATCTACAACTACTTTAACATCATCAGTAGTAGGTGAGCCACACTTATCCCAATACATGACAACTTCTGAACCGTTGATTTCAAAAGAACATAGAATATCATTTGGGTCTTTTTTGTATACAAGAAAGTCTCCGTTAGTGCAACTTCCAGCCAATTCACATTTACATACACCAGATATATTGCATACCCAATCAGTCGCTCCCGATTTACATGTTGTTATTGATATAAAAGCAGTATTTTGAGTATTTTGTGTAGTTACAGTTGTACAATTTTTACACACACCGCCGTTCGATGTTGGATCACAACCACATGGACAAATCTTGGGATCTAAATAATACTGATAGCAATATGGTTGTTCAGTACCAGAATCAGTTGCGGCATATGGATTATATGGCAATTCAGAAGCCACGTTAATTATCTTGCTTCTAACTCCGATATCGGGATTGAAACACACGGTATTTATGATTACTTCTCCGGTGCCTTTGGTTTTTATATTAACATTATAGTCATTTGTTATCAACGGCAAACTTAATGGAATGCCTTTATTATTGGTTATAATCCATAAAACATCCTTGCAGTCTACGATTGAGCAAGTGACACTCTCTCCTGCTACAATATTTTGTCTTTGGCAAGATATGTAGATTTCAGCAAAAACTATTGGTACGAAAAGAAAAATAGAAAACATTAGGGTTAGTGTGCTTTTGCTAAACATCATAATATATTATTTGTATGTATTTTTTAAATATCAATTAGCATTCATTCCTCTTTCTTTACATTTTTTCTCTCCTCGACACTTTCTTTGATGTCATGGAGCAGTCCCAATGCCTCTGTTACCATTTTTTCTGCGTTTACATTGACTTTGTAATCCACCTCGGATCTCATCTCACTTCTTTCTGTTATTCTGTTTTGGGATATCAGAATAAATGTAGAGAGGAATATTGCTTCGAGTGAGACTATCATAGTCAACAACCCGAAGGGAAAGGGGTCAAAAGGCTTCATATTTGTCATATTCATGTTAATTAAAACCCAGATGCCAAACCAGATTATGTGAACATAAACAAAGCTCATGCTGCCAACAACCTGGGTGATAGTATCTGCAAATTTTTCAATAAACGTTGATTCTCTTTCAAATTCAATATTGGGGTTTTTTGTTATGAAATTAACATTTTCCGGCCTCTTGACCCATTTGTTTTTGATATTTTTTGCATAACACACATCGCATGCAGGCAGTCGTTCTCCGGTTATAACAGCTATTAAATCACCGCATGTTGTACATTCGAAAAGCCCGTTTTCTTCCACCCTTTCTCCTATGTGGTGTTTTTTGGACAGCGGTTTTTTGATATCGTTGTATTTTTTAAATCCTGTAGAGAATATTTCACCAGCAAATCTCTTCAAGTCTTGAATTTCTTTTTTCATGATGAATAATTATCCTTTCAGAAATAAATTACTTACTCTATTTTTCTCCGTTCCACTCTTTGAAAAATTCATCCAGAAAAATTTTCATAAATTTATGCCTCTCTAAAGCCATCTTTTTTGCAGTCTTGGTATTCATATTCTCTTTCAATTTCAGGAGCTTGCTATAGAAGTGATGCACCGTTGATGGATCCAGTTCAGGCTCATCAAACGTTTTTCTGTCAAAGGGTATTTCGGGTATCCACATCAATCTTTTATATGTTCCACCGAAGGCAAAGGTTCTGCCAATGCCTATCGCTCCAATGGCATCAAGATTATCTGCATCTTGCAATATCAAAGTCTCTATGTCATTAACTGTCTTTCCTTGGTTGGAAAAGGAGTATTCTTCGTGAAATTCGATGCAATGCAGTATTCTCTCTATTTTGTCTTTCGGTATATCAATTTTTTCCAAGATTTTTTTCACAATAGGAAGGGAGTCCTTTGGAGTGCAGTATTTTCCAGTTTCTATCTGGATTATTCTATGTATATCATGCAGAAAGGCAGAAATTCCGATTACTAATTTGTCCCCGCCCTCTTTTTTTTGGATATGCAATGCCAGATTTAGAACTCTTTTCAGATGATAGATGTCATGCCCGCTGCTCTCGGAACTGAACGTTTTTTTTATTTCATTTTCCAGTTTGCTTATAATTTCTTCCATTAATTCACCAGATTATCTAAAGCATATTCAATAAATTGAATCAATAATTATTTCAACTTTTTTTATGGTTCAGCGCAATGAGTGAAATAACCAAGATAGATAGAAAAGCCAACCCAAATGGATATGCCAGTGACGATGGTTCGACCAGTCTAGCGGTGGTCTGAGTTGATGAAAGAAGAAGTCCACTAAAGCTTACGCCGGAAATCGTCATAATTCCTAAGGTTGCCAGTTTCAAAGGTTCTATTTTTGAAGATCTTGAATGATGTTTTTTAATTCCCAGGATTTTTGATCTTAAAACTGAAACGTCTTTTTTTAATTCGTTTATTTTTCTGGAAACATAGTTTGGATCAGCCAATCTGGGATTTGTGATTGCGGCTGTATGGGATAAAAGCCAGCTGTTTTTTTGCAGAGCTTCGAATTCAGGTATATATCCAAGGCTCTCATTTCTTATATACGGCGATCTTTGGGCTATATCAAAAACAAACATTTCCAACTCATTTATCATTCTTCCAATAGCATACCAATATTTTAAGGTTTCAAAGCCCCTGTTTTTCATCGTATTTAGCGTATCAGCAGCATCATTGATAAATCTCAGATGTTCATATAATCCATCTAATAATACTTCAGTATCACTCTCTCTCATGTGACCTAATTAATTTTGTTTTCTAACTTAAAAATAGTTTCAATTAATTTTTGTGCCTCAAAAACATCAACGAGATGGCAAAAATCGAAAAAAACATTATTCCAAGCAGATATGTCAATGACGATGGCTCTACCAGCTTGGCAGTAGGCTCTGTGTGGAATAATCCCAAGAACATGAAGCCTATCACAGAAACAACCATAATAGCAATTAATCCTATGGAGCTTAATTCCTCTGTCTTCATAAAATTTATTTAGTTTGGTATAATAAAAAACAAATTCTTAGTTGCTTACAATAATTTTGCAAGAACCAGGCAATTTCTGAACAGCTCTATGCAAAGCTTTCTTCCCGTGAGCTATGTTTGCCTTGTCGACTTTCAATAAGAATATTCTTTCTCCCGGATATGTTATTACAGCTCTTCCTTTCGGTTTTCCAAAAGCCAATCTCATACCCATAGAGAACCTGTCTGCGCCCGCACCCGTTGCTAATGTGTGTTCTCTCAAAACTTGATGAGGATAAACAAGAAGCTTCATGAAGAAGTTTTCAAGTCCCACAAACTTTTCTAAGTGCTTGTTGGCAGTGATTCTGGCAGATTCTATTGAATTCTCTCTTATCTGCATGGGATCTTCAACAATTAAATATAAAGTTGTATCAAACTGCTTAGTTCTGCTGCCCATTTCAAAAACATGGATTTTTGGATATGGCACGCCGACTACATAACTCTTTTTCGGCTTTCTTTGCGATACTCTTGTCCAAGGCCTCTCAATTCTTCTAGTTGTTCTTCCTGGTCTAAGCGTCATAATTATCTCTTACTAATAGAAAGTTATGATTTTTAAACCTTTACTTTCAGGGGCTATGTAGAAATTCTCTATCAAAATAACTATTCTTTCTTGATATAAAAATTTCCTTGAAGAATCTACTTTTAATAATTAAAATCCATATTTGTTATAAACTGTTTTTAAAGTGGTTTTATGCCAATAAATTCTGATAATCTCTATCTCCCGGAAAAATATAAGGTTACCCTAGGAAACGGTGATCACGTGGGCTTGTGTACGGTTTGGAGCGATCCAAATATTGTTATCAAACAAGTACCACAGCTTCTAGATGTTTGTGCTATAATCGGTACTTTGTATAGCAAAGAAGGCGTTAATATTATGCTGAGAAATCTTTGCCTTAATCCACAGATTAATAATCTTTTGATATGGGGTAAAGGTCAGTTATCACGGACATCTTTGGGGAAATCTGGATGGGATGTTTTGATAAATTTGTGGAAAAATGGAGTTAGCGATGACGGGTTGGTGAAAGGAATAAATTTCCGTTTGCACGAAAATATGGATTTTTCTATTATAAGAAAGACAGTGGAAAATGTAAAATTAGCAGATGTCAGCGAAATGGAATTGACACAAGTTTTAGATTTTATTTCTAAAATAAAAAAAAAGAAACCACACATGAATCCAGTAAGTTTCTCTGTTTATCAGAGAGAAGTTGATTTTGCACTGCCGTCGGAAGGAGTTGGTTGGATAGTCCGTGGTAGAAGAATAACAGATGCTTGGATAAAGGCTATTGATAGAATTGTGAGATATGGCACTGTTAAGAAGACGGAGTATGGAAACCAGATGAAAGAACTGGTCGTTTTAACTTGGGTTTCTGAAGAAGAGAGTGCAGACGAACCGCATATACCAAATTGGCCTGACGAATTGAAACATATAATTGGCATAGAATCGAAAGAATCAATACATGAATATATCAACAGTGTATTTTTTGAATCAAAACTGCCTGAGGGAACTGTTTATACCTACGGACAAAGACTACGGGCATATCCAACAGAATCTGGGAAACAAATAGACCAAATAAGTTTTTTGATAAATAAAATGAAAGAATGTGAAGTAAGTAGGAGAGCTGTAGCTACGTTGTGGTATCCTTTGGAGGATGAGTTGGAGAAGTCGCCTGCATGTTTGACGCAAATCCAGATATTGCAGAATGATGGTAGATTACATTTATTTGCAACGGTGAGAAGCCATGATATGTTTAAAGCTGCCTTATTGAATGCCTTTGGTCTTCGAGCAATTCAGGAAGAAGTTGCTAAGGAGATAGGATTTAAAGTCGGTAAACTATCCATAACATCTAATTCAGCACATATATATGAAGAAGATTGGGATAATGCAAAGAAACTTGTGAAATGCCAAATATGGGAGAAACCAATATCATTGGCATTTAATGAAAAGGAGGATACAGATTCCAGAGGAAATATGGTTGTGAGTATAATAGGTAATAAATTATCTGTAGATTTGATTTCTCCCAGCGGTGAAGCATTATTAACTTTAGAAGGATCTAATGCAAAAGAGCTATGTCTGAAAATAGCAAAATTAGATTTGCTTTCTAGACCAGATCACTATATGGATATAGCTCGGCAATTAACAAAGGCAGAGATAGCGATGAAATTGGGTAAAGAATTCAAGCAAGACAAATCATTTACAATTTCAGATAAAGATGAAAGATTGACGCACGATTAAACAATCTTAGTTTTATTATAAAAAATTTCCCAATTCTTTCATTATGTCATTGTGTATATCTTTGGAATCCCTAATTTTTAGTTTGCTGTCAACACACTTTATTACTCTCCAGTTTTTTTCTCTTTTAGCAATTTCTAAATACATGTTTCTCGCTTTTTTTTGAAATTCCATTTTATGTTCATATATGTCCTTTGACATATTTTTGAGATAATCCTTACCTTTTCTTTTTTCAATTAATTCCTTTGTGGCTTCCACCGGAACATCCAAGAAAATCACAATATCGGGTTGTGTCATTCTCGATTCAACTTGTTTTACCCAATCGACTAGCTGTATGCTATCTTTAACCATTGCACCATGATATGCCATGGCCGATGGAGTAAATCTGTCAGTAATGACTATCTCCCCGTTGCTCAGTTTTTGTTTTATCTCGTCTCTGAACTGGTATCTGTCCATTGCATAAAGCATGCAGGCAATTTCTGGCATCACTTCTTTCAATTTCCAGAATTCTCCTCTAAGATGCGCGGCAACTAATTTTCCAAAGGTAGTTTCATAAGCAGGAAAGCTATAAAGTGATGTTTTGAAGTTTCTTTTTTCTAATGTATTTTTCAGCAGTTCAGCCTGTGTGTGTTTCCCAGAAGAATCTACTCCTTCAATGTCAATAAAGATGCCTTTTTTCATAAATCTAAATTTGATTTCAAGAATTTAATAATTCAACACAGATTCAATAAAATATTATATGGTATTCATTTTCTTTTGTTTTTGAATTTTTTTGGGGTTTCCTTGTTTTCTATTTTTTTATAGCCGAGATAAATCAGAATCACCAATACAATACCCAAAGCCACTAGCTTTATGTATTTATTAAGCGTAAACCAGTATTTCCATGTATATATCAAAGACCACAAGACCAACAGAACACCACCACCCATTAATCCCGGTCCAATACTTTCTAGTTTAGTTAATAAGATGCCTAGTATTATAGATCCTATAGCAATGGAAATAATTATGAAAAAACTATTTCTAGCGTGTATATATTCAGGGTTTTGTTTTTCTGATTCTTCTACGCATTTGTCTCTTGAATCAAGGCACATCTTATATGATGGATCCTTCATAGTTTTTGAGTAACAGTTTTGATATTCTGTGTCTGAATAATTATAATTATATTGATCCAGACTATCCTGAGTTGTCTTTTCACAATTATATTTTTGGTTGCAGTCATTTTCTGTGTAGGTATATTCTGGTGGTTCATAAATTACATGCAATCCAAATGCTATAAAAACAGTAAAAATGATTGCAATTGCTCCAGCAAGAAAAGTTTTAGCTAATGCCATTATAATTAATTGTTGTGGCGCGGTATTTAAAACAATATTATAGTAAACAATATATTTCTCTATTATGATAAATTATAGATGGACATTTTAATCATAGTTCCTTTTATCGCTGGCATTCTAATCGGTGGAGTAAATTTGCTTGTTAAATATATAACCAAAGAACCGTCACTGATAAACATATACACTTTATTGCTTGCCATTGTTGGCGGATTGAGTACAATTCTTGTTTTATATAGTTACAAAACTTTGGAGTTGTGGAAAGCAGCTACAATAATAACCGGAGTTTCAATAGCAGCTACGGTTATATTGAGTGTTTTATTTTTACATGAATCTATAAGCATTCAGAAATGGTTTTTGATATTCTTAGTTTTAGGATTATTAACTGTAATATCATTAATAAAATAAGATGATAATTAGAATCCAAAGTTAAAAAGGCAACTTGAATCTAAATCCCTTCTTTCTCATTTTTGCTCTCAGCGCTATTTTTTTAATGTTAGCTGATATGATTTTATCCGATTCTTCCAAACTTTTTTTGTTGTTACCAACACCACTTGTATTACCAACACCAATTATGACAATACTTCCCTTATCTGGTGTTCTTTGAATTGATTTTTCAACCAATTCCAAAACCTTTTTTGTGCCATTTCTTACATGTCTTCTCATAGGCATGATCGCTTCTTCGGCACTCATTTTTACAATTATAGAATCAAGCGACACCTCATGTTTTACAACAACATCTTCTATCTGATATCTCTCAACACCTATACCACCCATTGCAACACCGACGCCTTCTGCTATAGTTCCAGTTTTCTCTCCTTCTAATTTTGCCGCCGCGTCAATAGAAATGATCTTCGCAATCTTCTCTTTTTTCGCAATCTTCTCTAAAGCCTTTCCAGGATTCCCAGTTCTTCCACCCGGACCTTTTGCCTTCATTATTATTACATTCCTGTTTTTGATTTTTCTCCTAGCTATTACGGTTTCATCATCAACAGATTCAACTTTAGAGTCACCTATTAGGTTAGAAGCTATGTACGGTCCTATACCATCTCCTATCACCCAACCGTTAGATAATGCTTCCGTGCCGTGCAACAATGCCTTTGCCATTCTCTCTATAAAAGGCAACTGCATTTGAATTATGAATGCCAAATTGATACTCTTCGTCTTCTTGATCAATTCCACGAAATGTCTTACTATCTTTGTTAGTTGGTATAGATTCATTGCACCAGACAAACCCATCATGATGTTTGCTTTACTCTCTTCGTTAGACTCTGTGGCTATCTCATTGACAAAATACTTGAATCTGTATTTTTCTTGGTTGACTATGTGTTCTAATTTTTTCATTACTCCGTAAGGATCTATATCAACAGGAGGTATGACAAAGAACTCCAAAAAGTTTTTAACGCTAGAACGAACTTTCTTATCAGGTTTTTTTCTTATCCTCTTCAATACGTGTTTTTCTGCTTCAGATGTCATTTCTTCTAGTGCTGAAGCGCTTTTTTCCAGCTTGAACATAATTTGTTGAACCATTATTCTTGAATACAGTGAAAAGAAAATCATTAGCACAACAATGCTTAAAATTTGGCCCATTAGGCCGCTTCCCCACTGAGAAATGTTGTCTGTAAGAAGGTTTTCCATAATAATCACATAAAACATGACATATAAGTTATATAAATATATCGTAAAGATACTATAAAGTTATTGGGTAGAATGGAGCAAAAAGCATTAATTATAGTTGTCGCTCTTCTATTGTTAATTGGATTTTTCTTATTTGTTCCTCAGGGCAAGGAGTTCAGAGCTAAATATCTGGACGAACATTTCAAAAAAATTGGATACTTTTTAAAATATGTTGAGAGCAAATGGAAACTGCCAAAAATAGGCGACAATACGAATAAACTATCGGTAATATTGTCTGATGTAAGTGCTGGAAGCATGAACGGCCAGTCGTTTGAATTGAAGAACAATGATTTTGGGGCCGTAGTCATTTCCAATTCAATATCTGTCGACGGATCCACAGTAACCTTTACCAACAATCCGCTTAAGATTTTTGCAAATGATATGACTGGCACAGTTTCATTCTCAAATGATTTTGTTAGAGTATCAGGAAAAACCAACGAACTAACATTGGGAGATTTCAGTTTTAATAAAACCGGCATATCCTTTTCTGTTTCCGGCCATCCCATACAATTTACGTTAAATAATGTTAAGAAGAATATTATTTCATTTCAGGATATATCAGGATCATTGAAATGGACAGGATTAAGAGGAGTTTCTCCTTTGTTGAACAATGATAAATTGGAATTATATGATTTTGATGGAGTCATAGAAGAAGTAAATGGAAAAGTGGCGATTCAAGGCACTGCGAGCAAGATAAAATTGAACGGCGTAAATATAGTGATTTAAGTTGTCGATTTCTAGGAATGATTAATCATAAATTATTCATTTTTTATAATAATGATAATGAAACTCAAAAGCAAGGTTGCAATAATAACAGGTTCTAGTAGAGGCATCGGCAAAGCAACAGCCTTGCTGTTTGCAAAGGAAGGCTGTAAAGTAGTCGTAAACTATAAATCTCGAAAAGAAGATGCTGAGAACGTTTCTAAGCAAATAGGTAAAGACAATTGTATTGTCGTTCAGGCGGATGTCACAAAGGAAAAAGATGTAAAAAGATTAGTAAGAGAGACAATGAATAAATTTGGAAGAGTTGATATACTTGTGAACAATGCAGGAGAAATTCTCAGACCGGGAGATTGGAAATCAGATGTGGAGACATGGAAGAAAACTATAGATATTAATTTGACTAGTGCTTGGTTGATGACAAGAGAAGTTGCGCCAATAATGAAAAAACATGATGGTGGCTCGATAGTTAATATAGTTTCTGTTTATGGTTTCTTAGGTGCGGCTCCAGTGCTTGCTTATACTTCCGCAAAGGGTGGATTAATAACAATGACAAAATCCTTTGCCAAAGAATTAGCACCGGAAATAAGAGTCAACGCAGTCGCACCCAGTAATGTGAATACAGATATGACAAAAGGTGCTGGGAAAGAACTGATTGAATATTTCCGTCAGCAAACTCCTATAAAAAGAATTGCCGGGCCAGAAGAACTAGCTAACGCAATATTATTTCTAGCTTCAGACGATGCTAGTTATATAACAGGAGAAATATTGGTTGTTGACGGCGGATATAGTTTAAAATAAGTATTTAATCAAAAAACAAAACTAATATTCTATGGATTTAAGAAATTTCGATACATTCATTTTCGATTTAGATAACACTTTACTTATCTGGCCTGATCTTATAGAAGGCTCCAAGGGAATAATTAAAAAACTGGTTAATGCTAATAAACAAGTTTTATATGTCACAGACAACACAGCCAAATCTCAACTTGGACTAGCTAAACATTTGACTAAATTAGGAATCGAAACAAAATCTAATCAGATAATTAATCCCGGATACGTGATCTGGAATCATTTTAAAAATAGAAAGATTGAAGTATTGGCTTCTGGGATAGCACTGAAGTCAGACCTAAGGAAATTTGGAATAAAAATAAAAGATACTCTGCCAGTAGATTATGTTATTGTTTCTGATGATTTCAGTTTTGACTATCATAAGATGAGCCTAGGTATAAACGCAGTTTTGAATGGAGCTAAATTAATTACTTGTAGTTTAGGTAGATTAAGATTCGAAAAAAATAGAATCATTGCTGGAACTAGTTCTATAGCAGCAGGAATACAACATGCCACCAGAAAACCAATGATAAATTTTGGTAAGCCGTCAGATTATACGATCAAAGCAACTTTAGAGAAGATTAAAGATCCTAAGAAGACTGTCATGATTGGAGACAGCATTGAGTCGGATATCGCTTTCGCAAAAAAACTTGGTTGTTATTCCGTGTTGATTTCATCTGAAATTAAAAAAATTCCGAACAAATTGAAACCAAATTTGAAGATTAATTCGATGAAAGAATTGAACAGATACATTTAATATAATAAAACATTCAGCCTAAAAACTTCAATACGACTTCTAGGACAATAACACCCATAGTAAAAGCTACCACATATTCCGGCTTTAGTTTTATACCTTCCTTCGGCTCGTCTCCGTATCTGACTAGACCTGCCATTCCCGTTGGCATTCTCATATTGTCTTTTTTACCCATTTGATCAATCAATAATTGTTCGGTAAGATATAAAAAAGTTACTAAAAGTAAAAAGAAGGGTGTATTGGTATAGTCCATCTTCTGTTTTTCAGATAGCATCCGTCTAAGCGCTTAAAGCTTGCATTTCATCAAGGTCTCCAATCCGTTTCATCTCCAATAACCTGACGTCAAATATCATCCCATTTCAGTTATGAAGTATCGTTTCTGATATTGGAAACTAGTTTTTCAACTAACTTCTTTCAATGGATGGAACTTCCTCACCTTTCCTTTGATAGAAAGGCGAAGCTATCTTTCCAACCCACCCTAAAAATAATATTTATGGATGATATTTAAGCTTTACTGATGCCAGAATTTCAATCAAATATACTTCTTATGCCCAAGCAATCTTTTTAATTCATATTTGAATTTTCTTGGGAGCAATCTCCATGCTTCGATCGGATAGGCGAGTTTCTTCAATCTCGGTGTCTTCCTCTCTATTTTAAATTTTACCAACCCATCTTCCTGTAATTTAGAAAGAGTATATCTAACCCTGCCTCCAGTCATATTTAATTTTTTCGATAATTCATATGTACTCATTCCAGGATTGCTGCATATTGTGCAATAGACAACACGCTCTGTATTATTGTTTTTTTTCATTTCCGTTCATTCCACCTTGTTTTTATATCGAGGAAGATTTTAAATACCTTTTCTTTACACCGAAAGATATAAAATTATGGAAAACAACATATGTTGTAGATTCATATAATCTGCATTTGTATTCAATATTCTTTTTAATATTAGAATATTTTTGCTGTAAATGGTATCTTTGGGCGATTAAATGATAACTCTAACTGAACTGGAAAAAACAGTTCTATTAGCCATATTAGTATTCGCAAAAGGATCACTAGCAACTTACGTTACCGAACAACAATTAACTTCGAAATTTCCCATAAGAAAAAAAATTTTAGTGAAAGAGACATTGAAGGATTTAGTTAAATCTAAACTTTTGGAAAAGGATAAGAAAGAACCCAAATACAAAATCACTAAAGAAGGACAGCAGTATGCATCCAAACTTTTGCATCAAGGAGTCAAACTTTGGTATCTTAAATAATTATTTACTCTTCCTTATCAAAATCTTCCAACTTCATATTAAAGTCTTTATTACCCCTTAACGTGTTTATTTCTCTGGCTAGAAGCCAATAAATCAATGCCAAGGATTTTCTGCCTTTGTTGTTGCAAGGCACCACAAAATCAACATTTCTGGTTTCATTAAATGTATCGCACAATGCCACGATAGGTATTCTGCTATCAGTCGCTTCTTTCAATGCTTGATAATCAGACAAAGGATCGGTTAACACGACCACATCCGGTTCGACAAAGTTTTCATATTTCGGATTTGTCAGCGTGCCTGGCATGAATCTACCAACAAGGAATGTGCCATTTATAGATTCGGCTAATTTCCTTATAGGCATATGGGCGTTTGTCTTTCTCCCGATAACCAGAATTTTATTCATCCTCGCTAAAAATTCAGAAGCCGTTCTGATTCTCTCATCCAGCAACTTCAAGTTTAGAACCGCTAGCCCGTCCTCTCTTACTTTGTAGATGAATCTTTCCATATTGCTGTTCTTTGACTTCATTCCAATATGTATACCAGCAGAAAGATAGTCTTTCTTTGGTATCAACGGTTCAGCCATACGATCCACTTAGCAAAGAAAATATTTAAACATTAGCCTATATATCTCAATTCCTCGTCATTGTCTTTCTGATCTTTTT
>CAYJRA010000006.1:0-1119 GCA_964372465.1 uncultured archaeon
GATATGCTCAATCCTTTGCTGACCCATTCTTTTATCAATTTGCTTTCCATGTAAGTGAAATATGAAAATATGAATTTAAATCTTATTCAATAAAAACAACGTCACTAAATCCCTTAAAATGAATGTCAGCGGTTATTATTTTTGCATTTATTTCTTCTGCCACTGCTTTGATCAAAGAATCGACCATAGCCAGTTTTGTTTTAAGGCTTATTTCTGCTGCATTCAAAACAATTTTTTTGTCAATAGAAACTATTCTTGTGTGCTCTATGATATGGGCTATTGCTTTTAGTGCCTTGTCCTCTCCTATAACAGATTTCATTTTTTTATAAACTTCATAAAGAATGATTGATGGTGTTATATACTCTGAGCTGTTAGCTGTTTCTATATACTTAGCATATTTTGATGCTAATGGACCTTCAGAAAAATATTCGATCCACCCATGTGAATCAATCAAAACGTTCATTTTCATCTCTTAACTCCTTTAAAGAAACATTACTTATAAATCCTCTCATTGATTTTATTTTTCCTACGGGTATCAAATGAATCGTACCTCCCTTTTCTATAACCACTAATCTCTCTCCAGCTCTTAAATTTAAATCTTCCCTAATCTCTTTTGGTATTACAACTTGAAATTTTGGGGATACGGTAACAGTATCCATCAAATCACCGTATTACATTATAGTTATCGATATTTAAATAGTTAACTTATTTAGAAGTATACAAACTATGCCTTCTTTTCCTTTCTTTTCGGTCTCAGAGCTCTTGAATTGCAGCTCCTGCACTTGATTTTCCCCGCTCTAACTTTTGCCGGGTCTGCTCTTATTTTGTGCTTGCATCTCCTGCAAACGAAAACTCTATTGTACAGTCTTTCCATGGCTTCTGGAAATACTTTCTTAACCAAATAATCACCCTGAATTAAAATAAACTAATAAGATAAGAATTTAAGTGTTTAAGAAAGTTATGCCGAGTAAGGCTTTGCACAAAAACTCCTGCTGAAGAAATGGGAAGGGATTTGAATTAAGAGAAAAATAAATGGTTGGGTTTAATTAAAAATAGTGTATTACTCAAAGAAAATACAAAAAGAAAAAATCAAGTTTTACCCCGAAGCGCATTTATGAA
>CAYJRA010000006.1:1129-36501 GCA_964372465.1 uncultured archaeon
ACCCTGAATTAAAATAAACTAATAAGATAAGAATTTAATTTTATCGATTTAAATAACACCCAGTTGAATTAACATGCAACAAAACAGAATAGATCTTTATGTCGCTTTAAGAGAAGAGATTGGAAATACGCCTCTTTATCGTGTGTCTCATATTGGCGTTCCAAATAACAACGTTATTTTCGTCAAAGAAGAAAATAGGAATCCTGGAGGAAGTCATTATGACAGAGTTTTTATTAATCTTTTTGAGTATTATGAAAATCTAGGAAGGATAATTCCCGGATATACACCAATAGTCGAAACAACATCGGGAAGTGCTGGTGCTTCGGCTGCAAGATTTGCAAGACTTTTGGGGTACGAATGCTTGGCAGTATGCCCTGTAAATCTCCCAAGTAGTAGATTGGAAGCTATCAGAAGAGAAGGGGCTGAGCTACGGCTTACTCCTGCAGAGAAGTACATCAATGGTTCAGCAGAAGAATTAGGAAGAATAGTAAGAGTGGAAAACAAAGAAAGAAAAAGAGATGGTAAAGTCCCGTATTTCGCTTTAAATCATACTCAAGGTGAAGCTGCCGCAATTGCTGCTGAAGCGGTGGAGAGAGTTATAGATGAAGCAGTCATACAAGCAGAAGAACAATATGGTGTAAGATTTAATCTAGCTATTGCTGCTGGTGGGAATGGAACGACCTTGTTGGGGTTTGGAAGAGGAGCAAGTCTACATGGATTTCCTCTTGTCGCTTGGGAAACTTTAGGTTCAGGATATTATTTCAATAAAAGATTTGGTAATGGCGCTTTTGAATGGAAATATGGATTAAATCCTGGTTTTATTAGTCCTGAACATCATCAGCTATTAGGAACGGTTTATGGACAGACACCATTTAGTATGGTAAATATAGATCAAGCTTTCCAGCTAGGATTTGTTGATAATGTAAGAATACTTGCTGATAGCAGAACTAAAGAAAAAGCACTTGAATTAACAACAACTAATTTCGGTAGATCTAACATATTAAGATTACAGTCTTGGGAATCATTTATTTCTTTGTTGAGAGATATCGAAGGCAAACCTGTTGGGAGATCTTCTGCAGGAAATTTGGCAATGATACTTGATGAGCAATGGGGAATAAGAGATATGAAAATATTGACCTTTTTCTATGATGACTTAAGTAGATATAATTAGACAACAATTTCTTAATAAAATCTAAATAATAACGATGAGAACAATAAAACCTGAAATTAGGATAGTGGGATTTGATGACGGACCTTTTATCCCTAGAAGCAAAGGCAAAACTATAGTCATTGGCGTGGTTTATCGTGGAGGAAATTTTCTCGACGGAATACTGAAGACTGAGGTGGAGATAGACGGATTAGATGCCACCAAGACCCTTATAGAGACCACCAACAAAACAAAGCATAAAAAGCAGCTTAGAGTAATTATGCTGAAAGGAATAACAATAGCCGGCTTCAACATCATCGATATAAGAGAGCTAAGCAGAAGAACGAGCCTACCAGTGATAGTAATAAATCGTAAAAAACCCGATTTAAATAGAATAAAAGAAGCTCTTAGCCACTTTAAAGACTTTAGGAAAAGATGGCAGTACATTAAGAGTGCCGGGAAAATTAACGTATTCAAAATAGAAAACAATAAAAATCTTTACTACCAATTTACTGGTTTAGCGTCAAACCAAGCAGAACGTATTATTGAACTGAGTTGCACAAGAAGCTTGATACCAGAGCCTTTGCGTGTGGCGCATTTAATAGCTTCTGCGTTAATAAAAGGAGAAAGCGGTGGCAGACCTTGAAAAAAAAGAATGAACTTTTAGAGAACATAAAGTACATAATATTTGGAATACTGGCAGCATATTTACTCAACCTAGGTGCAGGAATAATTCTCGGTACAGACCTACCCGTAGTGGCAGTAGTCTCAGAATCAATGACACACGACTCTCTCACTCCGTCAAACCATTACAAATTCTTGCAGGAAAATTATAATTTTACCAGAAATCAGATAGACTCCTGGCCTATAAACGGAGGCTTCAACAAAGGCGATGTCTTGGTTGTAAAGGGTGTCAAAGAAAATGAGCTAAAGATAGGCGATGTAATAGTCTATAACATAAAAGGCCAGAAAATTCCGATCGTTCATAGAATAATCAAAATAGATGGTGGAATATTCACTAAGGGAGACCACAACCCAGCTGCTGATGGGTGGACTCCAACTAAAATTCATGGTAAGACAGTATTCGTCATACCTTATCTGGGCTGGCCAAAATTACTACTAACAGAAATATTAGTCAGGGTGTTTTAATGATATTTTGCGATAAATGCAATAATCTAATGATATCAGAAAAAAGAGATGGTAGACTGAAGTATGTCTGCAGAAAATGCAAATATGTTTCAAGAGAGAAGAATGTTCATGTAACAAATATTTCTGAAAAATTTGAAAACAAGAGTGAAAAGGTTAATGTTATCACTGAGGATACGAATCTTGACCAATATCCGGTTGATAAAAAAATGATATGCCCCGAATGCGGAAACAAGGGAGCGTATTGGTACATGCAACAAACCCGTGCTGCCGACGAGCCACCGACAATGTTCCTATGCTGCACCAAATGCAAGCACAAATGGAGAGAATATTAATTCTTTTCATCAAAATATAGACTTATGACGAAGACTTGTTTGTTTATAGATCTGGAAAACGAGTGGGCAAATAGCAAATCAGAATATTACTTGGGCGATCTGGCAGAATTAAAGGACAACGTGGAAAGACTACTTGATTTCTGCAGATCTAAAAAATTTAACATAATTTTTACTAGACATACAGAACTTGGATCGAAAGCGACCTTTGCTAAAGGTTCAAAAAATGTGGAATTGTTCGTGGAAAGAAAAAATAACGAAATTTTGATTACGAAAAATAAAATCAGCCCATTCTTTAATACAAATCTAGATAAACTATTGAAAGAAAGCAATACGAACGAGTTAGTAATATGCGGTGTAATGACTAATCTTTGTGTTAGAAGTGCTACTTCTGATGCCTATGACAGAGATTACAAAATTATTGTAATAAAAGATTGTTGTGCATCAGACTCTAAAGAGACGGACGAATTCACCTTCAAAGATTTAAAGGATACAAGACCTGAAATAGAATTCTTAACGACTGAAGAATTCATCTCAAACAAATAGATCAAACATATTCTTCAATACGAATTTTATCTTTGTCGAACCTCATTTCTTCCGCTAGTTTCTTAACACCTATCACCATTTGTCTAACACCACATATGTAAATATGTTTTCCCGTTGTATCTTTGATATATTTTATTAACAAATCTTGAACATGGCCTATTTCTCCTTTCCATGAATCTGAAGTTGATTGAGATAACACAGGAATAAAATGAAAATTTTTATGTTCTTTAGCTAGTTTTTCGAATTCATCCTTGTATATAATCTCATTTTCGTTTTTAACACCGAAAAGCAACCAAACATCATATTCAAGATTTTTTTCTAAAAGAGTTTCAATCATTGGCCTGAATGATGATATACCTGAACCTGTTGCTACAAATATAACATCGCTGTCAATAGGATAATGTAAATTAAAGTAACCACTGGGTCCGAATATCATTAATTCTGTTCCGGGCTTTATGTTGCCCAAATAGTTTGACACGTATCCGTCTGGTATTATTTTAACACATAGCTCAATGTATCTCTTCTCTTCGGGTGAACTGGCAATCGAATATGGTTTCACTATCTTGCTCCCATCCTTATCAACAAAAACAGATATGAACTGGCCGGCGTTAAACTCAAAATTATCATCGTCATTAAACTTCAGTCTGATCAATTTCACTGTAGGTGTAGCAGCAATGTTCTCCAAAACTTTTACCGTATATCTCTTCATCAAAACACCGAATAGAAATAATCTAGGAGAGATATGCATTTAATGATTATGCTTTAAAACTTCGATAAAAAAGAATGTGAAAGAAGGAGTAAAAACAAAGGAAAAAAAACAAAAAAATAATTTTTATTGAGTTTGGCTATCTCTTTTTCTTCTTTTTAGCTGCTGCCACTTTTTTTCACCCTTGTCTCATAAGAACAGTAAATTGTTCTGCCTATTCTATATTATAGGATTTTTTTTATATAAAATTATCACAAATTTTTTCAATTTTTAGAAAATTCTGAAGGAAAATTGCTCTGTTTATTTCTTGGTTTTGTTTCTGTTGAATAGTTTTTTGACTATCTCGAATCTCCACAGGAGATAGACCGCTAACAATGCTACAGCAATCGTAATCCAGTTGACTCCGTTTGTCTTCAATTTATCCCAAACTATGGTCTCATCTTTCATGTGCTCTGTTCCGTCAGGACCCTTATAACTCAATCTCAATGTGCCAATCTCTGTGTCTGGAATTTTAAATTTGAAAGAAGCGCTTTTGTCTATCTTAATCCTGGTAATATAATCCACGTCAACAGTCTTGTTGCCAATTATCAGCTCGCCTTTGATAGCATCTGCGCGTGCGGTGCCTAGATTATTGATCTCGACTGTTAGTTTTTGCTCCTTGTAATCTATTTCACTCTTCAGAACCTGCAAATCGGGTCTGCCACTAACGAGAATTCCTATATCAAACTTATCCGATAAAGTATTGCCTGACTCATCTTCATAAGTGATATTTACAATTCCGGGATAAACGCCATACTCGACATCAGAGCTTGCATGAATCCTGAATCTGATTAATTTATCCTCTTCCGAATTCACGTCACCCATATACACTATTCCACCAGACAGAACAGGAGAAATATCCTGTGAAGACGACTTGAAAGTTGCTGTTACTCTCTTTGCCTTTCCCGTTCCCAAATTTTGCATATCTACTATTATGTCTTGAGTTGTTCCAGGATAGATTTCATCGCTTTTTACAGAGATCAGTTTGAAACGTGGTATGCCCTGAACTCTGACATTAACATTCTTCGTCAAATTGAAAGTCATGTCATAATTAATCTTGATGGGAATCTGATAGACTGCAGAGACAGCTGAACTGTCAACAAACAAATCATATTCTATTATTTTTGTTTTTCCCGGCTGCAGCTCGCTGATTTTTTCTACAGGATTTTCCAGCAAAGTAAATGGATCTTGAGTTTGGAGTTCGATCGTAACATCTTTGGCTGCTTTGTTGCCGTTGTTAAACAAAGATAATGATAAAATTAAATTTTTGCCTGGCTCTACAGGATAGGGATCTGTGAATGACATCTGGATGCTAAGCAGTGCAAAATCTTCGGCTAGAACTACAGGTATCAATAAGACTAAAGCCAATAATACAATTCCTTTTCTATTTGTCATAATTATCTACCTTTCCATCCTTCATATATATTCTTTTGCTGGCTTGCTTTGCTATCGATGTGTCGTGAGTTATAACCACAATTGTATATCCTTCGAGATTTAAATCTTTTAGTAATTTAACTATGTCTTCACTAGACTTGGAATCCAAATTTCCCGTGGGCTCATCCGCCAAAATTATTCCGGGATTGTTTGCCAATGATCTGGCTATGGCAACTCTCTGCTGCTGGCCTCCGCTTAACTGGTTAGGAAAATGGTCTTTTCTGTTTTCCAGATTAACGGTTCTCAATAATTCCATTGTTCTGTTTTTAGATTCTTCCCTAGGTTTTCCTGCTAATTGCATTGGTATTTCAATATTCTCAGCGGCAGTCAACAATGGAATCAGATTGAACTGTTGGAACACAAAACCAATCTTCTCTCTCCTTATTTTAGTTATTTCATCATCAGATAATTCAGAAACGTCAATGTCATCTATTATTATTTTCCCTGAAGTTGGCCTGTCTAAAACCCCTAGCATGTGTAATAAAGTGCTTTTTCCGCTACCCGACGGTCCGATAATTGCTGTGAAGCCTCCCTTTTTTATTTTGATATTGACTTTGTCCAATGCTCTAACTTCACTATCCATGCCTTCATTGTAAATTTTTGAAAGGTTTTCTGTTCTGACAATGTCATTCATACCTTAACGCCTCTATCGGATCAAGTTTAGATGCAAGTGACGCGGGATATAATCCCCCTATCACACCCAAGGTTAATGAAAATAATAGTGAATAAAAAATCAGTTGAGGAGTTGTTTGGGCAAAAGCCAAACCTGAAGATAAAATTTTTATAGAAAGGCTGCCGATTTCACCCAACCCGACTCCTATCAAGCCACCAATCAAACTCAGAATTGCTGATTCTATAAGTATCTGTCTTATCACAAATCCGTTTGTCGCGCCTACTGCTTTCAGTATGCCTATCTCTCTTCTTCTTTCCATGACTGACATTATCATGGTATTCATGACACCCAACCCTCCTACTATAGCAGAAATGGCTGCAATACCAACTGTGAAAACCCTTATCTGATCAATTATGCTGGATATTTGTTTGGCAAACTGTTCTGTTGTCGTTGCTGTTATTTCATCAACACTTTCTTCAATATTCTTTGCTACATCTCCAACATCATCAATGCTGTTGGGAATAACTATCACAAGACTGTAATAATCCCTGTTTGTAACTTCCTTTGCAACATCCAATGGAACAATAAAGCCGGAATCAGCACTGGGATCTCCCATCTTTTCTATAATACCCTTAACAGTAAATTCAGCATCTTTATAACTCAGTGTATCTCCGACTTTTGCATTCAGTGCATCAGCGAGCGTCTCGCCTAAAACCACTTCGTAAGAATCTCCATCCTCTAGCAAATCACCGTCTTTTATTTTGACGTTTTCAGTAACATACAATTCAATTTTGGATGGCTCAATGCCTGTAAAAAATATCGTGGGTTGGCCGAATTTTTGGTTGTCATCTACATAACCAAAGTCCATAATAATTCTACCAGCATCCTTCACACCATCCACTTTCTCTATTTCCTCGGCCGTTGCCCCGGTTATCTTACTTGAAGCCATTCCAGCAAATAGTGGTTGGTTTGACTTTTGCATAACTGTTATCATACCACTAGCTGATTCTAAACTTTTAGTTATCGAAACTTGCAGACCTTCAGAAATTGAGCCCAAAGCCACAATGGCAGCTATGCCAATAGCTATGCCTATTACTGTTAAAAGCGTTCTTGTCTTTTGCCTCATTATGTCTTTTATTGCCAGTTCAAACATGATTATCAGTTGTTTATCTAAAATTATAAATAAAAAGTTGACTGGTGTTCTCTCACTCATCATCCCTCTGATTATTCAATAACAAATTTCATATATTGTAGAAATAAAAGTTGAATTTATACTTTTATGCAACCTATTTTATTTATGGATAACTTAACGAGAAAAAATATTCATGAATATGCAAGAAGAATAGCTGGTGATATAAGAGGACGTACAAGAATAGAAAATTTCGGAATAGGTATTATTACAGGAACTGGTGGAAGACCGCTTACTGAAGCTATAGCTGGTGCAAGTCTTGATAAAGATTCAATTGGAGGTGCAATAGAATCTAGATCTATAATACCGTATAGTCAATTATCAATACCTGGTGCTCAAATACTTGGACAGGCCGGGATGTTCGCACCTTCTGAGTTTAAGTTGCCCGACGGGAGTCATGTCGCTTGTTTCTTTGGAAGATCGCATTTATACGGATTCTCTGCAGATGAAGAAAAATTGCCTCTTGAGGATAGGGTATTATATAATGCACTACTTCCTCTAATAATTCATTATCTTTTAAAAGAAGATGGTATTTTTATAACAACAAGAGCAGCCGGCGGCGGTGTTCATGCAGAAAGAGAAGGTAAAATATTGCGTCCGAGAGACATAGGTGTTGTATCTGGAATATATGCACCGGATTTCGATGTTGCAGAATATGTTGGTTCCGGGTTTCTTGATAGAAAACACATGCCAAATCAGGAAATGGTAGATAAATTTAAACAAGCATCAGAAATAGCCGGTATACCAGTATATAATGGTACGTTGTGGCAACCACTAGGACCAAGTTTTGAAACAGGGCACCAGTACATAGATATGTTTGTGGGTGGTATACCGCTTGTATGTATTGGTGATAGAGAACCTGATATTGGATTTGCCGCAGAGATGTATTCTGGAAGAAAAGAACCAAGACGAGACCTTCATATATGTTTAGTTTCTGATTCTGCAGTACCAACATTAGAGGAACTCAGAAATCATATGGGATCCCTTCTTGGAAACACTTCCAGATTTAATGATTGTAGTAAATTATACCCATTATTAGAAAATTATATCAGAGAATGTGGTGGGAAACTGCCTGTAGTCACGCATGAAGAAAATCTCAGAAATGCAGAAGCTACTATGGGCAACGTCATGGAAATATTACATCACATGATTGGAGAATTATATGGAATTCGAAATATAGAATATAAAAGTGGTAACTTCCTTAGATATAGACAATAATTAACAAAACAACGAAATAAATTTTCTCTCTATAGGAAAATAGAAAATCATAATAAATGTAAACTCTTAATTATTTCTTGATGCCAAATCAAAATCACTATCCTTTGAGAAAGATAATAGAGATAGATCCGGAAAATGACTTTAAAGTCAAAATTATAGGAATTGTTGTTGATAAGAAAGATGATACTGTCGTTGTGGATGACGGCACGAATAAAGTGAGGGTTTTCGTTGATTTACCAGAAACTTTGGAAAAGGTGAATATGAACCAGTTAATAGCTGTTTTTGGAGCAACAATACCAACAGATTTTGGTGTTGATATTAAAGCCAGTGTGATCCAGAATCTCACGGGCTTGGATATAAATCTTTATAAAAAAGTAGAAGAATTGTATAACAAATGGGGTGTTAATTAATGTTTAAGGCAACTATTGCAAATACTGAGTTGTTGAAAGATGCCATTTCAACGGTTGGAGAACTTATAGATGAAGGTATTTTTAAAGTTAATAAGACCGGATTGAGCTTAACGGCGGCTGACAGGGCAATGGTCGCTGTCGTAGATCTTAAATTACCGCCTACCATATTCGAGCAATTTGAAGTTGAAAATGAAAAATTGATACCTATCAATATCACTAACTTTGTATCCGTGCTTAAGAGGGCTACTAGCGGGGATAAAATTTCTATGGAGTTGAAGGACAATAAGCTGGATGTGATTATGAAAGGTGAATCCACAAGAAGATTTACCGTGCCTTTACTGGACATATCACAAGATGAGATTCCTCCTATTGATCAGTTGGATTTTAAAGCAAAGGTGAAATTGAAATCAGATGTTCTGAAAGATGGGGTTGACGATGCAGAAGTTGTATCAGATTCTGTCGTGTTTGAAGCAAGCAAAGAATTATTTAATATAAAGTCATCGGGCGACATAAGCTCCACTGAATTGATGTTAAAGAAAGACGACCAGCCATTAATAGATTTACAGGCGAGAGAAACTTCAAGGGCGAGATATCCTATAGACTATTTGAAAAAAATGATGAAAGCCTCGAAGCTGGCGGATGAAGTAACGGTTATGTGGTCCAAAGATTATCCGATGAAGCTAAGCTTCAAAGACATGGATAAAATTGAACTGAATTTTATTTTAGCACCACGTGTGCAGGAAGAGTAAAATTGTGATAATGCTGATGGGATATTAAAAATAATCAACTGTATATCATAATGACTTAAAAATTAATATCTTCGTTGGCCAACAAAAGGAACTTGTTGTTTTACAGGAAAATCACCCAAAACTCTTTCCTTAAATCTCGTATATTGTTTATAGTTCAGCCTCAACATTCTTCTTACTTGATTTACTACATGATTAGTTCTTTCAGTAAACAATCTATGCGTTTCAAATTCACCCAATTCTCTAACACCTTGTTCAAATTCTCTATCCCTTCTAGCATATTCAATAAATCCTATGCAATCAGCACCGAAAAATGCACTTTGAAACCATCCACCCGAAGCAACTAAATTTAATAAATTAGACGCTAATCTTCTTCTATCCGCCCATGCATGAACATCCGATAGATATACCACGTCATATCCCCCTTCAACTGAAGGATAAAAATCTTCTATTTTACCACAAGAGAAATGAAAAACGCCACTCATTACCGAGTCTCTTAAAGATCTATACCAAGGTTCATGCTCTAAGAAAAAGTGCCTTAAATTATATGGAGTCAAAAATTCTTGAGAAAACCTTTCCTCGTTTGATACATCTCTCTTACATACAAAAAATTTTGCTAATTCTTCAACATCTATGTCATATGTTTCTAGATATCTGAGAAACTCTGGGAAAAGCATCATTACGTAATCTAAACCTTTAACGACATCATCAAAACTTTTACCAAACATGTGTTGTTTAAACTCTTCAGAAGTGCTATATCTACAAACATTTGCTAGTTTATACGCTACATATATATTTTGTCCTGATTTAAAATCAACAAAATCCACTCTTCCAATTCTATTATATAAAGATGCGATGTAATCTAGAATTTGACCAGCCGCCGTTATAGCAAGAACGTTGGGATATCTAACACCTTGTTCATCAAGATCAAATATTGTTGGAAGAACTTCTAGGGGGTAAACACCTGTCTCTGTGGTCCAAAGAAAATTAACTTGTTTTCTATACCTTTCCTCTGGTTTTACCGGGCTACTTAGATCTAGCATGAATCATAAATAAAACTAAAAGATTAAAACACAATGGAACATAAAATCCTTATTAAAAAAAACAATAATATATTATGGATCGCGAAGAATGGGGAAGCAGACTAGGATTTATAGCAGCTGCTCTAGGCTCTTCTATCGGAATAGGAAATATTTGGAGATTCCCGTATATAATGAGTTTGAACGGAGGCGGGGCGTTTCTAATTCCATATATAGTTGCCGTGTTATTTTTTGGTATTCCACTATTGCTTATAGAGTTATCAACTGGTAGAAGATTCCGTGAATCAATACTAGGATCGTTTAAAAAAATAAATCCAAAAATGAAGATTTTAGGGTGGATACCCACTATAACAATTTTTCTTATTTTAAGCTATTATGTCGTTGTGGTGGGGTGGATGTTAACATATTTCATCAATGCTACAATAGGCCAATTTCACGGATTTCAAGAATTTTCCAGAAGCCACCTGCCTTTATTATCCACTCTAGTAACTCTTATGATAATACTATTGACATGCACCCACAATATAAAAGACGGCGTCGAAAGAATATCGAAAATATTATTGCCCATTCTTTTCTTGCTGCTTTTCATTTTAGCAATCAAAACCCTGTCTTTCCCAAATTCCATAGAAGGGATAAAGACCTATTTCACACCAGACTTCTCGAAACTGTCCGATCTAAAAATCTGGTTATATGCCTTTGGTCAAGCCCTGTTTTCGATAGGCGTTGGTTATGGCATAATGATAACATATGGCAGCTATCTAAACAAGAGAGAGGATATTCCATACCTGACGAATCTAATAGTATTTTCTGATACTTTGGTGGCGTTGGTTGGTGGATTGATAATTTTTGCCACAATATACTCATTTGGTCTGCCAATATCCGAAGGTCCGCACCTGGCTTTTGTTGTTCTGGTAACAATATTCCAAGAAATATCCTTGGGGGCTGTGATTGGCTCTATGTTCTTTGCTCTTTTATTTGTGGCCGGAATAACATCTGCCATTTCAATGATGGAAACATTGGTTTCAAATCTGGTTGATGAGTACAAATTCAAAAGAGCCAAAGCAGGCTTGTTGATATTTATTTTATTGCTACTATTCAGCATCCCGGTTTCCCTGACATACACAAAATGGTTCAGAATAAATCTGTTAGAAATCATGGACTTTTATTCCGGAACACTATTAACATTATTATCGGGGGCGGTGATTGCTTACGTTATAGGCTGGTATTGGAATCCCCGCGCCTTATTGACAGAAATTAATATTAGATTTCAACTCGGTCTGAAGACAATAGAAAATTATATAAAATATTTTGTGGAATATGCGATAATAATTAATTTGGTAAAGTATGTAATACCATTTACTTTATTGCTAATATTTGTCTCAAGGATTATTGGAATTATTTAAGTATCAAAAAAATACCATGTTATGGTTGTTATGCCGGAATATTATGCCAGATTAAAAATTAAGTTTGTTGGTTATAACGGAGCGGAAGATGAGAAAGAACCAGCATTCGATGTTTTTAGATCGATATTTGAACGCGATCAGAGTGGTCTTAAAGAAGTCAAACCATATAAATTATATAGAAAAAATGTTGGTATAACAAGGATTGGAGTAATTGAAGATGTACCATTACCAGTAAGAATAGAACTAGCGATCGTGGCCTCTGGTATACCATTTCAAAACAGTTATGAAAGTAGCAAAGCCTATCAAATTAGCGAAGAATTATTCTAAACTATATTCACATGCGATTTTCTCATCTCATCGATAAAAAGCCTATAAGTTGGTTGCATTACATTTGTTTTGAAGTCATTTTCCAATGATGATATTACATCAAAACTTTGCGCATGCAATAAAACATCAATCATCCTCTTCCCGGATTTTTTAACCACATCTACATCAGGCGAATATGTTTTTCCGTATCTTGCTTCAACCAAAGCAATTATCTTATCGATGTTGCTAGCTATTATCGCTTTATATCCATCCAAAAATTTTGGCTGTGATCTTCCCATCATCTCCCTTCTAAACTCATTTATTTTATTCACAAGATTCCTGTCATCTCCTCTGAGAACCAATCCATCACAATAGTTCAACAGGAATTTTCTTGTGTCGAAAAGTTCCAATGTGCTAACACACAGGCCAATCGGCTTGATATCGTGCATAGTTATAGACATACCTACCACTAATATATTAGATATTTTAAAAATATAAGATGTTAAGTGATTGGAATGGCAACAAGACAACCCATTGTGTCGGTCCTCGGACATTAGCCGCCATTAAAGCTAACCGAAAATGTCGACCATGGGAAAACCAGTCTATTAGATTCGATTAGAGGCAGTGCGGTAAATCTCGGGGAACCTGGTAAAATCACTCAGCATATTGGCGCCAGTTTTGTGCCAATTGAAAACGTCAAAAAAACTTGTGGTGATTTACTAACACGATCTAAAATAGAAATAACAATACCCGGACTATTATTCATTGATACACCCGGCCATGAGGCCTTCACAACTCTCAGAAGAAGGGGCGGATCCGTGGCTGATCTAGCTATTTTAGTCATAGACATGAACGAGGGTTTTCAACCGCAAACAGATGAGAGCCTTAACTTTCTCAAGCAATTCAAAACTCCTTTCGTAGTTGCAGCGACCAAGGTTGACTTAATTCATGGCTGGCAATCAAATAAAACAACATGCTTTCTGGAAAGTTTCCAAAAACAAAGCCCGAAAATACAGGATGAAACTGAACGGCAACTGTATAACATTGTTTCCCAGCTTGCAGAAAGGGAGTTTGAATCAGAGAGATTTGATAGGATATCGGATTTTAAGAAACAAGTAGCAATCGTGCCGTGTTCAGCAAAAACAGGTGAGGGAATAGCTGAATTGCTGATGACTCTAGCTGGATTGGCTCAAAGATTCTTGAAGGATAAACTAGAATTGTCTAAGGAAGGGAGGGGCACAGTACTTGAAGTTAAAGAAGTGAAGGGTTTGGGAATGACGATTGATGTAATTCTTTATGATGGTAGTGTTAAAGTTGGTGACTATCTTGTCATAGGTAGTGAGAAGCCGTTGGTTTCAAAAATTAAAGCACTGTTGAGACCGCCTGCATTAAAGGAATTGAGAGTCGAAAAAAAATTTGACAGCATAAAAGAAATAAATGCTGCAGCAGGAATTAAAATTTCTGCACCAGATCTGGAAGGTGTTATTGCTGGTAGCCCGATAATTTTTGTCTCATCTGAAAAAGATCTAGAAAAGGCTAAAGAAATGGCACAACAAGAAGTCCAAATCATAGAATTCAAAAAGGATTTGGAAGGTGTTGTTGCCAAGGCAGATACCTTGGGCAGTTTGGAAGCTCTGATAAAAATTCTGAATGATAATGAAATACCGATTAAGAAAGCGGAAATAGGAAATGCAAACAAGCAGGATGTCATAGAACTTGCTGCAGGAAAAGATGATACAAGAAAAGTTCTATTATGCTTCAATGTTGATCTGCAGCCAGAAGCAGAAACGCTGGTTAGAGAGAATAAAATCCCTGTATTCAAAAGCAATATAATATACAGAATAATTGAAGATTACAAAAAATGGGTGCAGGACAAAACTGAGAGAATAAAAGCGGAGAAGCTGGAATCAATAATAAGACCGTGCAGAGTGAGAATTATTCCTGGATTTGTTTTTAGGAACAGGCAACCCGCTATATTCGGGGTTGAAGTTTTGGAAGGTGTGCTGAAAGTCAATACGCCGATGAGTCTAGAAAATGGAAGGGATGTGGGTAAAGTCAAACAAATACAAAAAGAAGGCAAAAATGTTGATATGATCAGAACAGGCGATAAAGCTGCCATATCAATGGACGAACCGACTATCGGAAGGCAAATAAATGAAGGTGATATGTTGATCTCTGTTATTACGTCGCACAATTTAAAAGTGATAAAAGAAGTGCTGGATAAATTGCAAGATGATGAAAAATCACTTCTTATGAAGTGGAGCATGATGTAATAATTTCTTTATTGCTTCTTTCTCTTCTTTATAACCCAATAGTTTGTAAGCTTGTCTGAGACTCGTCCACCTGAATCCTATAATCATTTCTTTTTTATCTGGTATTATTTTTTCATTTTTATCGGCAAAAACCAAGTAGCAATGAACTTTCATTTTGATTTTTCTTGGATCGATATAATAGTATTCATGTATTTTTTTTGAAATTTCAATTTTTTTCAATTGAACCTCTTCTTTAATTTCTCTTCTTAGCGCATGTTTAATGCTTTCGTTTTTTTCTATGCCACCTTTAACTAGTCTCCAAAGTGGTTTTTTTCTGTTGTGATAATCATAACGCTTGATTAGGAGAATCTTATCTGCACCTAAAATTATTGCTTGAACTTTTTCACCAGTTCTCATAAACAATAATTGTATAAGATAAAATAAAGCGTTTAATTACAGATCAGAAATTTTACCAAGATAGGTTCCATCAAGAAGATATATTTCTGCTTTCTTCAAATCTATAAAACCGTTTTTCATAAGAGGTCCAAGCAATTCCGTATTATCCTTTAGCTTATTGCCGGTGTTTATTGGACTTCCTGATATAAGCCTGTTGAAAGATGGTATTATGACAACCCCCAAATCGTTTTTTATTTCTTTTTTATATTTTTCAAGAATTTTTTGTTTTACAATATTAGATTTAATCCAAGCTGGCTTAACAATTCTGTATCCCAATTTGTCTTTAAATTCTACAGCAGGATGAATATGGCTAATAATAATATATTCGCAGTTTAGCAAATTCTCAGATGGCCAAGCATGCCCATGAAGAAAACCAAACCTTCCTATTTTGAAACCTCTTGAATCATGAATTTTTACTTCTTTCTTAATAATTTTTTCAATGTGATCATCGTGATTTCCTTTGCATATGATAACCTTTACTTTAGATGATAGATATTCAAATAACTCAGGGATGTCTTTAATTTCTTGCCAAGACACCCCAGGAACTGTGTGTTTAATGTCACCTATAACAACAAGAATTGAAGCTTTTGTAATATTAAGTAAGTAATCTATGTCTTCTTTAATCTTTTTTATTTGAGATGAGATATTGATACCAGATTTAGCCAACTCCGTCTCCAGACCTATATGCAAATCAGCAATGACCAAAGTGGATATCTCATCTATAAACAAAACTGGCTGATTATGTACAAATCTCATAAGAAATAAATCAATTCAAATTTTAAAACAATATGTTTCTATCCTAGACTCTTATCAATTTCATCCAATCTGCTTTTGATATCAACCACATTTGTGCTGACTTTTGTTAATGATTGACCCACTTGCTCTTCGCTTTTAATGGCTTGCGTTGTGATTCCACCTATTTTTCCTTCATTCAAGATTTTCATAGCTCCATAAACAACCAATACAATCACAATTAAACCTATAATTAATTTTAACCAAAGTGGTATGTTCAAACCACCTTGAAGTTGTGGATTCATTTGTCTTAATATCATTTAATCACCCTGCTGCATTAGATGGATTGGCAGATGCGCCTGAAGATTGAGAACCGTATTTTATTTTCATGAATTTAACCAAAGGTCCCTCACATAAGGATAGGAAATCTTCTTTCCCTCCTAATCCTAAAGCATAATTCTCAAATTTGCATGTCATATTCGCACTTCCATCGGGAACTTGATCTACCTTCATCTCAACTTTTAAAATGCATTTATTATCTTCCAAGTCAACGATAGTTACGTGTGGCCCTCCATCACCTTCTGGATCAAAGCTGACTCTTTTACAAATTCTAAACGCTCTTTCAAAGCAAATATTATCATTTTTACAATCATCAAGCTTGCCTTCAGCAATTTCTTTTGCGTCGTCACCGGAGCTTAGCATTAGATATAAAATGTCTTTTAACATGACTTCTTTGATATATTTGACGTCTCTCTTAATTGCTGTCAAATCATCTATTGTCATCTTGTCTGCGCTCGCCCTTATTTTTGATTTTATCTCATCCACTTTCTCTTTGGCAGTCTCAAACATCAATGAAACTCTTTTGTATTTCTCTTCTTCAGGAGATTTGACAGAAGCGTAATAATCCGCTATCGCTCCTGTTTCTCTTGATAATTTATCTAGTTCTATTCTCAGTCCTTCCAATTTTAATGCTAACGAGAGTAGTTCAGAGGAATCTGGAACTTTGTTGATTTCCCCAACATATATATTCCTTTCGTCCCCTCTGGTTATACAATCATAAAATGCCACACAACCTTGATCATTTTTCTTTACTACTAATTCACCACCCTTTTCTTTACATTCATCATAGACTTTCTGAGGAACATCACTATTACATGCTTCTTTATCACCGCATCTTAACACAGGACAACCTGTTTGAGGATCAAAATCTTTGATAACTTTCAACCCCTGTCTTTCGCATTCTTTTCCTATTGCTTCTGTTGGTGGTGTTATTTCAGAACAACCCCTTCTTTCTTCCTCATGGACACATTTAGGTATTTTACATTCATGTTTATATTCAAAGAATACTTTGCCCCCAAATTCTTCGCATTTTTTCAACATCATTTCAGCTTCTTCTTCTGTTGGGCATTCATGAAATTCTTTCCTAAATATTTTAAATATTGGATCACCTGAACTTGTTTTCATACCTCCTCCTTCAAACAAACAATCTATATACTCGCAGCCTGAATAATCCTTTCTAATTACAGGATCGCCTCCATAATTGATGCATTTTTCTTTGTAATGCGGTGGTAATTCTGGACATTTTCTTTCACAAATAACTCTGGTGAATCCGGTTTCATCTACTTCATATCTGCATTCATCAGAAGGTCTTGTTCCTGGTGGTCTTGTGTCTCCTCCACATCTGTCAAATTTGATCAAATTACCCGTGCAGGAATCATACCATCCCTCTTTTTCCATGCCTATATCCCTGCATATTTTCTTGCATTGATGCTCGCATTGTTTGCAAGTGCATGTGTCTTCAGATTCAAAACACGGGTTTTTAGTTCCATCAGGGCACATAACATACTCTGGACATTTTCCTATAGGAATTTGCTCGCATTCACGACCTACAGGACATCCCTTATCATCATAAATGGTTTTTATTCTGCCATTTTTACAATCAGGTAGAAGTGGTATAACTGGGCAGGTTTGTGGACCACATTCATTCCAAACTTTAAAGGTATTCACTCCGCATTTACCTGTTTCCTTACTGCATTTATTAACACATGATTCTTCAGCATATTTTTTCCATGTTTCTGAAGGTTTGCAAGAAGTGGAGCCGCCTTGCTCTTCTTGATGGCCATCATAACACTGCCAATATGCATTTCTATAACTGGTTGATGAGCATATATCTTTCGTACACCCACTACACATTTCAGGAAATCCTAAAGGACAATTTGCGGTTTCGCAACAGATATATGGTCTGCATATGTTTGCATCACACTTTTTAATAATTGTTGTTGAAGTGGTTGGACAATCTTGCGGACATTTACCTGCATAACAAGGAACCATGCATGGTGGAGTGGCTGTTGTACATGGTGGACAATAATCGACCTCTCCTTCCTCACATATTCTATTTCCACAAACAGGTGTTGATGGTAATTTTCTGCATTGACCGTCAATACACTTATAAACAGGACAGGATGGACATGACCCAATTGGTGTATCGGGTGGACATGGCATACACTGTGGTGAAGGACACTCTTCATCAGATTTGCATTGCTTACAAGGACTGGCACAATTCACACAACCGTTTGCATCAGGTATATGATTGCCTGGACATGGATCCCAAATGCATTGAACGTTAGGACATCTTTGTGTTGTAGTTGTAGTCAATGATATGCAAGCTCCATCTCTGCACTCGTTGGGACAAAAATATGTTTCGCTATCAAAATAACCTTCATTATTACAACTATACTCAAATAATTTGCTCGGGGAAGATTCTGTGTTAGGGTATGAGTCCCTAGCACATACATCCCATACATCTTTGTATTGGAATTGTTGATCACAATATTTACAGATACCTGTCGTGCGACCTTTTACATAATAATTTTTTCCACTATCAGAATCTTTACATACTGAAGTGGTTGTTGTGGTTGTTGGTTTGTGGGCGCCCTTAGCATGACATCCTATATCTGAACACATCGGACAGGAAGGACCCACCTCACACTCGACGGGGCAATTAGTATAGGTGAATTTGTGACAGTATTCTTCTGTACCCGTAATCAAAGTGGTTGTGGTTACTGGTTTAGCAACACACTGGTCATTTTCTTTAACACAAAGTGTGTTTGGTGGTGGTTTTATTTCTGGATTGCAAGCACCCATATTTGGAAGTATCAAAGTACACTTACCTCCGCACCAATCACAGTATCCTTGTAAAGTAGTTGTGGTTGTTGTCTCACAAACTAAATTACCACACGATCCACAATTTCCGTCTACATATTTACATCCTTGTGGAGGAGCTGGACATGAAGGGGGGTTTATACATTCAGTTACGCATTGGCCGTTTCTTTCAAAACATTTTGTGTTCGGAGGCGGCGCTAACGCTATACAAGCTAAATCAGAAAAAATTCTTGCGCATTGAGTTCCGCACCAACCGCATTGTGGTAAAGTTGTGGTTGCTATTGCTGTATCAGTGATGGTTGTCTGACTTTCTGTTTGGGCATATCCAATCACAATAAATGACAAAAGGAATAGTATTGGTAATAATACTCGCATACATTGAAATTGGTTTTCTAGTTATTAAAAAACTATGCTATCACTAAGCAGTCATTCCAAAGTCACAATCTATTCAACAAAAAAATCAAAGCTAGTGCCACAATTATTATCACGACAATTGCCTTCCCATATGCTTTCCAATATTCAAATATTGGATTTGTGTCAGGCTTCTCCATAATTTTCTATATTTCGTTTTATCAGCTTATAAAAATATTTTATTTCACATCATAGTTATTTTTTCAACAACCGTACTGCCGCCATTCATCTTGTCTCTGTTTAACCTGTAAAGCTCGCCAGTTACTGCACTTTCAAGTGTTTTATCATGGGTGATTATGAATATCTGCTGTATATAATCGCCTATCTTATTACGTAACGTTTCAGCCAAATCTTCTACTGCCTTCGCGTCTAAATTATGAGTAGGTTCGTCTAAAATCAGCCATTTTAGCTGTGGTGCAAGAACCAAAGAGAAGGCTATTCTTAGAACCAAAGATGATATACTTCTTTCCCCGCCAGATGCAATACCGTCAACATCTATCCATCTGCCTGATCTATCCTTCAGTTGCAAAACATAATCCCCTTCTTCAATATTCAAACTAATATCTGAAAAATCTGTATACGGATATATATCTGGCCATATCTGATTCATCGTAAAGTTGACTGTGTCTATAAATTCTTCTCTTAATTGAACCTGTGTCTTCTCAAGAGCTTTCTCAAAAATGGAAAGATCTGAAATCAGTTTATCTAGTTTCGCTATTTCTTCTGACTGCTTCTGAGCCAATCTCAATTCATCTTCCAATTCATTGAGCCTTTTCTCCCTCTCAGAAATGAGCTGAACCAAGCTTGAAATCTTTCCCTTCGATTCGTATTGCTTTGTTATCAATTCTTCATATCTCCTTCTCAAATCATCTATATCTTCTCTTCCTATCCTGTTGTATAGAACTATCATCTCGCTTTCCAAACTGTCCAATCGCATATGCAACTGCTGATCTTTTTTCTCCCTTTCCTCTAATTCGGAAATTCTGGTAAATACAATCTCATAGTCCTTCATCTCATTTTTTATATTTCTGCTAAGCGACTGGAACTCGTCAATCTGCATTTTTATTTCTCCAGCTAATCTATCCATTTCAGTACTTTTTGCAATTATGTCCGGCATAGAATTCTCTATTTCCAAAATCTCACTATTCAGAGTCTCAAAATTCTCCAACTCCAAAGATGCCTTTTGATAAGTATAAGCAATTTTTTCCATAGAATTCAATTTTTCTGAAGCATCTGATTTTCTTTTTTTCTTATCAATTAATTCTTGTTTTAGTAATCCAATCTTCTCTTGCCTCTCCTTTATTAGATGCTGTTTTTTATCTTCCGTTATTTTAGAATTGCATATCGGGCATTCATCTTTCAATTCCTCCACTTTAAAAATCAGGTCGTTCAGTTGGTTCAAAGAATAATTAATCTCTGCTATTTCTTTATCCAGTTCGTTCACAATCTTCCTTTCTTCCTGAAGCAGCAATTGGGGATTTTCCCCATGCAATCTTTTTATATCTTCCAACTCTTTTTTTAGCAAAGTTTTTTTATCCAATTCTTGCCTTTTTTTCACTCTATCCTTTTCCAGATAATCCAATTTTGCTTTGTGCTGAAATAACAAACTCGTACATTCACTGTGATTTTTTGATTTTTCGGCAAGCATCCTTTCCGTTTCATCCAGCTTGCTTTGAAATTCCCTGAGCTTGTTTTTAATTTCTTCTGGTCTGACATCCTTGAGTATTTTTTTCATTTCCAGTATCGATCGTTCGTTCTCTTCCTCTGTCGCTTCCAAAGTTTTCTTCTGCTGCTTCAATTCATTCAGTTTCCTATCCAAATGCTCCAATTCTCGGAGTCTCTCCTCCGCTTCTTTGGATTTTTTGACATGAAACTCGTAATCACTTTCAAGATAAGATCTGTTCTCTATAAGCTCTTTAAGGCTTTTCCTTATATCCAAGATTTTGTTCTTCGTATCTCTGATCTCTGTTTGGCTGAGAAAACTTTGTTTCCCTAATTTTCTATCTATGATTTTATTTTTTAGTGCCACAGTCGATGATCTTGCTTTTTCAAATCTATCTATCATAAGAAGATTATCGATCTTCCTCATCCTTTCTCCCCTGGATAAACGTAAGAAGTAATCCAAACCGTTCTGCTCTGAATAAATAGATCTGCTGAAAAGCTCGTAATCAACTTTCAAAATTTTTTCTATTGCATCATTAACTCTTTGAGTGTTCGGGGCCTCAAGGAGTTTATCGCCTTCCTTGATTTCGGAATATGTCGTGCCTTTCCCTCTTTCGACAACTCTCATTATCGAATACTCTTTGTCGTCGATAGTAAAATTGATCATTACGTTTGATTCGTTTTTCACCTGTGGCCTGTTCATTATCAGGTCATCTAACTTAACCTTTTTCGATTGCATGCTGGGGAATGTTCCAAAAAAACCAAAGGATATTGCATCTAATATGCTGCTTTTACCGCAACCCAAAGTTCCAGTAAAAACATTTGTTCCTGGACTGAAATCCAATGTCGAATCTAAATGCGATTTCCAGTTGGCTAGTTTGACTTGCGTTATCATTGCTATACCTCAGCCTAAAATCTCGTTTCTTTTCGATCTTAAAAAATTCTTATCCCTGTCACTTGTTAATTTATCAACAGCAGCATCATAATCAAACCATTGTGGTTTAGTCTCACCGATAAAATTGCCCGGTAAAAAACCAAGTTTCAGTTCATTTGTTCTGAACAGGTAGACATGAATCTGTTTTTCTACTAAAGGAAATATCAGGCTCGGCCTCTTTATCACGCCCAATTTTCTAATAAGGATTAAGTTTTTTAATCCGGTTTCCTCGAAAATTTCTCTTCTGGCAGTCTCTATTAATTTTTCTCCTCTTTCTGTTCTCCCTTTGGGAAGCGACCACGTATTTTTTAGCAAGGTCCTGTCATTGACTAAACAAATTTGATTTTTTTTATTCAGCACAACACCACCGGCGGCAATGCTGACAAATAGTTGCATCGTCATAACTTAACACCTGATCTTTTCAAACTCCTTTTTAATTGGTCTGTACTCTTAAAATGAATTACGTTAATTCCCAACTCTTTCACATTTCCAAGAAATTTTAAATTGTCATCGATCATAACACATTCTTCTGGTTTTGCTTTTAATTTTTCCAAAGCAAACTTACACAAATCTGCAGAAGGTTTATTGGTGCCATAATCAAAAGAATAGAAATAACCATCAAACTTCTTATGCAAACTTGTTTTTTTGTTTAAAAATTCTACTCTTTCTTTTAAATTGCCTGAAACCACAACAACTTTATAATTCCTTCGTAAATTCTTGATAAGGTTTACCATATCTTTTTTTGGTTTATAAAGACTTATCCAGGTTTTTTCCATTTCCCTAGCAACATTCGAGTTTATATTCAAATATTTTGTAACACGTTCCCAGAACTCCTTTCTATCTATTTTCCCTGCTCCATAATCATAAACTAAACCCGGGGTTTTAAAAGCATGAACTAATTTCTTCTTTGGCAATTTGTATTCTTTTCTAAATCTTTCAATAGCAATATCTGAACCGCTTTCAAAATATACTCCACCAAGATCGCACATTATTATCTTAATTGTCATTTACCCCCACTCACTGATTGTCTTTTGTTCACCTGTTAGAATATCCAAGGCTTTATCCACCTGACCCTCTGACAATAATCCAAACACATAATTAGCATCAAAGTTTTTAGAGAATTTCATTTCATCCAATATCTCACCCAGAACCTTCAATCCCATTTGGTCAACAGATATCTTCTCATCGCTCCTCATCTTCTTCAAAAGTTCTATCTTGCTTGATATGTCATGTGACTCAATCTCTTTCACAAACTTCAAAATCACTTTATTACCATACTCATTTTCTATTTTTTTCAACTCCTTGTCTATCACATCCAAACCCTTTCCTCTTATCTTAAACCTCACTATGGGCGTTTTCTTATAATTGTGCTGCAATATGGAATTTAGCTTCCTTCTTATCTGATCGGGAAATGTTTTGTTTTCATCCTCAACTATCTCCTCATAAAAGAATCTTCTTGTATTTTCTAGAGGAGTAAAATCTAATCTGCCCTCTGGTAAATGCAATTTGTATATCCCTTTGGGATTCAAAGACTCTTCTCTCTTCAATTGTGTGACGACTGTGCTGCCAGTCAACAAAACCGTGGTGCTACCTTCCTTGTCAACAACAGAAGTGTGTATATGACCATTCACTATCAAATCAAAACCTTTTGGAAGATTGGATTTATTTAATGAAGGCGGCTCCATGGGGGAATATATATATGGGTCGATGCTCTGATGGAGCATCAGAATGTTGTAACAGCCTTCTATCGGCCGGGGATTCCAATTATCTAAAACTTGCTTGGCGTATCTTTCTGGCACTCCGGACATTCCTTGAACAGCTACCTTTATCCCATCTTTTTCAAAAACCAAGCCATTCAGATGCAAGTGAAAAGCAAAACCAGTTAGTTCTAATGCCTGTATCGCATTCTGGTCCTTTCCCAATCTTTCATGAGTTCCATGCAATGCTATAACAGGAATGCCTCTTAATGCTCTTTCAGAAATTTTCTCCAAGTTTTTGTTCATTGGTTGCATTAACTTAATCCCCGTATCCTTTTGTAAAGTGGGTTTAGACAATATTCTTAATGATTTTGCCCAAACATCTGTTTTAGGAAATCTGCTGTCATATATATCACCTGCTATTAAAATCACGTCAGAATCCAAACTTTTGTCAATAGCTTCTTCCGCATTATCAAAGCTGTCATTTTCCAGTCTAGAATTTGAATTATACCCAAAATGCAGGTCGGAGAATATAGAAATTTTCATGAATAGATGTTAGTTGCTAAATATAAATGGTTTATAAAAACATACTATAATTTTTAAGATTTATCTAAATTGGTTGGAGAAAAAGAACGCGGTAGTATTTCTGAAAGTTTGTACTCTTCAAATTCTCCATCTGGCAGAGCATTAATAATAATACAGTCGTCACAGAACTCTTTTATAAACTGACGGCAAATACCACAAGGAGCTGTATTATTATCATGAACTATAGCGACAAGTTGAATAAACTTTCTATCTTTAAGTTTTTCCCCTAGTAATGCAGATACTATTGCTGCTTGCTCTGCATGAACAGTTAGAGTATAACTGGCATTCTCTATGTTAGTACCTGTATAGATTTTACCAGATTTCGTCAAAACAGCAGCGCCAACTTTGTAATTTGAATAAGGAGAGTAAGATTTTTCTCTTACTTTCATGGCCTCTTCAATAAGCTTTTTCTTAATTTCAGGGTTAACAAGGGACGACATTTCATCTACTTTTTAGTATTATATACGAATCCATGTATCCTCTCTACAACACCACCTTTTTTTAACCTTTCTAAGGCTACATTAGTTTGAAATGGTGTATAACCTCTGAGACCAAAATAGTTTATTACAGTTAATTCATGAACTCTTCTATTTCTTTGACCCAGATAATCTTTTAATTGTGCTGTTAAATTAGAACTCATATAGAATTAAATGTTCTAGAAAGATTTATTCTTAACTTCAAAATTAGCTAAAAACGTTTTTATACACTATATCCCTTACTCTCTCAGCAACATCCTTCTTAGATCCGTTGACAACAAACACAGGGGTGTCATAACTAGCTGTGAATTTATCCATGATTTCATTCACCCTTTCATGCATTTCCTTTCTCCAGTCAGGATCCACTGATCTGAAATTATCGTTAATTATTTTGTCGGGGAACGGCTGAAGCCAAATAATAACATCGTAATTTCTAGAATATTCAAACACTTCCATTTCCTTTTCTTTGATAGCTTCTGGTGTGAGGTCATTTTTCTCGGCTATTCTTTTCCAGTATGCGAAATTATCTATCACGCCTCTATCCATCAGAACAACATCGTGTATCTTTCCCAACTCCTTTTCTCTTCTCCTCTGCTCATCCAATATCCAGTCCTGAGCTTTCATCGTGGCCATTTCATTAATTGGATATGGGCAATCTCTGATGACCTCTGTAAGCAGTCCGACATTGTGCCCTCTATCCTTCAAATCGTTAAAAAGATTTTCACAGACTGTCGTCTTGCCGACAAAATGCGTTCCGATTATTGCAATTTTTTTGGATTTAGGAGTCATCCATTAATTTTGTATTTTAATTATTAAACCGTTTGTATAAGTTAGTATAATTTATAAAAAATATAGAATTATTTTTTCTTTATTAGATTAACAGACTTATCTACCTTGAAAACATCTCCGTGACCAGGAACAATGTAATCAGCCAGCTTCCAAATTTTAATTCTATTGTCGAATTGTGTTTGCTTGTCTTGACTCCACGGCTCCCATGATTCAGAATCTGGGTTTTCCCAATCTTTGTCATATTCGAACAAATCACCAACCACAGCAACAATGTCTTTCTCAGTTTTGGCTATCAGACTAATGCTTCTCGAATCATGCCCCGGAGTTGGAATGATATAAACATCTTCATCGATCACATACTTTTCTTTAAAGAATTCTTTGAATAAATCTCCTTGATAAACGTCACTTCCGCCTATAAAAGTTGCATTAGGAAATAAATTCAAATTTCCTATATGATCGATATCGGAATGGGTACATATCACAAAATCAATATCCTTAGCTTGTAAATTGTTTTCCTTGAGTTTTTGAGTAATTAGTTCCCTATCTTGCGCGTTCCCAGTATCAATAATCAAATTGTGATTCTTCGACTTGACTAACGTGATTGTGCCGCAGGCCCTCTGAGAGGTATAACCATCCCATACAGCATATCCGGGTTTTAAAACAATTACTTCAGCCATTTAATCTACTAATAAAATTCGGGGGAAAAGACTTATAAGCTCTACATTTCATATACTTTCAAGTGAGAAAGATGGGTGAATGCCTTCCATTTGTTGAATAAGTTCCTGTTTTTACATAATCCTTATTATAAAAATGATTTTAACTCTAAATCGAATCAAGAAATAATTTCGTGGGGCAGTGGTCCAGTTAATACAAATCTGGAATGGTCTAAGACTCAAGCTTTGGGAAACTTTCAGAAGAGCTTGCTACCCGTGTTCAAATCACGGCTGCCTCATAAGGTGTTTTTATGACAGAACAAATTTCATACGAAGATTTCGAAAAAGTCGATATCAGAGTCGGCAAGATTATAGAAGTGGAAGATTTTCCAGGAGCTAGAAAGCCGTCTTACAAACTGACAATAGATTTTGGCAAAGAAATAGGAGTGAAAAGATCAAGTGCTCAGATTACGCAATTATATGGGAAAGAAGAACTGAAAGGAAGAGAAGTGATAGCAGTAGTCAATTTCCCGAAAAAACAAATAGCAAATTTCATGTCTGAGGCACTTACATTGGGCGTGCCAGACAAAAACGGCAATGTAGTATTATTAAAACCAGAAAGAGATGTGGAATTGGGAGTGAAAATGTTTTAGGTGAATAAAATGTCCGAGCAACTAGGAATTACTGTAAAAAAATCCGAAAACTTTTCAGAATGGTATAATCAAATTGTGTTGAAAGCCGAGTTGGCTGATTATGCAGCCATGAAAGGATTTATGGTAGTCAGACCTTTGGGCTATGCAATTTGGGAAAACATAACAAAGGTTTTCGATGCAATGATAAAGAAGTTGGGACATAAAAACACATACTTCCCGACACTAATTCCTGAAAAGTTCTTGCATAAAGAAGCCGAACACTTCAAAGGCTTTGTTCCAGAAACCTTTATCGTGACTCATTCGGGGAACAATAAATTAGATGAGAGATTGGTGGTAAGACCTACATCTGAAACTATCATGTATGATTCTTATGCCAAATGGATAAGAAGTTGGAGAGACTTGCCTTTGCTACTAAATCAGTGGAATTCTGTTTTAAGGGCGGAGATCAAAGCAACCAAGTTATTCTTGAGAACAAGCGAGTTCTTGTGGCAGGAAGGCCATACAGCTCACGCAACCAAAGAGGAAGCTGACAAGGAAGTTATGACGATGCTTGATCTCTATAGGAAAGTGGCTGAGGAATATTTGGCAATACCTGTTATAACTGGCAGAAAGAGTGAGATGGAGAAGTTTGCTGGTGCACTGTATACAACCACAATAGAAGCGATGATGCCTGATGGAAAAGCGTTGCAAGGCGGCACATCTCATAACCTCGGTCAAAATTTTGCCAAGGCGTTCAATATAAAATTTTTGGACAAAGATGGCCAGAACAAATATGTCTGGCAGACAAGCTGGGGTATAACTACAAGACTAATTGGTGCTATGGTCATGACTCATTCCGATGATAAAGGCTTAGTAATACCACCTAAAGTTGCACCTGTTCATGCTGTTATTGTCCCGATTGAATTCAAAGAGAATAAGAAAATTTTGGCTGAAGCTAAATCAATACAACAAAAGTTAGAAATAAGGGGGTATTCTGTAATGGTTGACGACAGGGAAGAACATACGCCTGGATGGAAATTTAATGAGTGGGAATTGAAAGGCGTTCCTCTAAGAATTGAAATAGGACCAAAGGATCTAAAAAGGAAGGAAGTGATTTTAGTCAGAAGAGACACTTCCCAAAAAATCAGTGTTAAAATATCTGATGCAGTGAAACAGGTTGAAAAATTATTGGATGATATTCAGAGCGGTCTTTTCAAAAAAGCAAAGAAATTTTTGGATGATAATACAACCACTGTTAAAAGTTATGACGAATTCAAGAAAGTTTTGGAAAATAAGGGAGGATTCTTGAAAACGGGTTTCTGCGGATCAAAACAATGTGAAGAGAAAATTAAGAATGACACAACTGCAACAGTAAGAATTATTCCATTCAAGAATGAAAGAATGAAATGCATAACATGTCAGAAAGATGGGGGGGTGGCATATTTTGCTAAAGCATACTGATTTCTAACAACCAAAAGAATTTATAATTAACCATTATTATTGCAATGAACATGCGACCTTGCACAATGCTGCAGGAATATTATATATCAATTGTTCTCCTTGTTTGTGGAACTGGTTTGCCTGTTAATTTATAAACATCTCCATCTCTAGATAGATATTCTTCATAATCTAAAATATTCAATATAGTATACGCCCTCTCCATAGGTACATCCCTACCCAATTCTTGATATATTTTTTCTGCTGTTAAACCATCTGCCATCGGTGCATAACTTAGTACTAAAACTATAAAAGCTGCTTCATCACCTTCGTATTGCACCATAAACTCACTGTAACTATTTAAAATAATTAAAGGATTTAAGCCTTTGTTTATTGAAAATTTGTCTACTTTATGTGCAGCAATATGTGTGCAAAGCTCTAAAAATGTAAAACTATTTAAATCATTACACCCTTATTAAAATATTGAGAATTCTAGGTGCGTTTTTTGGAACAAGCACAAAAATTAAAAACTGGTACAACAACTGTAGGAATTGTCTGCAAAGATGGAATTGTCTTGGCAGCAGAGAAAAAGGCTACACTTGGCTATATGGTAGCTTCCAAAGACGATGTTAAGATCGTAGAAATAATGCCGCATATAGGAATGACTCAAGCGGGAATGGTTGGTGATATACAGGCACTAGTCAGATACCTGAAAGCTGAAGCTTCATTGTTTGAATTGAGAGAAAATAAAAAAATAACGGTGAAAGCAGCCTCAACATTGCTATCTAATATTTTATATGGTGGCAGGTGGAGTTTCTTCCCGTATATGATCCAAATCATACTTGCCGGTGTGGATAGACACGGTCCATCAATGTTCATACTTCATCCCGACGGTTCAAAACTAGAAGAAAAGAGATATTTCTCTACTGGATCTGGTTCGCCAATGGCATTTGGTGTTTTAGAAGCGATTCATAAAGAGAATCCGACTGTAGAAGAAGCTAAATTGATGGCTGCCAGGGCAGTAAAAGCTGCTGTTGAGAGAGATATTGGATCTGGCGGCAAGGGGATTGATGTGGCTGTTATTAATGAAAAGGGATTTAAGCTGTTAAGCCCATCGGAAGTTCAGAAGATTGTTGATAGTTTTGAAAAGAAATAGACTGGTCCTCTAACATTTAAAGTGGAATGGAAATGGAAATTATTGAAAAGGTAAAGGATAGTTTTCCGAAGGATGTAATCGATAGGGTAGAACTGGAAGGTTGCGAGATAGTAGTCTACACTAAAGATAAGATATTCTTTTTGGATGCCAACGAGCAGGTGAAAGAGCTTGTTAGTGAGTTGAAGAAAAGAATAGAAGTAAGATTAGACATTTCCTTATGCGACTCCCCTGAAGCGGCAAAAGAGAAGATAATGACGATGGTGCCACAGGAAGCAGCAATCAAAGATATTAGATTTGAACCAGAAAGGAGCTTGGCTATAATCACTGCCGGAAAACCTGGATTGGTTATAGGCAGAGGTGGGGAAACTTTCAGAAAGATCAAGGAGGAAACTTTGTGGGTTCCTAAAATCGAAAGATCGCCAGAGATCAGCTCGAACATCGTTCGTTCGATAAGGCAATTGATGACAGAGGAAGTTAAGTGGAGAATTAAATTTTTGAAACAAGTAGGAAAAAATATTTTTTCTGAAAGAATAACAAACAGGGATTGGGTTCGTGTTTTCTGTTTAGGATCATTTAGGGAAGTTGGAAGATCATGTATATTGGTAGAGACACCTAAGTCGAAGGTTTTAGTGGATTGCGGAATCAACACTGGGGGGAATGAAAATAGTTTATACCCTTACATAAACACTAAAGAAGTTGATTTAAGCGAATTGGATGCAATAATTCTTAGTCATGCTCATATGGATCACTGTTTGCATCCAGATTCTTATATACAACTTTCTGATGGGGATATATTAAAAATTAATGAGATAAGAAATAGAGAAAATATAAAAGCTGTTGATTTTCAAAACGATTTAAAATTAGATGATATGAATGCTCTTCAGAGAGGTGGAATAAGATCTCCTTCAGAACTACTTGAACTAAAAACAAAAAGTAAAAGAATTAAAGTTACTGATGATCATCCATTTTTTGCTCTTGATAGTGATGGTGAAATTAAGATAAAAAAAGCCAAAGAACTACAAGAGAGAGACCATATAGCATGTATAGGTAAAATTAAAATAAGGGGTTCAAAACAATCATTACCTAATGACAGCATCCTACCCTCAGAATTAGATTCAGGAACAGCACAAATATTAGGATACCTTTTAGGCGATGGAAATAAAGGCGGTGGTAATTATAACTCGATAATTTGCACTGATAAAAATACCAAAAATTTAAAATATTACCAAAAGTTGATAAAAAACAAATTTAAATTAAATTCAAAAATAAAAACGGGGGAAAGAAATAGACTAATTACAAATTCCTCAAGTTTGAGGAAATGGATAGATAAAATCGATGCCGACTTGCTTACGAGGAGTCCGCAAAGAAAAATCCCAATGCAAATATGTCGCTCCGATAAAGAAGTAGTTTCTGCTTTCTTAAGAGGGTTATATGATGCTGAAGGTTCTGTAAAACATCATTCCATAGTTTTAACGACCTCAAGCGAAAACATCGCACAAGTAACTCAGTTGTTGCTCCTTAGATTTGGTATAATTTCCCATATTTACGACCACGACCAATCAAGATCTACTTTCGGTGGTGGAAAATCATATCAATTGGCTATATCAAATTGTAATTCATTAAGAACATTCGAAAAGAAAATTGGTTTTAATGATATTTCAAAATTGGAAAAGGTAAGAAAAGCTTTAAAATACATAGGAAAAAGTAAGGCAATTAAAATAGATATTATACCAATAAAAATTGATTTTATTCTGAAAATAACTAAACAGTTGGGATTAAATAAATCGGATTTAAGAAAACTTGGTTTTTCTTACACGCATTATATGAAGGATCATTTTCCAAGTAGAAAAAAACTAAAAGAAATATCAAATAAGCTGTTAAGGTTATCTAAAAAGAAAGATGTGAAAATAAAGGAACTCAACTATTTAATGCAATTAACAAAATCGGAGATAATGTGGGAGCCCATTACAAAAATAAACAGAATAAAATCGGATTGTACAGAAGTTTATGATCTGACTGTTGCGGGTCATTCTAATTATATTGCAAATGGAATAGTAGTTCACAATTGCGGTTTTATTCCATATTTGTATGAGCATGGATATGATGGTCCTCTGTACTGCACAACACCGACTCTTGATCTAGTGACTATGCTAACAATGGACTACATAGATGTTATGCAAAAGAACGGGGTGCAGCCGTTGTTCACTGCCAAAGGAGTTAAAGAGGCGGTTAAACATGCAATCACATTGGATTGGAATGAGGTATCTGATGTCGGTCCTGATGTAAGATTGACATTCCAGCCGTCCGGTCACTTGCTTGGATCTAGTTTGGTACATTTGCATGTAGGACAAGGCCTGCACAATATTGTTTATAGTGCTGACATGAAATTTACTAGAACTCGATTATTTGATCCGGCATTCACAAACTTCCAGAGGATAGAAACGTTGTTCGTTGAATCAACTTACGGTGCTCCTGATGATATAATGCCGTCAAGAATGGAAGCTGAGGAGAATCTTATGAGAGTTATAAATCAAACGGTTGAGAAAAATGGCATTGCAATAATACCAAGTTTTGCTGTTGGCAGAGCACAGGAAATTATGTCTATACTAGATGCTTACAAGTTTGAGCATCCCGTATTCATTGATGGCATGATTCAGGATGCCACAGCCATTCATGCAACCTATCCGGAATACCTGTCAAAGGTAATGGAAAGAAAAATATTGCAAGGGGAGAATCCATTCACAAATCCGATATTTAAGAAATTAAATTCACAAAACGACAGGGAAAGGGCCTGGGGAGAGAAACCATCTGTTATCATATCCACATCTGGTATGATGGAAGGTGGTCCGGTGATGAATCACTTGCAGGGATTGGGAGAGAATAAAAACAATACTTTAATATTCGTTGGCTATCAGGGAGAGGGGACAATGGGCAGAAGAATTCAAAGGGGATGGAGAGAGATTCCGCTAAATGTAAATGGGAAGACAAGCACAATGAAATTAGATTTGGACGTAACGACAATTGGTGGTTTGTCGGGACATGCTGATGTCAAAGAATTGATGAATTTTATCAGCAGGTTGGGATCAAAACCTGAAAGAATCATTACAAATCACGGTGAGAACGGAAAGCCGATGCAGCTGGCCAGCAATTTGCATAGAATATTCAGAATCGAAACTCTCGCTCCTAAGAATTTAGAAGCGATAAGATTGAGATAAACCCTAATAATTTTCGCTTTTTACATTTATTCTGGTAAATCTATATATTTTACCTTAATATTTATTCCTTTTCTTCTTGCCTTCTCTGCTGCTCGCTGAATTTATTCACTAATCTTCGACAAATAAATTTCCAAATCCTTGTATTCTTTAGTTCTATCCAAAAGACACGCTAGAATAATCTTCGACCCCAGAACAACATAAATAAGCCTTGTTTCCTTTCCTTCTATATTCAGTCGTATTCTGAATGCCCGTGAAAACTTTTTTGAATGTATTTTCTTGAATCTAAAGGGGCTTTGTTTGATCAGTTTAATCTTGCTTTTTATTTGCTTTTTGTATTTTTCTGGAAGATTTTTCACTTGCCCGAGAAATAATCCGGATGCAACCAATTCAAAACTCATTCCAATGCCTTCATAAGTTCTTCTTCGCTATGTAGCTTTCTTTTCAAAATAGAAACTTCTATCAGTTTATCGATTAATTCAATCTCTTTTGGAGTAAAATCTTCATCATAATTTTTTTCCATAATTTTTTCCCTCACTGCTTCTGTAGCCAATTCCTGTAAATTTCTATATTTATGTATTTTTGCATATCTTTCAGCAGCCTTTCTCAAGTCCTCCGGTAATCTTAAATTAAGTTGTGGTTTCATAGATACCAATTGGTATCACTAATATTAATATTTATCGTTGCTCGCAGATTTTCCCTTCTTGCTTTCAACTGCAATCAAGTTGCAGTCAAAATCAAAGTTTTTACGGAACTCTTCGTTCACTTGCCTTCTTTCAGATGTTACCATTCATCAGCATTGCTTAAATCCTTAAAAATTTTCTATTATTTCATGCCCCCTAAAGTTCTATATGGCAGCACCAACATATTCGAATACTTACTTCTATCAGATCGCTTAAAAGAAGCTTATTTGTGAGGGGAACTTTCTGGAAAAGATCAATTGGAGTTGACGAATGCCAGAAGATCTGGAAAAACTAATTTTATGAATCAATTATATTTTGCTGAAAAGATTGGCGCTGATGGACCTGAATTTGATTTCGAAGAATGGGTTAATCCTATAGAAGATTATAAAGATATAACTGGAGTTAAAGAGTCTAAAATGACAAAAAGAGTTCACTTGCCCTATTACAATGTCGGCGGCCGTATATGCCATCCTGCCCAGCATTTAATAGAAAAAGATCTTATGAATATGAAATTATATCTGGATTTAGCACACAAACTGGGTGCTGAATTTGCAGTTGTTCATCCGGGTTTATGGTCAATTTTTGCAACGCAGCAAGATTGGGTATATTCAGAACAGCTCTTAGAATCATTAAAGAAGTTAACTAAATATGCTAATTCATTGGGCTTACAATTAGGTTTGGAAAATTCTACTTACGGAAGTTATCCACAATTTTGGGATCCCGAACAAATAGCAAAAATGGTAATAGAAGCGAATAAAGGTTTGGGTTCAACCAGCAGGTTATATGCTGTTTTAGATACAGGACATTTTTTAACTGCGGAATCTACAGAAAAATATAGAGGTATAGACAGATCTTGCAGACCGCTAGTTAAAGCTATAAAAGATGCTAATGTGCCTATCGGCGAATTGCATCTTACAAATCTAGGACTCGTGGATGGGAAAACGATAATATGGCATCCGCCTATTTCCAGAGAAGGACTCTTAGATTTGAAAGGATTTGTTGGCGCAATGAGAGAATTTGATATTAAGCCTGATGTAATTACACTAGAAACCGCTATGCAAACAAACGATGATAAAATAAACGCAGAAGAATTAATGAAAAGAGAAGTTGGTTTGGTTAGAGAACTGTTCGATTGGTACTAATGCCAGATATCAATGGCATAAATTATTTTAACTATTATAATACATGACACTGATTACCCAAAACGATTTTTTGAATCCATTATTTTCTTTAAATCCGATCATTGTTGCATTGATTATACTATTTCTGGATTTCAGTACTTTGGCTTTAGTAGCAATAAAAACAAGAACGATCAAATCTGTTCTTTTCAAAATCCCCGCTGTTTTATTAGGCGATTTCTTTCTAATACCATTTACGGGATTTTTAATAACTTATTTTTACCAAAATACCAACACAGAATTATCCATTTTAGCAGATAGCATATGGACAACAATCACCGCTTTTCTTGCTATAATAATAACAGTAGTTTTTGGACTAAAATTTAATCTAATAAAAACGATTTGGATACCACACGGTATTTTCTTTTGGTTTATGGCTTATATTGTAATTACTTTTATTTCAAAAGGATTCTATTTATTTTTGTTTGAAAGAAACGTGGTTTTACTTAGTATTTGGATATCGGTGTGTGTTTGTATTTTTTTACATCAGATGTTAGGACTTATTTGGCCTAAAAAATTCACGAAAAAGTGAGTTTAATTATATTTTAATTAAGTAAACAACGATTTCCAAAGAGAACTTTATCCAACATAATCTCTCTCTGGTATTCTTCGAAGATGTTGAAGTGCTTCTCTTTTATCATACATAACAGTATACATTGATTCTAATTCAGGTAGTAGTTCTGTTTTAGTCCTTGCTGTCATATGGTATGGAAGTCCACTAGGACCTTTTACTCTGGCATTTCTTCGATCTACGGAGTACCATTCTATCCAGTTACGTCCTAGACGACTCCTAAAGCGATAGATGTCAAACTCCCATTCGGGGCAAATATTTGGGTCTAAAGTAAAAATGGCTTCATCTTTCTCAATAAACCTTATTAAATCATTTAAATTTGCCATGGAATTTAGATAAAATTGATATCTATTTAAATTTGGTGATTGGGTGATTTTTTTACAGACTGATTAGAATTCCGTATGTTATATGCAAATATA
>CAYJRA010000007.1:0-27888 GCA_964372465.1 uncultured archaeon
TATAGACAAGTCCATATAACACAAGGAGCTTCTGAAGAGTTATATCGAGAGTTTAGTGCCTATATCCAACCTGGTGTATATGATACAGAAAAAGGCGATATTGGCGCTGTTTTAGCTAGATATATTCATGATAGAATAGGGCTTGCCGTGAGAATAGCTAGAGATAATGGTTGTTATACAGAAACTCCTGCGGATGATATAAAAAACTCCGAACCCGCTTTAGAAAGGAGTATAGAAATTCCAAAACAATTGGATTTTGGGCTCAGAATTTATGATGAAACTAGTCATTTGACGGCTGAAGGCAAAAGGAGACATTAATCAAAACTCAATAAATCTCACGATTTTGCATATACCGTATGGTATTTCTTTTCTAATTTTTTCATGCATTTCTCCGAATCTTTTTTTTAAAACCTCATCATAATTTTCATTCCCTGGAGCAAGTAAAATATAATTTTTTGTGTGTTTTCTTAGAGCCGACTCCGGACCGTAAATAATCTTATTGTCTTTTATCCCAACAGCTATCTTAAGCTCTATTCTCCTTACCCAGTTTCTTTCGCCATATATCATAAACGAGCCGGTAGGAAGACCACCTTCCTTTCTAATTTGCCCGGGTTTCACATAATAAACATCAGCAATCAAAATGCCAATTTTCCAAGCTTTTGAATATGAAGCACAAAACTGTGCTGTCTCATTTATCGTTTTTTCAGGTACATCAAGATTTTCGGGGTTTTTTATCAGAACAAAGGGAGAACCTGTAATATCTGTATGAAAAACTACATCATTAGCTTTCATGTATTTTCTTATTAACTGCTCGTTATTTTTAGCATCCTTACCGCCAACCACTAAAAAATCATCCGATGAAATAAACCATCTGAAATTTTCATACCATTGCCTCTGTTCAACTATTTTCTGCTCTTTTATATCTGGTTTGATCGGCACATTTACTTCCAATTCCTCTATTGCCTTTTTCAGGCCTTCTATTTTTTTCTTGATTTTTTTAATTTCTGAATAATATTTCTGTATATTCTCATTTATCGTGAATCTAAAATCAACGGGCACTTCATCAATAATTATCACTGCCTTTTTAGGTACAAATTCCAAATTCAGTTTTCCGGCAATTTCTTCATGCTTTTCCTTGTTATCTTTCAATTTCCAAAATTTAGTCAATATATCATAAAAATAATCAACCTTCTCATTCATCTTGTCTATATACGCTTGATACTTCTTTTTCTCTTCCTCCAACTCATATAGTTTCTCCAACTGTTTGCTCTTAATGCCAAAATATCTCTGCCTCATTTCATTGTGTGGTCTGCTTCTAAACAGCTCAAGATCTTTTTCATATTCACTTCTAATTTCCTCATTCAAATGTTCCATTTCCTTGAACCAAGAATCAATGTTTTTCAAGAATTCATAGAATTCTGGTATTCTCTTTGAATTTCTATCTTTTTTGTCCATCATTAATTTTCTGCAAATAGATTCGGCAACGTCGTTGCCAAAACCAAAATCTTTTATCAAGGTAGTAAAGAACTCCTTGTCTTGAAAATTGGCGACCAATTGCTCCAGTGACATTTTGAATGGATCCAGGAATGAAGGCGGGTAATCATATTTTAAATTCGGTTTTATTGTTCTGTGCTTCCACGCTCTCATCTCAAGAGCGATAATGATTCTTCTGTCAGGTTTTTCAGTCAAAACCAAATTTCCATCGCCAAAAAATTCGGCAAATACAATGTGATGATCAGTCTCTATCTCAATTATCCTGTCAAACTCGTGCTGTCTTATATCGATAATCCTTGAGTTGTCCAAGTGCTTTCTGAGTTGTTTGGTAAGCTCAGACAATTCAACAGAATCGTAGTTTTTATCAGAAAGAAAGAAACCCAATTTCGGCGATATTATCAAAAAATTCTTTTGTCCTTTTATGTGTAAATCAAACAAGAAGCCATTGTGTATTTCCTTAATCTTCTGAATCCTCGAGTTTATCAACTTCTTCATTTGATTCGTTTGAAACTTCACTTGAAGGCTGTTTATCTGCTTCATTGCCAACCACGTCTTTTAATACTTGTCTGATTTCATTTATACTTTTTCCGAAATATTTTTCAAAATCCTTCGTAGTAGATACAAGCCTGGTTCTACCGGATTTTTCTGTTTTAATCAGTCCTCTCTTCTCGAGATTTTTTATATAATCATAAGCTTTGTTTCCTTGGACTTTAATTATATATGATTGGGACACAGGCTCCTTTAAAGCAACGACGCCTAGAGTTCTTAGCATGCCATCGGTTAGATCTGAATGCGGGGTCAAGGAAGACACATGGGGTAAGAATTTGTTTTTTACTTTCAGTTGATATCCAATTCCAGTGAAGGTTAACTCAAACCCTCTGTCATCATGATCGAAATCTTTCTTGATATCATCCAATATTTTCTCTGTTCTTTCATCTGATTTGACATTTGAAATTTTAGATAGCTCTTTCACTGACAAAGGTTCGCTTGACATGAATAATGCAGCCTCTATTAAGGCTCTCTTTTCATCCATTTTTACCATTTAACTATTGCCATTAAATAGATAAGAAATTATGTACGAACGAAATAAATTTAATATCCAAAATATGATCAATTATAAATGTTTATTTCGCGTGTTTCTATCTAATGTCTGGGCTGTTGCCAATTCAATCAAAAAGTCTGGACAACTATTTTTTGTGGCGCGATAGATGGTTAAAAGCAATAAACGAGTATACTGCAAGATCCAGCTGTAGCTTGCCGTTTTATCGCGCTAGGGAAGCTTTTTTCTCGCCGACTAAAAATTATGATTGGTGGATAGAAGGTTTCAGAAATGGATTCGAACTCATTTTAGAAAGACAAGTTTCTGCGGTCTGCGAATATTTGCAAGTTGGTAAAGAAACTCTCGTAGATTACATGTAAAATACTTAAACTTACCATTCCATATTATTCCAAGTGAAAGTGATGCCGTACCAATCCGAATATTAAAAGGAATTGGATTTTGCTTATTCTGCACTTTATTCGAATTTTTTTTGAAAGATAAATTATCTTCTTTGCTTAATGGAGGTGAATGTTAATGTATGCAAGAGATTTTTTAGCATATCAAAATGGGAAAGGTGGCTATGTTTCCATCAAAGATACTCCTGACGGATATAGAAGGCGTTTGGATTGGTGAGACCATGGACGCCATAGCAAAGGAATATGGGATAGAAAACGAGATGCAGAAATTGACGACTATGGGAATGAGCGGTGAAATGAAATTAAGAGATACTATGCCGTTGAGATTGCAGAAATTGGCTGAAATGAAAGCTACTAAATACGGCGTAGTCAGTGCTGCTTCTAGAACTCCTGTGACAGACGGTGCTTTAGAAACTTTAGAAGGTCTCAGAAAAAACGGATTTTGTATTATTGGAATATCCGGTGGATTAGATATTGTAATTCCAGAAATTTTCAGGCGTTCGGGTTTTCTTCCATATTTCCATAGAATTTATACTTCCAGATATTTGGGCAATGGTGCATATATAGAGCCCAATGTAGATGTTTTAGAAGACAAGGCTTTGGTTGCAGAACACGAGCTAGAAACAGGGAAATATGAAATTTCAGCCGCACTTTTTGACGGAGCTAACGATATTTCACTGATTCCCTTAGTTGACATGCCTATAGGATTTAATCCCAAACCGGTTGTAGTGGAAGCCATGTCAAAAAATGGCGGCGTTATAGTAAGAGGTAACAATTTGAACTTAATTAAAAAATATTTAATGAGGTGAAAAGATGCTAGATATAAAATTGGTAAGAGAAAATCCAGAAATTATAAAGAATGACTTGAAAAAAAGGCTGGATGCAGAAAAAATTAAATGGGTAGACGAGACAGTCAAACTAGACAAATCATGGAGATCATCTGTTCAAGAATTGAACGAATTAAGGCGCAGAAGAAATACAATCACCCAGGAAATTTCCAAATCGAAGAAGGAAGGAAAAGACGTAAAGGGGTTGATAAAAGAAGCAGAAGACATTCCTAAAAAAATCAAAAATCTAGAGGAAAAAAGTAAGAATGAAGAGGAAAAAATAAATTACTACTTAATGCGATTGCCAAACATCCTTCACGAATCTGTACCTTTAGGTAAGGATGATTCGGAAAATGTTGAAATCAGAAGGATCGGTCATATCCCAAAATTCGATTTCGAACCTAAAAACCATCTGGAATTGATGCAGAATTTGAATCTAATAGATGTTGACAGGGCTGCCAAAGTTTCTGGCCACGGATTCTTTTATTTGAAAAATGATTTGGCAAGACTGGATTTGGCCATAGTGCAGTATGCAATAGATTTTATGATGAAACGCGGATATACATTCATTATTCCGCCATACATGATACACAAAGAACCTTTCATAGGGGTGACTGACTTTGAATTTTTCCAAGAACAAATCTACAAAATTGAAAATGAAGATCTGTATTTGATAGCAACAGCCGAGCATCCTCTAGGAGCAATGTTCAAGGATGAGATTTTAAACAAAGATGATATGCCTATCAAATTATGTGGATTCAGTCCGTGCTTCAGAAAGGAAGTGGGTGCTCACGGCAAATATACGAAGGGATTGTTCAGGATGCATCATTTCCATAAAATCGAGCAGTTTATTTTCTGCCACCCGAGTGAATCTTGGCCGTTGCATGAAGAGTTGCAAAAGAATTCAGAAGATTTACTGAAAGGCCTTGGTTTAACATATAGAGTTGTGAATGTATGTACAGGCGATATTGGTAGCATTGCAGCGAAGAAATATGACACAGAAATCTGGATGGCCGACGGTAAATTCAGAGAGGTTGGATCCAATTCAAACTGTACGGATTACCAAGCAAGAAGGTTGAATATAAGATTCAAAGAAAAGGAAGGACAGGCGGCAATGGGCTTTGCCCATACACTAAATAATACAGCCCTCGCTACAAGCAGGGTTATGATTGCAATAATAGAACAAAATCAACAGAAAGACGGATCTGTTTTGATTCCAGAAGCATTAAGGCCGTTTATGAGCGGAAAGAAAAAAATTGAGAAAATGTAATAATAATCAGGCAACTGTTTTATTATCTCCACAGCTCTAGAAATTCTTTCCCTTTAAATCTTTGATCTTTTAACCAATTGTATTGAATAGGTCTTTTATCTTTCATCCATCCTGGCAAGAAAACATATATATCAATAGCATCCGCATAAGCTTCAGCACAGCCTCGATATCCATATAAAGTGACTGGTTTTTCAATCGTAAATCTAACTGGCCAACCATCAATACATCCTACAACTTCATCAAACTCTTCATTCGAAGCATTGATTTTCAAGAATTCCGAAAGATCAAATTCTTTTCCTGATTTTAAGTCTAATATAAACCTCCTTGCAAGACTTATTTTTTTACCATACTCTAACGCATGAACCCATTCATGAACAAAAACATTATCACATCTACTTCTAGGATATAATTTGTGCCTAACATCATAATAAAACATATTTCTTGGTGGACTCACTTCGCATTCCACCCTTATATTTTTTGGTACTTCATCATAATTCTCTATGATAAATTTTATTCCTTCTCTCTTCTTTTCTTCTTCCGTCATATCTTTAGGTAATTTTTGCATAAACTCATATAATGAAACTATTGGCCCGGCCCTTCCATTCATTTGACCAAGAAAAATGGGTCTTCTACAGATTATATAAAGATCAGTGTTGGGTACTAAATAATCCTGTAGCAAAATTATTGTATTCAGGTATTCTTCTTTTTCCCGTTTTTCACAACTATCAAATTCAACAGAATAGCTACTATTAACAGGTTTCCATTGATTGGTTTCAGGATCATAAAAAACATATTTATTCGAACTTGCTTCCTCAATTTTATGCTTTGGAATATACTTCCCTAATTTAGGGTTTAATGGATCTATATCCTCAATTAAAAAGTATGGATCGTTTACATATTGTTGTTGATACGTAATTTCGCGCTCTCTTTTAGTAGCAAATTCATCAACCTCAAAACGATTTTGTGGTTTACCTTCAATCATTTCAACAAAACTAGTAGTATAATACCTATCTGAATTGTCTCGATTAATATATCTGTCATAAGCAACAGCACTGCCTATGATTACTGAAAGTGCACCAATTACAAGACACAACCTTTGTTTGATTGAATGTTTCATAGCATTTCCCCTTTGTATAATATTCACTACTATTAAGTAGAGTAGATTTTTATATATAATTAATATAAATTATATAAAAAATAGAAAATTATATAAAAATTTAATCAGTTTGCGTTACCAAAGTATCCGCTGAACTCTCGGCAACTCTTCCTAACACGTTCAAACCAGCACCAATCCAGTACCAGTTTGGATCACTGCTCAAATATGCTATTAAACCGCATAGAGCAAGCCCCGCAGATCTAGCGGTCATTCCACCAAGTTTAACTAATCCGGGTGTTCTATAATATCCATCTAATTTTTCAGTTAGAAATCTGAAACCTTCAAAGACACCAAAACCAATGACCGGTAAAGCTAATGCATTGGCTGTGTAATGCGAGATTTGTGAACTTGCATATTTATTAGCACTATCTAACATTTCATATGCCATTTTTTGAAGTGCACTTAATTCCTGCGCCCCAAAAGTTGGAGCAACAACTGGTGTTGCTGTGGGAGTTGGAGTTGGCGTCGGTGTAGGAGTTATCTTTGGACACGAATTGCTAAGTTGACAAAGAAGTCCTTGAATACTATCACCTAGAGTTTGAGCGCCTCTTTGTATATCTTGTATAACATCACCACCTTTTTTCAATGTACTTTCAGCTGCTCTTTTTGCAGCTGCATCATTATACATTCTTGCAATCTTTTCTGCCGAATCCTGTAAATCTTGAGCAAATTTGCCTCTATAAAGAGCTTGATATTTGCCTTGAATATTCATATACATATTAGCAAACGTAGAAAGTCCTGCTAAGGCTTTTCCTACCGTTTCCACGCCTTTCATTAGCTGTCTGTTTCCCAATGCATACCTTATGTTGTCAGTTAACGCGTACATATAATCACTTTTAGACTATTTTTTCCGGATGATTGTCGAAATATCCTCTAAATATAGTATTACGTGCCAATCTTCTTAGTATTTGATCTAGATAAGACCCTTGGCCACGCTCAGCCAAGAAACCTATTAAATTAGTTAATACATAATTTGACCCAAGTATTGTCACAACAGCAGCACCTGTTTCTACTGGATATTGTGTTACATTTGCAGACATGTTAGTAACAGCTTCCCAAACAGGATTATATTCAACATTTGAAGCCACTCTATGTATTTCTTGAGCACTAGTCATCACTTGTTCAATTCCTGTTTGTATTGGTTTCAATCCTGCTTGTAGTTGTTCCAATCCCCTTCCACTCTTTTGTAATTCCTGTAGAGCTCTATCAACCTGGCCCTTAAACAATTGTTCTAAAGTACCGCCAAGACTACTTTGTATTGTATTAGCGCCTGTTTGCATGCTTGATATGCCACTTTGTACAGCGGTTACGCCTGTTTGTATGTTTGACGTAGCTGTACTTAGAGTTTTTAAATCTCTTGTTGCACTTTCGACAAACTTTGGATCTGTAAAATTCCTAAATTCATCAAAAATGTATGGCACGCCTGTTAAGCCATCACCTAATTTAGACAAATAACCCCTGCCATCCCTAATGAAAACAGTAAATGCGTTTACTATCCCCGCTAAGCCAATTGCCTTTGAACTTACATACCCAGCAGCCGCACGTAATATTTCTCTATAATTGAGCTCCATGCGATATGGATCATTACTGAAATAACCATAAAAGACTTTTCTACCTAAATTTCTTTTAGCTTTTTCTATAAAAGATCCCTGACCTCTCTGAGACCAGAACTTTATACCTTTACTTAAAACATAACTTGCGACCATTACCGTCAGAGCTGCACTTACTGTTTCTACTGGTCTTTGATATATATTTTCAGCTAAATTACCTAAAGAATTTAAAATAGAGTTAACATCAACTTCTTGAGCCAGTCCATATAATTGTTCACCACCGCGGGTTATTTGATCTATGCTTTGGTTTACTTGAGATGAAGTAGCTGTATCATATGCTTCTCTTAATCTTAAATTTTGAAGATGATTCCCAGCAGTTGATAAACTCTTGCCTACAACATCTGTTCCTTGCGATATATCACTTATTCCAAGATTTGCACGATATAATCTTTCAAGATCTCTAATAGTGTTAGGAAGATTATATATGAATTTCGGCGCAGCTGTTATAGCATCATATAGTTTTTCTAAATAACCTTTTCCTCCCCCGACAAGTATCCCAAGTATACCAGCTTGACCTGCAGCACCCGCAACATAAGACCAAACAACACCGGTACCATGGCGACCAGTTTCCACAACTCTCTCTAAAGGTGTTTCGTATGGTGAATGACTGAAACTTGCTTGTGTTCTTGGTTTCATACTTTTCACTTTTTACCATTTAATAGTAGTAATTTATTATTCTTAAACTATTATATAATTCATTACATATAAACGACAAAATAGGTTTCTTGTCTGTTTTAAGCCTTAATTGGCTGTTTTTTGGGGACATCATTGGACACCTATTGAACTTTATATTCACCTTGCATCTCTGTTGGCTTGTGCCTTGACATATCTCTACATGCCTTTGCATAAGCCACTGAAACTGTTGGTATCCATTCTATTGGCAGACAAGGTACTAAAGCACCAACGACCTCTGTTACAGCTGCTTGAAGAATATCTGGCTTATAATCTGGGATTTCTCTTCTTGCATAATCTGTAAGAGCTTTTAAATAAGCTCCATCTGCAATCATACTAGCTTGTGATACTACAGGAATTAAATCGGCAACATCTAAAATGGGAGCTAAGTATTTTAAAGACGGATTGGCTTCAATATAACCCAGATATCTATCCATCTCTTCAGGTTTAACGCCAATCAATTTTCCCAAACTCTGGTAATATCCTCTGTAAACATTTGAAGCTACGCCCGATAAGCCGTATGCTAAATTAACACCTTTCTTTTTAACTACTGCCAAACTTGTACTATTCATCTTTCAACCATCTCGTTATCTCCCATATTATACTACTATTAAGTGAGCATGTATACTTATATATATCTAATATATATTATATAATAAAGGTGAATTTATATAAAAAGAAAGGCAATAAAGTTCGGATCGACCTATGTCATCTCTTTGCCGTTAGCTTGGTCCAGAAGATTTGAAATAGAGAAAAAAAGAGAATTGAGTATGGAGGAAACGGAAGACGGCATTTTAAAGGTGATCCCAGGAGACATGAAAAAACTAGAAGGTCAGGCGGTAATCACAATAAATAAAGATACAACAGCAGACAAGATATATTATAAAATTCTAAGAGCTTACTTCATTGGGTGTAAAAAAATCATTTTGAATGGCAGTATTACTGACAGGCAGATGGACTTTCTTGTCATGATGCATAAAAGAGTAGTTGGTCTGGAAGTTACAGAACAAAATAAGGATCAGATAGTAATAACAGACCTATTAAAACCCGAGGATGTGGACCTGGACAAGATAGTGAACCAGATGTTTTCATTCATAATGATAATGACAAAAGACATAATATCACATATTGAAGAAGATACGAGCCCGGGGGACAAGACGCTTAACAGGGATTCAATAATAGTTAGGAATCACAATCTAGCCTATAGATGTTGCAATATGGCATTGAAAGATTCTCTATATTTGGGAAAATTAAGAAAAACGACCAACCAAATTTTAGTTCTTTCAAGAGTTATAAGGAACCTAGACATGATTGGAACAATTCTAGTTGGTATCAGCTATCTTTTGAATACAGAAATGACAAGGGGTATGAAGAAATTCCATTACAAAGTCTTCGGGAAAAATGCGAAATTAAACAAAATGCTGGAAAACTATTTGAAAAGGTGGTATAATTATTTTAAGTCAATAAAAATCGCGGTCAGGGAAAGAAATATTGAAAGGGCCATCGATCTTTATCTCAAAAGATTCGAGTTGAAGATGGATATAGATGAAGGCATAGAACCAAGCGAACATTTAACAAACATAGTGGATCTCGCAGATGAACTTAACAGAATAAGCGCATTGATTCTCAGAGATTTTATTATGTACTGATTGAGTTTAACGTAGAATTTAATAAAGAATAATTTTATATTCTTAAATCTTGTATTTATTAACATGACAGGAATGGATTCTGTAAGAAGAAGGGTTAAGGCAGCCGATACTAGAGAAATTTTTGATTTTGCAACTGAAGCACTACATGGAATCCCTGTTGTGGGTTCGGCAATCAATTATTTGGGGGATCAGGCAAGCAATGCTATTTTATATGCCTATAGCATGTTAGAATCTCCATATGCACCTTGGCGTGGAGACGCGAATATTCTAAGGTTTATAAAAGAAGGTGTTGTATATGGTTTAGCTGGTTTGGCTGAACTTATACCGGGTGCTGGTTTTTTGCCAAGTTATTCAGTAGCCGCCAGAATGCTAGAGGGGGATTATCGAAATTATATGGAACAAAGAGCACTTAAAGAGAAGAAAAGAAGACTGGAAGAAAATCATATGGCCGCAACACAACCAGCATTGGCACCAGCATAAACTAAACACTCTTCAAAAATATCAAGAAAAGATAAAAAGTGATTTGGGGGTTATTTTTTACCTTTCTTTTTTGATTTTACTAAGTTTTGCGACAGATCACTTAATGATACACAACCTCTCAATTCTCCTTTCTGATCGACAACTGGCAGTGATCTAAATCCCATTTTTACCATTAATTTCAGTGTATCTTCTGCATCCCTGTCTTTATTAACAGTAACAATGGGTGTAGACATAACGTCTTCTGCTCTAATTTCGCCTAAAGGCCTCTTCTCATTCATGAGTTTTAATGCAACATCCCTGAAACTTATTATCCCTATAGGTTTTTTGTTTTCTAAGGGAATCACATAATTTATCTTTTTTTTTGCCGATCCTTTCCTTTTAACTTCTTTTAATACATCAACAATCCTATCTTTTTTGTCGCAAACTATGTATTCATCACATTTTGGTATATTATCAACTAGCATATATGATTAATTGTTGTTTATACTTTAAAAATATTTCTAGAAATAATTCAAACCAAACTCAAAAGCAATATTAGAATATATATTTATATTGGGAAAATAATATTAATTACATGCAGGTAGGCGAAATTCCTAAATCAGACGAATTTGTTCTTTGTGAAAAAGAGGACAATATATTAGACATATTGGAAAAAGTTAAAAAAGTCAAAACTGGGAAAAATCCCCAAAGAGTGAACTTTATTCTCGTAGTTGATGATAAAAAACCCGTTGGCATAATAAGCTACAAGGATATTGTTCTCAAGTTAATGAATGAAAAAAAACCACTCGGTAAAATAAATGCTGAAGATGTTATGAATTCACCTGTTATGACTACAAAAAAAGATAGAGACGCAAAAAAAGTACTCGGTTACATGATGAATATGGGCTTTAGATGTTTGCCTGTTATAGATAACGATGGCAAATTAGTCAGTTGTATTTCTGTAAATGACATAACAAAATATACAGACAAGAAAAAAACTACCTAGATTCGAGTTCCTTTTCCCTTTTCTTTCTTAGCAATTCTTCCTTTCTGTCCCTATACATTTTTTCAGTAAGTAAAGAAGCAAGAGTGGATGCTGGCAAATTGCGAAGTGGTGTCTTCTTACCTAGATATGCAGCACCATAAACCAAACCTTCTTTTAACCATTCACCCATATCACTATCAGGGCCCCAAAAAGCATAAGGAGAATCCAACATTTGGTAAAGATAAAGACCTGCATCAGAAATACCCTCATAAGGACCTCTAAGCAAGTTGATAAAATAACCTGCTACGGGAATTTTTGTAGATAGATCATAAGCAAAATCAACTATGTCTTTGACGCCACTAACCATTGTTCTTCTTCTTAAACTACCAGGTACGTCTTCAGGTGAACCCATAAACCAAATAGGGGATTTCTTGTTTATATGTTTAACGTGTTTGATAAAGCGGAAATACTAATTATACTAAACTCAAAAGCAACATAATCCCATCACCAATAAAAAGAGTGAACAATAATGCTAGAGGAAATGCCAATCCGAAACGCACGCCTTCTTTAATCCACACGTGTTTTTTCTTTGATGCTTTGACTTTTTTTATCTGTTCCAATGTCAGGCCTTCCCATACTTTGGAATCCAGCAAAACATCGCCTTCTCTCAACTCAGATGTCGAAATTCTCTTTTTGAAGCCGACATCCTCCACTGTTTTTGTGAATCTCCATATCAAAAACATTCCAAATATTGCCAAAACTATAGTAATTTCGAATCTAATCATTTGGACGAAAGACATTATAATAAAATTTCTTAAGACTATTGAACCGAATAATAAAAGGCCTGTTGTAATTATGACGTTCAGCACTAATAGCATCTTTGCATTTGCTTTTATGTCATAAAAAAATACGGACCAAATTTTTTTATTCATGAATGACAGCACTAATGCATACACGATCATATACACAGCGCCTACTAAAAATAAATTGAAAAAAAATGTCAGGGGAAAGGGAAACAGTAATTTCGCGGAATACTGTATTGGTAGTTGCGGCAAAAGGAATCCTATTCCAGAAAGCAACTTAGCATCTCCGCCACCCCACTGGCCAAAATAATAAAACAAAAATCCTATGCCTAGAAATATTAGGCCGACAAAAAACGACGACAGCAAAGGCCAATAGCTTCCTGCTAATACAGAAATTACAGCATTGCCTATGATTCCAAGGACCATCATTGCATATGGTATCTGATCTGGTATCTCTGTGGTTTTGAGATCAATCACTCCGGACAACAAAGAACCGGCGAGTGCAACCAATATCAAAATGAATTCAATCATAAACAGAATTTATGAAAACTCAAACTTATAATTATTGAATTCCTTCTCTAAGATATATAGAATTTTTCTATTAAAGAAACAATGAAACTAGCTGTATTTCTTGAATCCTAATTTTTGCGCAATTTCTCTGATGCATCTTCTGCAATAAAAAAGACCATACTTGCGGATAACGGCTCTGTGATTGCCGCAGTTCCTGCATTGCCTTGTTCCTCTCCCGAATTTTTTTGGCATTTTTCAACCACCGAAATTCCCGAAAATTTTCAGAACGCTCATTTCATCTTCAAACTGGCTGATAGACATTTCTTTAACCATGTTTTCATATACCTTGCTCCAGTCATCAACCATTAATGCCTTTCTAAAAATAATGCCGGAAAGTTTTGTTGTCATGTCCCTGACCCAGATATCATCACTCAACTACAGACACCCCCAAATTCTTTAGCCAGTCCAATGTCTCTTCTTTATTGATTATATGCGATTTGCCTATTTCAGAGTTTCCGATTTTTTTTCTTTTCACTCTGTAGCCGGGTCTTTCTAAAGTCACAGCAACATCAAAGCCAATTATTCCTATTTCTGGATCATATTGGATTTTCTGCAAATCAATATACTCCTTTACGCCGATTGAAAAGTTGCCGCCATTTATTTGATTTAGCTTAACTTTTTTATCGATAGCATCCAAAACATCTGTAAGAAATTCCTCGGCTTTCTTTCCTCTCATTGTTACTTTGTATCCCATTGGTTTTCTTTTTGTGATACCAAAAGTTGATCTTTTATGTGATAATGTAACCATTGGTTTTTGGTCGGATATTTTCAATAGCAGCTTCTCAGCTCTCTGCATTTTTTCCTTGTCTGCCGCACATCCTATATTCAGCGTCAGTTTCTCTATCTTTATTTTTCTCATGACATTCATTTTAATCACACACTGACAGTGATCGCTGGCTTGTTGCTACCGACCATGAAAACATAATCTTTAACCGATGCAAACTCTCTCCCTCTTAAATCACAATTAACTTTATTTGGCTCCCTGCTTCTTGTTTTAACCAGACCTTTAACTTTGACTAACTCACCCTGATTCTGACCGCCGATAATTAGACCTAAGTTGTTGTTTTCCAGTTTTATGTGCTCTACTATTTTTTGGCTTGGCAATTCTATCAGAACAGAATCGCCCGAAGAATAACTGTCTTTTTTGCCTTTAAGTTCAACCAGAATATTTCTTCCGTCATGCAAATTCAATTGCAATCTTCCTTTTTTCACCAATGTTTTGTTTTGGATTCTACTCAATTTCAAATTTGACTCTTTTCCAGAAATTTCGACTAATTTCAATCCATGTTTGGAAGAAACCACTCTGTAGGTCTTGTTCATTTTCGGAATCTGCAAAACATCCATAAACCCGATCGGGTATTTGTAGCTTCTTCTGTATTTACCATCAACCAACACCTCCCTGGAGCTAATCATCTTATCCCCATCAGCTCTTGTATCAACCAATTTTAAAACATCCCTTAGTGCAACTACTAATGGGAATGATTCATTCTTCTTGTGAGGACCGGGATTTGGCTTAACTACCCACGGTCTAGATTTTCTAGCTATTCCCCAGAATTTTGGCGCTGACAGTGGCTTCAAATGCTTTCCCATAAAATCACTTTCTTACGACTCTATTGAGAGTTTTCACTCTTTCTTTATCATTAATATCTAGGTTTGTAATCTTTAAATTGCTTGGATGTACGAAAACTGGTATCTCAGTCCCTGCGACTTTCTTTCTGGTCAATCCTTCTATGAATACCTTTAAAGCTTTTAGATTTACTCTGCTGACTTTGCCTGATTTGTTCTTATATTTGCCTCTCGTAACTATCACTTCGTCTCCCTTTCTCACTGGCAGTGATCTTTTCTTGTATTTTTCTCTCAATTCTTTGGATAAGTGAGATGAGACCAGCTTATGCTTCACTCCTAAAGGCGCGTTCCTAAAGTATTTTCTTTGCTTCCTTGGTTGTATAGATGTTTTCCAATGTTTCGACCATCTCTTCATATATTCACCTTATACTTCTCTAAATTATTAAAAGAAAGTATTTAAAAGGTTTTGTCCATTAAAATTTTCTATATTTTGAATTTATAGTTGTTTTGTCCACTTTAACCCTCCTAAAAACCAGAATGCCGTTTACTAATTAAAAAGCATTCCGTTATATAATCGAGTTCACATAGTATATTGATGCAATGGAAATCTTACTTCGTTCAGAATTCAAATTCTACAGTCCAAGTTATATGCCATGATTCCAAAATGGCTTTGGACAAAGCAAAAAGTATGAATCTGAAGGGGCCTTTTGTAGTAAGAGAGAGGGGTATTGCAACATTGATTGAAATTGATGGCAAGGTAATGGAAAGAGGGAAATTAACCGAAAAAATACTGTCTGATAGTTTCCCAAACCAAACAAAGGAATGGCTGAGAAGAACATTTGAAAGTTTCGGTCACTAAATTCCTAAATGCTGCCAATCTCGCTTATTTAATCTCATTATCACAATTGGTTAATGCGGATAACCTTAATTTCCAATATCAAGATTTGAAATCATCGTTTTCTGTTGTAAAATAAAAGTGAATAAAATGAAGCACGTATGCTCAAGATGCCAAATGAGGAAAGCAAAAAGGCTGTATCGCCAGCATGTAAAATTCTGCGCAGGCACCAATCTTAGGAGATGATATTATGTCTAGTATATCAGTACGTTGTGCGTACTGTGGTCAGATAACAAAAAGCGAGCACTGTGGATTTTACAGAGGGATGAACATTCATAATATGATTACCTGCAATTGCCTAAAGGAAGCTGTAAAGATAGAATCAATGGAAGAATTCAATAAAAAGAAATGGTTTGTATAGGTTTAGATTACGAAACTAGCGACTTTGCCGATAACAGTAAACCTTTCCACCACTTCTCTGGCTACAGGCCCCTTTATCTGAGTTCCTTGTGGTTCGCCTTTCTCATTCACAATAGCCGCGGCATTATCTTCAAAGCTCACTCTTAATCCGTCAGCCCTTCTGAATTCCTTCTTCTGTCTGACTATGACTGCTCGGACAACCTGTTTTCTCATCTTGACATTCCCGGCCCTCACAGAACAGACAACCATATCCCCTAAACCGGCAGAAGGGTATCTTCTTTTAGCGCCACCGTAACCGATAACTGAAATTAATCTGAGCGTCTTGGCGCCAGTGTTATCCGCACACTCTAAGATGGTGCCTACTGGAATGCACTTTGAAATTTTTGATTTCAATCCTTTCATTTAGTCCACTCATTATTTTAAGAATGATATTATTAAAAAGATTTTTATTAGTTCATTTTCTCGATGATGACGAAATGCTTCGTCTTGGATAATGGTCTGCATTCAGCCATTCTCACTTTATTTCCTTTCTTAGCGTCAATGCACACCGGCAAATGAGCTGCTATCCTGCTCTTCCTCTTCTCGTATCTCTCGAATTTAGGAAGATAATGAAGATGATCTCTTTTCACGATAGCCGTGCTATGCATTTTTTCAGAAACTATTATGCCTTCCAATATTTTGCCTCTTATTGGGAGCTTCCCATGGAAAGGACAGTTGATATCACTGCATGTTTTCTCAGGTAGTTTTACATCATAACCAATGTCTTTTGCCTTTGCTTTAACCATACGATCACTTAATTCTCTATTTCAAAATCTTCCGCTATATGATTTTCCTCATTCATCATTGTATCCAATTCTATCTCAGCCAACATTCTCAATATGTCTTGCGTTCTTTTCTTTATGTCTTTCAAAGATATATTCTTTTTGTCTAAATTTGCGTAATCGTTGTATAAAGCCAATCGCAACTCATCCCTAAACTTTTTGTTTTTCAGCATTTCGATCTGTATTTCTTTAATCATATCTTCCATTATTTCACCATTTTGGCAATTTTTTCTTTATCCTGTCTTCAGGCCTTCCTGTTAAAATCTTACCGTCTACCTGAACTCTCTTCCCATCAGGAAGTGTGAATATAAATATTGATGTTTTCTTAAGTATAACCTTTTCTGTTTTTTTTGATTCTATTGTCAATGTATTATAACTTTCATCTACCACTACACCTTTTAATCCTTTTTGGTCGGGATTTGTAGATTCAGCTATTGCTATTGGCAATCCGACAAGCTCATGTCTGACTAAATTTTGTGGTGTTATCGGCATTAATAGAAATTGATTGAGTAAAAATTAATCCTTTCCATTTACAATCATTACTATTATGGGAGATCATTTTAAAGTTCAGCGGCTGATGATAATCAATCAACTAATTAATCAGGGATTCCTAAAATCAGATAGAATAATAAAGGCCATGAAAAAAGTAAGAAGAGAACTGTTCATGCCTGTCAGATATAGAAAATATGCATATGTTGACGAGCCATTCCCCATTCCTCCTTACATAGGATTGCAGACGATATCTGCGCTGCACACATATCCCATATTTTATGAGCCGCTTGAATTAAAAGAAGGAGATAAGCTTTTGGAGATTGGAATGGGTTCTGGCTATGGATCTGCGATAGCAAGGGAACTTGTGGGTGCAAAAGGATTGGTCGTCACAATAGAAAGGGATAAGAGAACCTATGCCTTTGGAAAAAGAAACTTGCTTAAATCTGGATATAAAGATGTGGTTGCAATAAATTCTGACGGCACCGAAGGATGCGTGAGATATGCCGCTTATGATAAGATCTGTGTTACTGCCTCATGTAATAAAATACCCCGGCCATTACTGGAACAGTTGGCTAAACCAGGAAAATTAATCATTCCTGTCGGGCCAAGATATCCTTCGCAAAAATTGATTTTGGTCGGGAAAGATAAATCGGGAAAGATGACTAAAAAGAAACTCCATGAAGTCATTTATGTGCCGCTGATAGGAAAATATGGCTACGTGGATTAGTCGTTCTTGCAATTTAAAATCTCTACCCACGATCCGCTATTGCTTATCTCGGAACCAGAAAAATAGGTAGTTGTTCTTGCAAAGTATTTGCCTCTAATCAAAGCGGTTTCACAGGTAAATGGAATAGAGCAGCTAAAATTTGGTAATTTACTGGAGCATGTCAATGTTCGGATAGAAGAGTCTGGATATTGAATGTCAATACGCATTGAATATTCTTTAGAGGATGTGAATGGAAGTTTAATTATGGTGAATAAAACTATAGCACCAAGAAAAAACAACAATAAGGCAAAAATTTTCTTTTTGTTCAATTTTTTCATTAGTTAATTATTGCACATTTACCTAGATAAAATTTCTGTTCATCAAAATTATCAAATATCGATAGCATTAACGGCTGGCTATTTATCAAATTCAGCTAGCTTCTATCAGTTCTTTATCAAACCCTAAACTGACAAGCAACTGCTTTACTCTATCGATATGATTGCCTTGCAACTCTATGTGGCCATCTTTGTAAGATCCACCACAAGCAAGTTTTCTTTTCAAATTGGAAGCAACGGATTTCCCGGATTTTTCATCAATCCCTTCAATGATTGTGACGGGCTTGGTAAACTTTCTTGTTGTCATGTAAATTTTTATTTTTGTCGCAGATCTGTCGATAATCTTACAAGTGCATATATCTAACGGCAACCCGCATGTTGGACAATTTCCTATATCAGCCATTTTCTTTTATTTCACCATATCAAAGATCCTATAAATAGAATCTATTAAAAGATTGACAGAACACATATAAAAACACTTATCTACTCTCATCTATTCTTTTCTCTTTCTTTCTTAAATGTCAGGGCTCTCGCCACATCTCTTCTTAAGGTTTTGATTTTGCCAGGATTTTTAACGTTTCCACCCATCTCTACATTGCCTTTCTCCTTCATCAGTTCTAAACGCAAATCTGCCAATTTTTTATCCAAATCGGATTCATTCATTTTTCTCATTTCTTTTATCTTCAATTAGTTTCACCCTTTCGGCAATTTTTTTAGATGATAAATCTTCTGGTATTTCTCTCAGGATTTTAACTTGAATACCCACTGTGCCTAATTTAACTGTCCCGAAAGAATAGCCCTTATCAATCAAATTATCAGCATAATACCCAGAATGTTTTATGTAGCCGCTCTTGAATGTCTGAAATCTTCCCCTCTCTCCTCCCAATTTGCCGGCAGCCCTTATCTCAACGCCCACAGCTCCAGCCTCCATGATTTTCTCCAAAAAGAAATTAACAATCTTCTTATAAAATCCGCCTCTCTCAATGCTTTTTGCAATTTTGCTAGCGATGATTTGGGCGTCCAAGAACGGGTTCTCTACTTCTCTCACATCAAGCATTGGGTTTTCCAGCTCGAATTTCTCTTTTATCTCATCCGTGATATCATTGATTTTCCTTCCGGATTTGCCGATAACCAATCCCGGCTTCTCTGCATAGACAGTAATTCTCGTTCCCAGAGGAGTTCTTTGGATATCGATATGGCTATAACCAGCACGGTCAAATTTATTTTTCAGAAATTCTTCTATCTGCGATTCCTTCATTCCTTCTTTTACAAAATATCTTTCTACGGCCATCATCTCTCCTCTAAAATCATTTCCAATTTGCAGAGTTTTGCTCTTTTTCCTCTGTGGGACCATCTACTCTTAGGAAGCATGAATGTAAATGTTTTATGCGCAACAGCGTTCTTAATAAATAACTTGTCTGTGTTCAATCCCAAAGACTCTGCATTGGCCTCGGCATCTTCCAGCAGTGTCAATATTTCTCTGCAAGAAGTTTTATAGTATCTTCCTGATAAGTTCTTCTTCTCTTCAATCAAATCATTCAAAAGTGCTTTTGCTTTTAATGCAGGCTTGTTTCTGATTTGGTTGAACACGTAAATAGAATCCTTCAAGGATGTTCGCGCGTTCGGATTTTTTGAAATTGCTGTTTTTCCCATGAAACCACTAAATAGAATTAGGATTATTTAAAGTTTGTCCAATGCATCTTCTCACCATAATTTCCACTTTTATAAACATGTGGCGCTAGGTTATTAAAGGTTGAATTAATTGAGAAAATCTAAAGATTATTTTAACGGGATATGCTTTGATGCTCTGGTAGCTCCAACTCCAGGAGCGGAATGTCTCACTCTTCCTCTAGTAAGTGCAAATTCGCCCAATCTGTGGCCAAGCATCTCTTGTGTAACAGTCACAGGAACATAAGTTTTGCCGTTATGAACACCGAGCTTAACATTAACTAGTTGGGGGATAATAACCAAATCTCTTTCATGTGTTTTATGAAACTTTTCGGGTTGTTTTTTTATATTTTCCAAGAGTTTCTTTTGCCTCTCGGTTAATCCTCTTTTTAACAATGCCCTTCTTTCTCGGGTTGTTATCAATCTAGCGAACTGTTCTAAGCTAAGCTCTTTCAATTCTTCGAAAGATTTGCCTCTGAAACTGAATGCCTTTGCCATAATATCTTCCTAATTATACTGAACGAGAATATTTAAATAATTAGTTCGGGGTTGCATATGATTTTCGTATCACCTGAGCGGGTTTAATTCTATTCTTCTACTGCTTTCTATGGCTTTTCTCCAGTCAGTTCTTGATCTTTCAACATAATTTCTTATAGCAACGTAACCCAAGATGTGCGCAGCATCATATTCATCAATTCCAAAGAAATCAGCATGATTATAAGGAAATTTATTCGCTATAGATCCTAAATGACAGAACATGCCAAAAAATGAATTTTTACATTTTTCAACAGCTGGCTTAACATATTTTTCATAACTTTCCATCAATGCTGTATGTCTTCTTCTGGCATATTCTCTATCTTCCTCATTCCCTTGCTCCATGCATTTTATTTCTACAAAAACAGCTCTTCCTTCCATACCCATCTTTTGATTTGGAGAAAAACGTTGCCCCAAATAATACTTCTCACCCACCCATTCGTCATGGTGCTCCGCTTCGTGTGTAGTAAAAGCTAATTCTAGGGATAAAGATGCCTTTGAGGAAGAATTTACATGGATAGAACCGTATGTGTATCTAATTGTTCCATTGTTTCTTCTATCAGAATAACTTCCTCTTCCAGAAATATAACTAGCACCCAAATCTGTGTCGGGGGTAATAATAAAACCTAATTCCCCGATTATTTTCCTATTCGTGCATGCCTCATAGAATCGGATATATCTTTGAAACCTATCTTTAAAGCTTCTGGAAGCAGATTCAACTTGATTAATTTGTACGTTTCTATTCTCCTGATTGGGGGATTTGACTGTAGTGCCACCCACACAACTAACACAGAATATGAGTACTCCAGCAATCAATAATCTGTAATTCATTTGATCACTTAATACGACTTAGACAACTATTGGAAGGAGTATTGACATTAATGCTTTAATCTTTATTTGCAACTAACTCTATTTAGAATTACTTCTTTCTCTTACCCATTCTTCTTGGAGACAAAGAACCAACTTTTCTTCCTGGAGGCGCATGTCTTGAAACGCTCTTAGGAATGCCGGGCTTTGTTTTACCACCGAAAGGATGGTCCACAGGACTCATAGCAACGCCACTAACTCTTGGATATAGCTTGCCCCGCTTTCTCAAAGCGATGTACTTCGTGCCTGCTTTAACCCACGGCTTGTTCTTTCTTCCAGAGCCTGCTGGGATGCCTACTGTAGCTAAGCAGTTCTCATTCATCTCCCTGATCTTACCTGAGGGGAAGGATATCCTTACCCTGTCTTTCATCTTACCCATTATAGTAGCGCAACTTCCAGAACTTCTGCAGAACTTGGGACCGGAACCTGGGTGTGTTTCAATGCCAAAAACAGTCATACCATCAGGGATTTGACCGAGAGGCAACACACTGCCAAGATCAAGCCCCGACCAGTATTTCATCGTGTCGCCTACTTTCACACCTTCTGGGGCTATGTGCAACTTTTGAACGCCATCGGAAAATTTAACAACAGCTAGAGGGGTGTTTCTCCCTTGATCATGAATAATATCAACTATCAAACCCGATGAAATGTTTTTGGATAAATAATATTCAGCCTTGCCAGCATATCTATGAGAAGGAGCTCTGTATCTCGGCCCGCCTTTCCCTCTTGCTCTCTGAATAATTCTTTTACCCATTTAAGACACCTAAATCATTCCCAATTTAACCGCAACGTCTGCCGCCTGATATTCCTTTTTCAACTTGACGAACGCCTTCTTTCTCCCTTCTCTTGTTATTGAAGTATTAATTTTCTCTACCTTGACCTTAAATAACTCTTCAAACGCCTTTTTTATCTCTTCTTTTTTAACGTTCCTGTCTACAACAAAGACAATCTTATTCTCTTTCTCGACTAGGGCAACATTCTTCTCTGTCATATGCGGATATTTTAGCACATCATATACACTCATTAAAACACCTTTAGTTTCTCTACTGCGGATTTTGACCATAAGGTAAGCCTGCCAGCACTTGCACCCGGTGCCAATATCTCTGTATTAAGATCGCTTACATTTACTACATTAACGCCCGGTAGATTGACAGCAGCTTTGCTTATCCCTTTATCATCAGATATCACCATCAGCGGTCCAATTTTTTTCTTATATCTTCTTCCCCTCAACTTCCCTATGCCGGATCTTTCCTTCTTAATTTTGCATCTTTCCAGCTCATCTTTCAAACCCAACGATAATAGAAGCTTCTCGAAATCCTTCGTTCTCTTTATCTCTTGAACATCATCTTCTAGAATTAAAGGTAATTCACTTAAACCATTGACTTTGTGCCCTCTTTCTTGTACTAGATTCTTGTTAGCCGTAGCAGCTATTGCAGACTTTAATGCTAACACATCTTCCTTCCTGTTTATTGTCAATTCCCATATTTTCTCGGTTCTTGGCGGGTGTGCTCTTCTACCTTTGACTGTCTGGGGGACTTCTTTTGCTTTGAAAGACATGTGGGGGGATGTATTATGCACACGCGGCATCCTGGCCATATTCTTATTCATCATAGAATATCTATAATGCCTTTTGGCGTGATAGTGAGCAGATGTCCTCATGCCGGCCATAATATCTGTGCCGTAAGGCTGTCTCTTGGAGCTCTGTAATGTCAGCACTGATCTTTTAATCAGGTCTGGCCTGAATGGAGAATCAAATACGCTGGGAAGATCGATCTTGCTCTTCGCTCTCCCGTCTTTGCTATAAACATTAATCTTCATATCATCACTTCTTAATTTCTTTGACCTCGAATAATAAAAACGACGTTTTGGGAGGTCTTAATGCATGTCTCATTAATATCAGCCTCTTTCTAGGGCCTGGAATGGAGCCTTCAAGTAGGATGTAATTGCTTCGAACAATGCCATAATTTGTAAAACCGGAAGAAGGATTTATCTCTTCAGACTTATCGCCTATCTTGACAACACGTTTGTTAAATTCTGTTCTTCTGAAGAAGCCGAACTGTCCTGCCTGTGGAATCGTCCATCTTACTCTCCTCGGAGTCTGCGGTCCCAAAGTACCTATGTGTCTTCTTCTCTTTGCCGCCTTCCTGATTTGAATTTTAACACCCCACCTTTTGACAACTCCCTGTGTGCCAAATCCTCTTGTGACAGCAGAAACATCAATATATTCACCGTCTTTGAATATTTCATTTATTTTGACCTCTCTTCCCAAAAGCCCTCTGGCATAATTGATTTTATCCTTGGTTGAACCGCCGACAGCCAGCTCAAATATTTCTGGTGTTTTTTTGCCCAATCCTGATGCGTTGGGCTGCGTTCTCACTAAAATTACAACATCTGAAATCTTATCAAGATTCTTATCTACTTCATCAAATTTTGAAGCTACATGGCTGGCAGGCTTTACCTTTCTTGGGAGAAACCTATCCTTTTTGGTGTTTTCATCCCATATCTCCGTTAGAATTTTATTCCCATTGTGGGTTGATGTGTAAAATCTGACGCCAAGAACTTTTATGGGAGGACAGTCCAAAACTGTGACAGGAATAGATATCTGCTCACCTTTGGTGGGCGAGGTTTTTCTGGAATCCACGGCAACAACTTGAGTCATACCTGCTTTATAACCAGCAAAACCCAGAACTTTCGTAGCATCAATATTGGGCCATCTGTTTATGTGAGGATAAATTCTTTTTGCCCTTTTCTTAGGAACATACGCCAATGAGCCTCTTCTTGGTCTTCTTGTTGCTGGCATTTAACATCACGTCTGACATATATTTACTCTAAGAATTTATGATGCAAGGCTTAATAAGGTTTTCTTTTATTGAAATATCTCCTTTTGCTAAATTTATAATCTTAACTCATCCATTTTGGCTGTATTCCAAATTCTTTCAAATGATTTGAAATTTCATAAACAGGCAAGCCAGCAACTGTGTATGAATTGCCTTTAACGTATTCAACAAAGACTGAAAATTTTTTCAAATGAAAAAATCCACCGGCTCCGCCAAATCCCTCTTGCGTTACAATATATGATTCAATTTCCTTATCAGTCAGCTTTTTTATTTTAAGAATAGTTTTTGCGTGGCCAACAACTCTCTTTTTGGAATCAGTTATAGCATATCCAGCTATCGCTGTACATTCTCTTCCACTTAAGATTTTCAACATCTCTCTTGACTTTTCTTCATTCAATGGTTTGCCCAATAGTTTGCCATCTATAATTATCATTAAATCTGCCCCCATAACCACGGCATCTTTATTTCTTGCTGCCACATCCTCTGCCTTTTTTAATGCCAACTTTTCAACATATTCTTCTGGTGACTTGTATTCATCTATTATCTCTTCTACATCACTGGGAACTATCTCAAATTCGTATCCCGCTCTTTCCAATATTTCTTTCCTGCTGGCAGAGCTAGACGCTAAAATTAGCTTTTTCATAATATTTGTTAAAGATTCAAAACTATATAATTACTATTAATATTATGAACGAGTGTATTTTTTGTGCAATTGTAAAGAAGATAGTTAAAAGTAGGGTCGTGCATGAAGATGATACAGCAGTAGCAGTATTGGATATTACACCGAAATCAAAGGGTATGTGCTTAGTGATACCGAAAAAACACTTTGAATTTTCAGACCAGGATGTTGAAACTTCAGTAAAAACATTTAAATCAGCATTAGTAGTTGCACAAAAGATTAAAATTGCATTGAATCCGCTCACGATTTTCTTTGCATCTATGCAAGCACAGGTTCCTCATTTCAATATAAGAGTCTATCCGGTTTATGAAAATCAAATACCATTGGTAGAGAATAGACCAATAGAAACTAATGATAAAGAAATGGATGAGATCGCTAAAAAAATTAAAGGTGTTGGGATCTCTTCATCTGAAGAAATACAGAATGAGGAAGTAGTTGAAGAAGAACCGGAAGAGGTTATTGAAGTGGAGAAAGAAGTGGTCAACAATGAAGAAGAAGATAAAAAAGTGGATAAAGAAAAAGAAGATAAAAAATTTTGGTTCAAAAAATCTTTTGAAACAGCCTGAGGTGATATGATGAAAATGGATATCGAAGTTGTAAATGTTCTGGAAGAAAAGGGAAAATATGAAGTGATTATAGGCCAGGGAAATTTCTCTGTTTTAACTGTAGATGACTTGTACATGCTTTTGAAAAAAACCGCCGGTAAAGGAGAATTTGCAATTGCGATGAACGAGTCAGATCCAAAACTAGTGAGAGTCAATGGCACTAATGAAGAATTGAAAAAACTTGCAGCTGAAGCAGCATTAAAAATTGGTGCCGGGCATTGTTTTGTAATATTCATGAAAGATGTCTATCCGATAAATGTATTGACTGACCTAAAGCATTATCCAACCGTATGCAATATCTATGTTGCTACATCAAACAGACTTCAAGTATTAACGGCAAAAACTGATTTGGGAAAATCAATTATCGGAGTTGTTGATGGATATACAATGGAAAATATTGAAAATGAAGAACAGAAGAAACAGAGGAGAGACTTAGTCAATAAAATTGGATTTGGGTTGCCATAGAAACATTTTTGTAATTTAATGTTTCATTCTATTAACAACGCATCAGTGGTCCAGTGGCTAAGATCCTGGCCTTCCAAGCCAGTGACCCGGGTTCAAATCCCGGCTGATGCATATTCTTAATAATAAGGTTTTATTGGAGAATCGTGATAAAATTTTTGTAATGTCTGATAGTTAGTTACATATACGCATGCGGCACTAACCATAAGTATACCTAACATAGATTCATACAAATCCTGCCTTAATCCTTTGATTTTTAATTGTTCAATAAATATTTCTTTATGTCTGGATACATAATTAATGTCCTTATTCATTTGTTTGTCTCCCTTATACAAATCACTAGATTTTCTAGATGCCTTTACTTCAACAAATAGAACAGCTAGTACATCAATACTCACATCAACATTTCTTCTACCATAAACAAAAATAAGATCTGGTTTTATGTGGTCATTTCCATATTCAAAATCTTCTTCCCTCAAAATAAAATGACAAACAGAATCTGATGGCAAAACAAATGACGAGCTCCTCATTAAATATTTGATAATATCATCATGATTGTATGAAGGTGCTTTTTTGTGTCGGTGTCTACTAAGTCCTTTTCCCATGGAAATTTCATTCCAAAACAACCTTTAATTCTTTACTGCAAGTAATTGTCCATTGATACAATCTGATACAGACCACGGATCATAACCAAATCTTCTTGTTTCACTAAAAATCGTCTCCCAAAAATATTTCAAGTTATCGGGTCTATAATAAGTAGGTCTATCTGATCCTCTAATTAAATTAGATTTAGATAACACAGCTCTTGGTTTTTGAGTTTCTGAGCCTATTTTATCTTCAGATAATTTAAAAATCATTCTTTGTTCTGCTATTACCTTATCATGAATAATATTTCTACCTGTTTCAATTATAATCGTTCCATCATCAAGTTTCATATATAATCTTGCTCCATATTGAGGAATGAGATAATCATAAAATGGTGCAATTCTACCATCAGTGAATCTGAAATGAGCTTGTGAACCCCATTTTGAATCCCAAGATAAAACTTGAATAAGATCTTTGCCTTCATATAAATTTCTGGCTAATTGTTGAAATTCTTCTGTTAGTTTTATTGATGGTTTCTGACCTCCATTAAAAACTCCACAATATTCTTTCCCAGAGGAAAAAGATCCTATAAGCTCAACCATAGAATCCGCTGTTGGACAAGCTTTATGAAGTTGGTCCAAAACTAACGGACCTAATTCTCTTATTGGAATTTCAGCATAGTTTATGCGTATTTCTTCTGTTTTATATCTGGCGTTTACGCCTCGACCAGTTACATATCCAGGTACAAGAATACGAAACCCATCCCTTGCTGGCACATAATCACCATCCAAAAGACCTTCAAAAATGCAAAGTAGTGAGTTTTTTTCAACAATAGTATATTGGAAATAAGGTACACTAACACCACTTCTCACCCCAATACAAGGATGGTAAACATTTCCCATTAGATCATCTAAAACAGAAAGAGAGAGAATTAAAGATTTAAATCTTGTTTTAAGTTTGATTCTTCTTCCAAAATAATTTTTTCATCGACTCTGGTAGACGGATGTTTCGGTCCAAGCAAATCACAAACTTCCGGCCCTTTGGAGATTTCAAATGTTCCTATTTCTTCTGCTACTTTAATTATATCATTTTTATCAAAACCAAGCAAAGGCCTCAAAACCGGGATTTTTACTGCCTTATTTATGACAACCAAATTGTCCAAGGTCTGGCTAGACACTTGAGCTAAGTTTTCTCCAGTTATTAAAAAACTGCATCTTTCCTTTTTTGCAATTCTCTCAGCGATTTTATACATCAGCCTTTTTGACAGAACGAAATAATATTTGTGGATGCATTCCGTTGCAATTTCCTGATATTGTTTTGCAACATTAATCACATGCAGTTTTTCAATGCCAAGTTTTTCACATATTTTTTTACATTTCAATTCTGGGTTATTATCCGTTATGGGTTCAATAGAAAAATGAACTGCGATTAAATCTACACCCAATTTTTTCATCATATATCCAGCAACCGGGCTGTCGATTCCACCACTAAGCAACAATAACCCCCTCATAATATCACTTTTTATT
>CAYJRA010000007.1:27988-34265 GCA_964372465.1 uncultured archaeon
AATTTAGAATTATACGAATTGTTAGCCTCAAACGGTAAGATTCATGATGAAATACTAGAAATAGTTAAATAAAGCCAGAAAATAAAACTTTATTAAACTTTGCTAATAAAACTATGTAAGTTTATAGGTGACAAAAATGAGACAAGACACACTTGCGGATATGTTTTCGGTAGTCAAAAATGCAGAAAAAATTGGTAAAACAGAGTGCATAGCTCCCGTGTCCAGCCTAGCCAGGGAAGTCCTGAAAATCATGCAGAAGCACGACTACATAGGTGTTTTTGAGTTTATTGATGACGGAAGAGCGGGTAAATTTAAAATAGAGCTAAAAAACAGGATCAATGGATGCGGTGTAATAAAGCCAAGATACCCGGTAAAGGCTGGTGTGTTTGAAAAATTTGAAAAAAGATTCTTGCCTGCAAGGGGGTTCGGCGTCTTAATTCTAAGCACTACTTCTGGCATAATGACGCATGAAGAAGCAAAGGAAAAAAAGATTGGTGGGAGACTCATTGGGTATATTTATTAAGTGATCAAAATGAAAAAAGAACTGTCTATTCCTGATGGAATTAATCTTGAAGTGGAAGATAAAAAAATTGCCGTTACCGGGAAAATGGGCAGACTCGAGAAAGAATTCAAATATTTTCATGATATAAACATAGCCAAGGAGAATGACAAACTGGTTGTATCGTCTGAATCTAATAAGAAGAAAGTCAAGGCGATGGTCGGAACCATCATCTCTCATGTGAAAAACCTGATTGGTGGTGTTTCGTCTGGTTATACTTATAGGCTAAAAGCCATCTATACGCACTTTCCAATGACCGTAAAGGTTGAGGAAGACAAAGTAGTTATAAGCAATTTTATAGGTGAAAAAACAGACAGAACTGCTAAAATTCTTGATGGGGTCAAAGTTGAGATAAATGGGCAGGATCTGACTGTGACAGGCAATGATATAGAGAAAGTTGCACAAACTGCTGCTAACATAGAAACAGCGACAAAAATTACCAAAAAGGACAGAAGAGTTTTCCAAGATATGATATGCATATTAAAAAAGGTGTAAATAATGAACCCAAAAAAGAAACCAAAATTTTTAAGGCAGGGGCAATATTTGAAAAGGGTTGGAAGTAAGTGGAGAAAACCAAGAGGGATTCACAGCAAATTAAGATTGAAGAAAAAAAGCAAAGGCAATATCCCCAATGTCGGATATATGGGTCCCAGAAACCTGCGCGGCTTGCACCCCTCAGGATTAAGAGAAAAAATCGTTGAAAATGTCAACCAATTATCAACCATTGATTCCAAAAAAGAAGCTGCCAGAATATCATCAAAGGTTGGCGGAAGAAAAAGAAAAGAAATTCTTAAAAAGGCAGAAGAACTTAATTTGAAGGTATTAAACAAGTGATTATTATGGCTGGACTGTCGTTACAAAAAAGGGTTGCATCACAACTTATGAAAGTTGGCATCACTAAAGTGTGGATGGATCCAGAACGTAGAGAAGAAATATCAAAAGCAATTACGAAAGTGGATATCAGAAAAATGATTTCTCATGGCTACATAAAAACAAGGAGGGGAAAATTGAAATTCCCGGAAAAAAATGATAGGGGGAAAATTGGTCCGGGAAGAATGAAGGGTAAAAAACATTCTAGATATAGCAAAAAAAGAAAATGGATCAATACCATAAGACCGCTAAGAAGAATGCTGAAAGATTTACTGATATCTGAAAAAATAAATCGGCAGATGTATAGAAATACGTACAGATTATTAAAGGGTGGGACATTTAGAAGCAGGGCGCACTTGAAACTTTATTTAGAACAAAATGGTGTTAAAATATGAAAATGACAGCGACTTATGAATTACCGTTCAAGAGAAGATATGAAGGCAAAACCAACTATCGCAAGAGATTGGGTTTGCTGAAATCAAAAAAATGCAGACTTGTTGTCAGGAAAACGAATAATGGTATTATTGCCCAAATCATACAATATGACAAAACAGGAGACAAAGTTGTCGTATCAGCCTATTCAAAAGAATTAAAAAAATTGGGATGGGAATATCCGACGGGTAATGTGCCCTCGGCATATCTGGTTGGCTTGCTGATCGGGAAAAAGGCTTTGAAAAATAAGATAAAGGAAGTTATTGCAGACACGGGCCTGTATAAAAATTCCAAGGGCTCAAGAATAAATTCTGTCTTGAAGGGAGTTTTAGATTCTGGCTTGGGAATGCCTGTCGACAATGAAATATTTCCTTCGGAAGATAGGATAAAAGGCAAACACATTACTGACCATTACAATGCATTAAAAGATAGAAAAAATGCTTTTACAAAATCAAACCCCCAGAAAATATCCGAAATGATTGAAAAAACAAAATCAAATATTATCAAAGGTGTGTAAATGCCAAGAAAAAAAGCTGTTGCAAAAGAAGTTCCGGTTGAAGAGGAAAGCAAAGAAATTGTTGAGAAGGTTGTCGAAGCCGCTGAACAGATACCAATAGTGGAAGACGTAGTTAAACCGGAAGTCGTAGTGGAAGTTGTTGAAAGGGTTATCAAAAGGGAAGTTGAACAGCGACTGGCGGCATGGAAACCGAAAACGGAACTTGGCAAAAAGGTCTTTGAAAAGAAAATAACTGACATAAACGAAATTTTGGAAAAAGGGATAAAAATAAAAGAACCTGAAATTGTTGATTTTCTTTTACCGTATATGGAAAATGAATTAACGTCGATTGGCGGGAGGCCTGGCAAAGGTGGTGGGAATCAGAGAACACCAATAAGAGTTTCTGCAAAGATGCACAGATCTGGGAGAAGATATACATCATCTGCCTTTGCAATAGTTGGGAATAAAAACGGCGTTATTGGGGTAGGAAAGGGCAGGGGAAGAGAAGGCAGATTGGCTGTAGAAAAAGCAATCCAAAAGGCAAAATTAAATTTGATTAAAATTGAGATGGGGTGCGGATCCTGGGAATGCGCATGCGGCGGTAATCATTCTATTCCTTTCAAAACATTTGGAAAATCCGGATCAGTTAATATAAAACTATTACCAGCACCGAAAGGTGTCGGATTGGCTGTTGATGATGAAGCGAAAAAAATTTTAAAACTGGTTGGCATTAAAGATGTCTGGGGCAAAACAATGGGGAATGCCGGCACGAGATACAATTTGATCAAGGCCATATTCAATGCTTTAACGAATTTACATAAATATAAAATGGGGAAGTAAATGTATGCGATTGTCAGAATAAGGGGAACGGCAAACATAAGCAAAGACAAGGAAGATACTCTGAAAATGTTGAATTTAACTACAGTGAACAGCTGTACTTTCGTTCCTGATAATCCGCAGTATTTGGGCATGATGAGAAAGATTAAAGATTACGTGGCTTTCGGCCCGATCAATAGGGAGACTGTTGATGAGATAGTCAAGAAAAAAGGATTGAAAGACAATAAGCATGTTTTCAGATTAAGCCCGCCCAGAAAGGGATTCAAATCTGTTCGCTTGCCTTTTCCCAAAGGTGATTTGGGATTCAGGGAGAAGGGTATGGATGAACTATTGAAGAAGATGGTATAAATGGTAGTCAGAAAAAGGAAGAAAATATTGAAGAGGAGAGGATTTGGCAGTCCTGGTTATGGTAGCCATAAGAAGCACAGAGGCGGTGGTAGCAAGGGCGGGAAGGGAAATGCCGGCCTGCACAAGCACAAGATTCTAACAATGATAAAATATATGCCCGATCATTACGGCAAAAGAGGATTCGGGGGATCTGTTGGAAAAAAACTAAAGACGATAAACCTAAGAGAACTCGACCTAAAGATAGAAGAATTGATGAAAAATAAAAAAGTTGAAAGAGATGGTGATACAATAAAGGTTAATTTGTCAGAAATTGGATATGATAAATTATTGGGAGATGGTAAGGTGACGCATAAATTAATTGTTCAAGGGAAACATTTTTCAAAACAAGCAGTTAGAAAACTGGAAGAGATGGGAGGAAAAATAATCGCAGAGGATTGAAATGGCTTTTGAAATATCTAAATTAGCAAAGTTTTTACCAACAGTCAAAAAACCAACATATAAACTTTCATTGAATAGAAAGTTGGCCTGGACCGGTTTCATTCTTGCGTTGTACTTCATGTTATCCTCACAATTATTCGGCCATGTTTACGGTGTCACTCCTGCAGCTGTTGCACAATTTCAAACTCTGCAGATGCTTTTAGGTTCTACGTTTGGGACGCTGATGACATTGGGTATCGGTCCCATCGTCACCGCATCCATTCTTCTGCAATTACTGGTTGGATCAAAAATCATTAATTGGAATCTGCAAGAACCGAAAGAGAAAGAGAAATATGAAGTAACACAAAAAATTTTAGCATTAACATTCTGCTTTTTGGAAGCTATAGTCTATGTTCTAGCAGGAGCAATAACACCCAGGAGCTATGACCTTTTCACCATGAGTGTGATAATGATTCAACTTGCAATGGGTGGAGTTATAGTAATGCTCCTAGATGAAGTAATAAGCAAATATGGAATAGGATCTGGCATAAGCCTTTTCATTGCAGCTGGTGTTATCAACACTGTTTTCATACAGGTTTTCAGTCCGTGCGTCGCATCGGGTATTAGTGGATGTGCACTTCCTTCAAAGGGTTTGGAGCCTGTAGGAAGATTTTGGGCATTATTGATAAATGCTGCCGGCGGATCATTCAGTAGAATGGCAACCGATATTGTCCCGTTGCTATCTACAATAATAATCGTGATAATTGTTGTATTTGCTCAATCTGTCACTGTTGATATTCCATTATCTTACGGATCAATGAGAGGCTTCGGAAGAAGATGGTCATTAAATCTATTCTATACAAGCAACATTCCTGTCATCTTGGCAGCTGCATTATTAGCTAATATGCAGTTGGTTGGTAGTCTAATGGCGAGGCCAACAGCTGACGATCCTCTGACCAGATGTGGTATGCTCGGATGCTTCTCTGATGCTAACCAAGGGAATCAGCCAATAAGCGGATTGATATACTATATTACAACACCCCAACAAAGCATAATATTTAACATATTAAATGGTACGTTCACGACCAACCTTATGATTAAAATGTTCACCTATACTATATTTTTAACGGCGGGAGCAATCCTCTTTTCTGTATTTTGGATAAAAACATCTGGTATGGATGCTGATAAAGTGGCTAACCAGATATCATCAATCAATATGCAAATTCCTGGCTATAGACAAAATCCAAAAATCATAAAAACTGTTTTGGATAGATACATCCCACCTCTTGCAGTATTGGGTGGCGCCAGCATTGGATTTCTGGCATCGGTTGCTGATATACTAGGAGCATTCGGCACCGGTACTGGTATATTACTGACTGTCACGATCTTATATAACATGTACCAGCAATTACAGAGAGAAGAAACAAAAGCTGCGCATCCTTTAATCAAAAAAGTTTTGGGTGAGTAGGTGGTTTTAGAATCAACAATAAATGCTATATTGTCACCTCTACTTAGTTTGAATTCAGCACTGACTATATTTATCATATCATTTGGACTAAGCGCTGTTTCGACTGTAGTAAATAAAAAAACAATGAATTCGGAGAAAGGAAAACAGGCAAAAGAGAAACTAGAAAAGGCAAATAAATTAAGAGATGAAATGATGAAAGCGCAAAAAGCGGGTGACACAAAAAAAGTTCAACAGTTAAGCAGCCGCGTTCTTCAATTGCAATCAAAATATTTTTCGGAATATTCTTCGCTTTCTTTGAAACCGGTTCTGATATCAATATTTCTCGTTTTGCCTTTTATCTTATGGATGAAAACCGCTTATGAAAATAAAATCGTGGCCATAGTGCCAAACATCATACCTTATTTTGGGGGTAACAGCTTAACATGGCTGTGGTGGTATTTCATCTGCACATTAAGTTTAAGTATTGTAATGCGCAAGATTATAGGTGAATAATATGACCGAGACGAGATTCAGATCAACGAGTTGGCTGAAGAGAAAAGTGAAGACTCCCGGAAACAGGATTGTAATTCATCATAGTAGGAAAAAAACCTCATTTGCCAAATGCGCCAAATGCAAGAAACCCTTGCAGGGAGTCAGAAGATTTACACACAGTCAATTTAAGAAACTAAGCAAAACGGAGAAAAGACCGGAGAGACCATATGGTGGTAGTCTGTGCTCGTCATGTATGAGGCAACTATTCAGAGAAAGAGTATTAATTTAGATTCAGTGCGAATGCTTTCTGATCATATCTTCTGCTTTTTTCATATGCAATTCTGCAACATTTTTTATATCATTATCAAATGATATCTTG
>CAYJRA010000008.1:0-33404 GCA_964372465.1 uncultured archaeon
CCACAATTACTTTAGTCACCAAACCCTTTGACATGGCATATCCTACTGCTGTATCTGGGATCAAGCTGACATCAATACCGTCATGTTTTAGCTCAAAGGCAGTAAGGCGCGAGCCTTGCATTACTGGCCTTGTCTCTGTTGCAATTACTTTGATCTGTTTTCCATTCTCTTTAGTTGCACGAATGACCCCTAGTGCAGTTCCATATCCTACAGTAGCAAGCGCTCCTGCGTTACAGTGAGTCATTATGGTATCATTGTTCTCAAACAATTCTGCACCATGTTTTCCCATCTTCATGTTTGTTTGAACATCTTCTTTTGCCATCTTTTGTGCTGTTTGAATGACAGATTTTTTAATTTCTGAAACATCGTTGCCTTCTTTTGCTACGTTCATTATTTTTTCAAGACCCCACCCCAAATTCATTGCAGTAGGTCTTGTTTCAAAAAGGACTTTCCTTGCCTTTTCTAGGTCATCTAGAAGTTTTTCTTTTGTCTTTGCCTTACTTTTCAATGCTGCCAATGCTAGTCCGAATGCGCCTGATACTCCAATGGCAGGTGCACCTCTCACAACGAGTGTCTTGATAGCTTTTGCTACATCTCTATAGTTCTTGTATTTTACAAATACGAGATTGTTTGGCAATTTAGTTTGGTCTATCATAACAACAGCATTATTCTTCCATTCTACTGTTCTAAGACTAGAGTGAATCTTCGTTTTTTGCTTCAATACTTCTTACCTTGAGCTAGTCGTTTTTTTAGAACCTTTGCATAATCTGAATTGATCTCTTTTATGAGGTCTAGTGTATCGTTTTTTATCAAATCAAGATTTGGAATCACGCAATGCCTACCAATGAATCCAGGAAACATCTTTGGTCTATTTCCAAGATATTTATGGATCTCATCTGCAAAGGACCACATCTCATCGTAATCCACTTTATTTTTAATCGCAATCATGTTACTAAGTTGGGCATAGTTAATTAGCCAACCATAGTATGACGTATCAACTATTATTTTTGCAAGCTCAAGTGTAAGTGGGCTAGACATCTTTCTTGTTTTTAATCCACATTTTTTCATCAATTTTACATATGTTGATAATGCCCAGTTTTTCCTTGGTGCATTAGATTCGATTGCGTAAAATTTTTTATATCTTTTCAGATCATAAAGCATTCTTTTATGTATACCCCTTGTTGCACTGTAAATAATTGGAATTGGAATCTTAGATTGTAGGTTTTTTGTAGTACCGGGACTTATTGTACTATGAATAATAATTCCTTCTGGATTGAACTCGTGATACAATGAAATTACATTAGAGATGAAGTTTTTGGTAAATGGGATACATATATGTAGAAACAGAGTGTCTAGTTTTTCATATTTTTTAAACTTCTTTTTGTCTACTAGTTTTGGATTAATGTCGTATCCTACTGTTAGTACGTGCTTTGAAATTAGTTGCAAAATAGGGGTTCCTATCTCGCCTAATCCTGCTACAACATTTTTCTTTACCAAATCATGAGAAGTTTGTTAATACTCCTAAATTAACCAATAGGCAAGATACTGAAAATGATCAATCAAGATCTTAAACCCGTAATCATGTGTACGCTTGATGTAAGGCTTAAGAATAAATTGAAAGTTACAATTAATGAAGCTAATTGATACGTGTTTATACTAAGACGAGGCATATATCAAAAATAAAAAATTTTTTGGATTCATTAAATCTAGAGTACGAGATTTACACTGTAAAAGATGATCCGCATACCAGACATTTTGATCTTGGAGTTTCCTATTGTTATCCAAGAAAAATTACTGAGCCATTATTATCAATACCAAAGAAGGGGTTTATCAATTACCACCCTGCTCCGTTACCTAAATACAAGGGACCTACAGAGCTTGATGAGGCAATAAAAAATAAAGAAATTCATTGGGGAGTCACAGTTCATTATATGGATAAAGATTATGATACAGGACCCATAATCAAAGTTAAAAGATTTGATCTGCATGAACCGCCTACATCTCCACAAGAATTAGGTGCAGTATCACATTATTTTCTATTTCAACTTTTTAAAGAAACAATATTAGACATTTATAATGGAAAAGTTACAGATGTATGACAATCAAAGTATGTATGATTATTAATAAAAGATTTGTTTCTCTATTAATTCATTATTGATATTTATTTGTTCAAGATGTTTTACAATTTTTTTAGAAGCTGTGCCGTCTCCATAAATATATTTATTAACAGATTTTCCTTGTTTTTTTGATTTTAGTGCTTTCAATATTGCCAGATAAATTGATTTTACAGATTTACCATCTACGTCTAAAACATTTCGACTTTTTTCTCGGTCTTTTTGTCGTATGCCAATATTAACGACTGGAATGTTAAAATAACTTGCTTCTATTAGTCCACTACTAGAATTACCTACTAGTACACCACAGTTTTGTAGCATTCCAAGATAATCACGTCTCATTATAGTGGAATGCATTTTGATAAAGCCATATTTTCTTGAATAAGATTTCAAATTCTCGAAAATTTTCTTATTTCCTGCATCAGAATTAGGTGCAATAGTAATAGTTGGTCTTTTCAGCTTGACAATAGCTTTCAATGTATTAAGAATTTGTTTTTCACTTTGTTCAACTTGCGTAGTGACGGGATGTTGAACTAATAAAATTTCATTTCTGGAAAAACCCAGGCCATATTTTCTTTTGAGCTCGTTTTTATTTGCGATATCGTTATTAACTACTTCATCTATGCCGGGGGAACCAGTGAGAAAAATGTATTGTGGATTTTCTCCCATTTTGATAATTCTTTCTTTACTTTTTTTTGTGGCTGCAAAATGAATGTTTGAAATTTTCGTAATTGCATGTCTGTTATATTCGTCCAAACCCCCTGATTTATCACCACCATGTAAATGCGCATTTGGTATATTCAGATGATATGCAGCTATAGCAGATGCTAACTGTTCGTCTCGGTCTCCAAATACCAAATTAATATCAGGTTTTAGGTTATGCATTATTTTAGAAAATTTGACAATTCCTTCCCCTAAGGCTTTTGCCATAAAATAGGTAGTATCTTGCTTTGGTATCATATCGATTTTTGCAAATATCTCAAATCCATCTTTTTTTATCTCCTTAATTGTCATTCCATGTTTCTTCGATAAATGCATGCCAGTAACAATCAGGTATAGATCTAATTTTTTGCTTGCACATATAGCGTGTAGAACTGGTCTTAGTATACCATAATCAGCTCTTGTACCAGTAGTAACTAAGATTTTCCTTTTTATCATATATGTGATAATAAACATGTTTGAACTATACAATATTATAACATTTCATTTGCTTAAAGCATATTAAATCAAGATAAGTTTTTAACTAAAGTGTTATATGTTCAAAAGAAAAATGATGAGAAATATGATTTTTGTCGTTGCAGAAATTGGTGTAAACTGGGACGGTGATTTTGATTTGGCAAAGGTTATGATGAAAAGTGCAAAAAAAGTAGGTTGTAATGCAGTAAAATTTCAGGCATTTGATGAAAATATGGTTAAAGATCATCCAGAAAGATCCCGTTTAATCAAAACTGCAATATCGAAAACAAATATAGAAACCATAAACGAGATAGCAAAATCTATTGGAATAGAATGGTTTTGCACTCCAATGTACCTTGGGGCAGTTGATCTTTTAGATCCTTTTGTTAAAAGATTCAAAATTAGAGAAATTGATGGAAGACCTTTATTAAGAAATAAAACAACTTCCTTATTAGAACACATGTTAAAAACAAATAAAGAAATAATTGTCAGTAGTGAAACATCGCCAATTGCAAGCAAGTATTTTAAGCATCCGCAAATAAAATGGCTTTATTGTGTTCCTAAATATCCATGCGCTCTTAATGATTTAGATTTTAGAAACATGAAGGATTTTTCTGGTTTTTCAAACCACTCTCCTTTCATCATTGCACCAGTAACAGCTGCTATCCTAGGAGCAAAAATAATAGAAGTTCATGTTACTGCTGATAAATCAAAAGATTTTGTTGATAATAATGTGAGCCTTGATTATTCTGAACTTCAAGAAATGATAGAACTAATTAGTCTTTCTGAAAAAATAAAACGATAGTTTGAAAATTGTTATTAACGCCAAAGAGAGGATTTAACTTATGAAACCTATTTGCTTCATTGGTGCTCGTGGTGGATCAAAAGGAGTACCAAAAAAAAATATTAGATTGTTAAATGGCATACCCTTAATAGCATATACTATAGAAGCTGCCATACATTCAAATATTTTTAGTGATATCATAGTATCGACAGAAGATACTGAAATAGCTAACATTGCAAAAAAATATGGGGCAACGGTTCCATTCATTCGCCCAAAAAGATTAGCTACCTCCACATCTGGGATGGATGATGTAATCATGCATGCAATTAAAAAACTATATTCGTTAGGATACAAATTCGATGTTTTGGTTAATCGCGATTGTACTGTACCATTTATTCGTAATATCGATATTGTCGGTTCAATTAAATTATTGGAGAGAAGGAAATGTGATGCAGTATATGCAGTTTATAGGCATCATCACAATCCATATTTCAACATGATGGAACCTGATTCAAAAGGTTTCTTGAGGTATAGTAAAAGTTTAGGGAAACGGATTAATCGTCGACAAGATGCGCCAATAGTATATCAACTAAATGGTTTGTTCACAATATCTATTAATAAATTGCTAAAATATGGTAAGTGGCATATGCCAAAGATACTTCCCTATGAAATTCCACCTGAAACCGGCTTCATGATAGATACAGAATTTGAATTTCAAATCGCTAAAATGATTGCAAGACAAAAAATAAGAATTAAGTTTTGAATAATTACACAATAACTATTTTTACCACGCTGTCCATCCACCGTCCACTATTAAATTGGATCCCGTTACATATGATGAAGCGTCTGACGCAAGAAACAATAATGCGCCATCATAATCTTCTTTTCTTGCCATTCTGCCCAACATTGTTTTTTCTGAATATTTTTCAACGAATTTCTTATCTTTATGTAGTTTTGCATCAAAAACGCCTCCAAGAGTAAGTGTATTTACTCTAATATTTTTCCGGTTCCAATATGCCGCCAAATAACGGGTTAGATTCACCATAGCGCCCTTTGTTGCAGCATAAAAAGCAGGAGAGTTTAATCTACTGTTACCATAAATTCTTTGATCAGCGCCGACAATTCCATATATTGACGAAATATTTACAATCACGCCTTTGTTCTGTTTTGACATTATGTTACCAATTTCTTTACAACATAAGAATAGTCCTGTAAGATTTACTGCAATAGTTTGTTCCCATAATTCTAATGGATATTTTTCAAAAGGTGCATCTCTTTGTGGATGATTTCTTGGAAGAAAATGTGCATTATTAATTAAGATGTCAATTCTTTTGTATTTTGCTAAAACATCTTTCGTTAGTTTCCTTACCGCTGATTGTTTAGATATATCAACATTATATGAAATTGGATGTGTATGATATTTTTTAATTAATGCAGATTCCAGATTTTTATTTTTTTTACTTTCAATGTCTACCAAAACAACATTTGCGCCAGCTGCACTTAGAACATGAGCAAATCTAGTACCTAAATAGCCTGCAGAACCAGTTAGAATAACAGTTTTATTTTTTAAACTAAATATATTATTAATAAAATTCATTTTTATCAATCTAGCATTATTATTTTTTTAATTTGTGAGGATCTTTTTATTGCAAGAGCCATCTCTAACGTTTTAGCACCATGAAAAACATCATTTATTGATTTCACTTTTTTGTCCATACATTTAAGAAAATGAGATAGTTCTTCAATATACATATTGTTATTATCATAATTTTTGAGTTTCAATTTTTCAATCCATTTTTTCTTTTTGAAATCATATATTTTGACTACGTTTACATTGAAATCCCAATAAATTGTTCCTTTTGTACCTATAATTTTACATGTACGGATACTGGGTTTTTGAAAATAATCTAAATGTACTTCAGCCACAATGTTATTTTTAAATCGTAATAAAATAGCAGATAAATCTTCTACAGAAAGATTCAGATTACTAAATTTGCCAGTCATGGAAAAAATTTCTTTAACATTACCAAAAAACCAATACAAGTAATCTATCTCATGAAGACATGTCAATACTACTCCCCCCCCCAAAGATTTGCGCGACGCATAACTATTTTGATATTTTTCATCTGGATGCCATTCAGGTAGAAAGGAACCATTCTCAACACGAGCAGAGATTATTCTTCCGATCTCATTTTTAGAAACAATTTCTTTTATTTTTCTTAAACATGGATGAAATCTTAGGTGGAAGCCCATTAACGTTATAAGCTTTCTTTTTTTTACTATGTTTAACAAAGTTTGGACTCCATCTAACGTATCAGATAGGGGTTTTTCTATCAATAAATTAATTCCAGAATTTGCTAATTGGATTGCGGTTTTAATGTGTAAGCTTGTGACATTGGTTATAATTGCAAAATCTGGTTTTTCTTTAAGGCATTTTTCTATGGAATCAAATATTTTGCATTTTTTTTTTCTTAAGAATGCATCATACTTACGATTAGTATAAACTAAAATTTCCACTTTAGGAAAAGAGGATAGATTAGATATATGGCGCTGTCCTATTGAACCATATCCTATAACAAGAGCCTTCAAACATCTTTCAAGAACAGAAGTTGGATATTTAGTTTTCAACTTAAATGCTTAGTTATAATTACAAAGTTCTTTCTGTTATTGAACAGTATAGGAATAATCGAAAAAATCCTATAATGTTATATTCTCCTTCTTTCATCAAGTTCATAAATCAACAAGTAAGAAAAACCGATAATGCAAGTATATAATACAGTTAAATTTATTCAATTTATAGATAAAAATAAAAGGATAGAATGAGTTTCGTAAGTACCTACTACAAATGAAAAAGAAAAAATTTGTTAATTCAATTACTAATGAATTAAAAAATAAAACAGTTCTGATTACGGGAGGTGCAGGTAGTATTGGAACCGCTTTAACAAAAAAAAATCCTAGGCTACCCAGTAAGATCTGTAAGAATTTTAGATATAGATGAACATGCATTATTTAGACTGAAACGTTCTATAAATGACACCCAGTTAAGACTGCTTTTAGGTAGCATATTGGATAAAGATAGAATTGAAATGGCGGGATACAAAACAGATATCATTTTTCATGTTGCAGCTGTAAAAAATATTGAGATTTCTGAATTCAACCCGATTGAGACTGTAGACACAAACATTAATGGAACCATAAACATGATTAAAATGTCAATAAAGAATAAACCACAAAAATTCCTTAATATAAGTACAGATAAAGCTGCTGAACCTTCAACACTTTATGGAAACACAAAGCAACTTAGTGAGCGATTGATTAGCTGGGCAGGAATTCATATTGATCCAACTAAATTTGCTTCTGCACGTTTCGGAAACGTGATTGAAGCTAGAGGAAATGTTTTTGAAGTTTGGGATGAAGAGATGAAAAATAACAGACCTTTATCTATAACCCATCCGTTAGTGAAGAGGTATTTCTTCCATGTAGATGAGGCTGCGGATTTCATTTTACAATGCTTACCATTAATCAATCAAGGTGAGATATTTGTTCCAAAAATGAAATCGTATAATGTCAAAGAATTAGCTATGAATATTTCAAAAAATCATAAAATTATAGGATTAAGACAAGGAGAAAAAATAGATGAAGTGTTAATAACAAAAGCAGAAAGAAAGATCGCAGAAGAGAAAAAGAACATGTGGATTATTAAACAATACATACCGTAATGAACTTTCTTAATTAAATTAAACTAATTCAAAAAACTCTGATATTGATTCTATAAGATATTCTTTTTCTTCTGAATCCATGTTTGGATAAATAGGGAGTGATAAAACTTGTTTAGATATTTGTTCTGTAACTGGTAATGAGTTTGGTTTCGTTCCAAATTTTTCTTTATAAAATGAGGTAAGATGAATTGGATTGAAATAGACTTTGGAAAAAATACGTTTCGTTGATAAGTAGTCATGTAACTTGTCACGTGTTTTCCCATCATGCAATCTTATAGTATACATTTGGTATATGTGATCATATCCAGGTGGAGGACGAGGAACTTTAATCTGATTGTGTTTTGAAAGCCTAGATGAAATATACCTTGCATTTTCCTGCCTCATCTTTATTATTTTATCAAGTTTGCTTAGTTGTGATATGCCCAAGGCTGCAGTAATAGAAGACATTCTCCAATTGTAACCTAGCTCAACATATTGTGATTCTGAGGGGTTGTTAAAATAATCAATTTTGTCAATTCTGCCATGTGAACGTATGAGTTTTATTTTTTCATAGATTTCTTTCGAGTTTGTTACTACTGCACCACCTTCTCCAGTTGTAAGTACTTTATTGCCACAAAAGCTAAAGATGGATGAGTCTGCTACAGAACCTACTTTTTTCCCATTAATTGAGGAACCTAGAGATTCTGCTGCGTCTTCAATTAATAACAAATTATTATTTTTGGCAACTTTTTGTATTTCAAAAATGTTACAAGACATGCCACCATAATCCATAGGTACTATTGCTTTTGTAAAGGAATTTATTTTAGTTAAAATCGAATTTGGGTCTAAACCAAAAGTAGTTTCTTCAATATCTGCAAAATTTGGTTTTGCTCCTACAAAAACAACTGAATTTGCGGTAGAAATGAATGAAAATGACGGTACAATAATTTCATCATTTTCCCTAAATCCATATGCTAAAAAAGTAGCATGTAGAGCTGATGTACCAGAGTTTAATGTTACACAGAAATCTGTTCCAACATAATGCCTAATAGCATTTTCAAATTCTTCTATTTCGGGCCCAATTGCCCAGTTACTTCCACGCCTTACTATTTTTGTGATTAAATTTACATCTTCTTCATCGGTGTAAATCTTATAGAGCGGAATTTTCCAAGAATTTAGATTATTGTCCTTATTCAATGCAAAACAACTACATCAGACATAAATAACTCCTACGAAATTTTTAAAAAATGTTAATTCGTTGAGGTAACCTTTATTTTTGGATTTAATTCTTCATGTGCCTTACAAACAGCACAGTATTTCGCCCATTTTTCACTATGTTTCCATTGTTCTAAGCCAGTTTGATCATATCTTTGATGAGCCAATTGTAACATCCTTCTTGTATCATGTTTATACATGAAATGTTTCAAAACAAAGAGTTCTGAAATTGTAAAATATTGGCTAACTGTTGCGGTATATTGAGTTGCGTCACCACATTCTTGCATAAACTTATCTAAAGCTTCCAATTTCCATTTTTCAACAGTTTCTTTATCAACATTAGGATTATCTTTTACTAGTTTTAATCTTTCATCATACTGTTCCAATACGAAATCCTTGTATTCATAATACAAAGGACTTCCCACATATGGGGTACATATGAAAGGATCCACCTCAGCGTTGTTTCTAATCCAAAAATCTACAGTATCCATCAAGTCATTAATATTCTCATGCGGGTTTCCAATCATGAATGTTGTTAGAGGTGTTAGTTTTGTTTTTTTAACAGTATCAATTGTTTTTTGTAAGTGAATTTGTAGCTGTCCCTTTCCAATATCTTGATTTAATACTTTATCTGATGCGGATTCAAATCCAAATGAAATGTAAGCACATCCCGCGTCTACCATGGTTTGTACAATACTAGGTTGTACAGCCACACTAGGTGCATCTCCAAGCGTTCCCCATTTTACGGTTTTATCTAATCCTTCATCAACATATAATTGACAGAATTCCTTTGTCCATTTTATATTGCTAGTCATGTTTTCATCAAGAATAGAGACAAAATCAATATCGAATTTTTCTTTTAATAATTTAATATTTTCAACTGCATATCGTGGAGTAGGCCATCTAGCAGGTAGTTGAAATGTATCATTTTCCTTATCAGATATCCTAACAAGTTTTTCTCCCTCCTTTCTGTTTCCGCTACCATAGATATTCTGTAAGTCTATACGCGACATTCCGTTATGTGAACAAAATGTACAACCTCTAGGGCATCCTCGTTCCCACACAACAGATACCCTTCTTTTGGAATTAAATGATTCTACTGAAAACGGCAAGGATGAATATTTAAAATAAATATCAGTTTCCATAAGATCATAAGCAGGGTAAGGAACTACATTCAGATCAGAAATTAATGCACGGGGATTAGTAAATTTAAAAGTCTTACCAGACCTTAAGCATAGTCCATTAACTTTTTCAAAATCTTTGGTTCCCTGATTTATTTCATCATAAAGTTCTGAAAAGGTTTCTTCTCCTTCCCCAATACATATCATATCAAGTTCATGAACTAATTTGAGAATTTCATCAGGATTATAAGTACTCCAGCCACCCCCACCTATGAAAATTGAATTTGGTGCATATTTTCGTATTAACGGGGCCAATTGTTTAATGCGACCATAAGTAGTAGTAAGACCACCTATACCTACCAAATCCCATTGTTCACGTGAGATTTCTTCAGCAATTATTTTATTGGAAACTATTTTTCCTCCAAAATTAACTCTAAGTGCATTTAGATCTAAAATTCCTACTTGCCCACCTTTTTTTTCAACAATAGCAGCTAGGATACCAGCCCAAAATGGAAAGTGATATGGTTTACCATCAAGTCTTATCTCGGGTACAACAAATAGGACTTTCAATGAATTTTATTATGATTTCCATTATATATATTAGAACACTATTTCTTTCAATTACACAACTTAATTTTTATAATTTTTAAGGAATTCCGCAAAAGTAGTGCAGGTTATTCTATTACCAAAAATACAGCCTCCCTCGGTTGCATTGATGGTCTTTAGCCATGATGGAGAACGTGAAATGAATTCTTTCAAAGCTTCACTGTAGTAAAGAAATATCGGATCTAACACACAGTTACAATTGAATTCTGGATTGTAGACCTTTGGAAAAAATTTCTGGGATTCAGGATTATTTTTTATTGATTCAAGAGAAATTTTACAGTGTTCTGCAATTGATTCCCAATGATCACCTTCATCCCAGCTATGATTTATTCCAATCAATCCTACCACAGAGCACTTTAAAATTTGCCACGCTACAAACCATGATGTTGTTCCAACGTTTCCACCCGTCTGTATTGCTGGAAGGCCAGATTTGTGATTTTGTGCTCTTACCATCAATGCTGAAATTTGATTGAATGATTTTTTTCCCTCATTGTAGTCAAACAGAGAATGAAGCCAGTGTATTCTCATACCAGCACGTCTTGCCCGTCCTACCACACTAGGATGAATTATGGTAGAAAAAATACCTTTTATCTTATTACCATAACGATCAACAATTTCATCATCATAAAATTTTTCCAAAAGCCAAATTGGATCAATAGTAACAACGTAAAAATTGGAAAATTTATCAGGAGTTATTCCAGCCTTTAGAGTTGGAATCAACATTCTGTCCGTACATATTATCGATCCCCTATAATCACTATGTGCAAGCAATTCCAGATGTTTATGTTTTTTTACAGATGGTCCAGCACCAATTACGATAGCTGATTTTGCTATATCATTGTCCTTTTTTGATGGTTCTAATTCTTTTGCAGAGGACTCTTTCCAAATATAATTAAGATTCATAGCGAAGTTTATTACCCATTCTTCATAATTTTTATAGTGCATTTTTTCAAAAATTTTTTCAAGTTGGTTTTTATGAGGCGGGTTGGAGTATGAAGCCAATAATTGATTTAATAATTCATCCCACCCATTTTCATCTAATCCCATCCTTTGTTTTAATGCGAGGAGTTTTTCCAATGTACTTTCAGTTATAGAAAATTCTAAATTTTCTGTCATTTATTACACTAAATTTTATTATCGTGGAGTTTTGGATTAAAGTTCTTCTAATCCTAGTTCATCTTCTTTCTTATCCGATCTGTATACCATGAATGAACCAGCTGCGCCTGCCTTTGATACAAATTCTTCCCATTCCTCCCTCGTGGCTTGTTTTTCAGTGTATTTAGTATTTGAATCTGATTTAATGTCATCAAGTTGGCTTGGTTTTGAGATCTTAAAATTTGCTTTGATCATGTGTTGTTATCTTAAATTTTGATATTTAAGCTTTTGAAAATTGAAATCTGACTCAACATTAACTAGAGAAATCACTGTTGATGCGAATAACTACCCTTAATCAATAATCTTTTCATGTTTCTTGACCAATAGATTGTTGTAAACGTAGTCAGATTTCTTATTCACTTTTCTATTGAGGAAAATCGTTAGTATCATATCTCTTCAGTGTGTAGGCATTTATTTTATCTAATTCTGCATCACCAACTTCACTTGTCAAACCAGCTTTATATCCCAAAACCATAATTTTTTCTATAATACGTCTATCATAATTGCCATAAGGATAACACATTATCCAACTATTTTTATTATTATTAATTTTTGAATAAAATTTTGAGCACAAATTCAATTCTAGTTCCAATTCGTCATCATCCAGATTACTTAGCCATTCATGAGAATATCCATGTGAACCAAAATACATGTCATTTTCTTTCATTTCAGTAATTTCTTCATAAGATAAATACAAGTTTTTTGAGAAATCATCTTCATTATGACTTACATAATTTTTGAAGAGATAATCAACAATATCATTTCTGAGCTTTTTAGGAAGTTCTCTTTGCAATATTCGTTTTATAAAAATTATATCACCAGTATCAAATCTATTAGGAATTGCCAATTTTCTATAATATTCTTCTGGTTTTTCTAGATCAAATTCTCTACCATATTGTTCAATCAAACTAAAGATATTGTAAAGTATATTTTGCGTATTTTCATGATTTGCTAAGATAAAATGAATTTTGTGAACATCCAACACAGAATGTTCCTCAATAGGTTTAGCTGGAGGAAAAAAAAGACCCTGTACACCAAGTTTTTTTAAAACTGGAAATACATGTAAGTAATGATCTCTAAAACCATCATCAAAAGTTAAAACAATCGAGTCCTCAGGCAATTTAGAATTATTATATATACAATCAAGAAGCTGTGTAGCAGTTATTATTTTGAAATTATTCCTAAAATATTTTAATTGTCTAACGAAACCTTCTAGTTCTAAGCCTTTAATTTTTGGATAGGGGCTTTCTCTTATTGGTCGTACATAATGATACATTACTATTTTACATTTTGTTGCCATTTTGTTTTAGATCATCAAATGATCGATAGATTCGAAGCGGATTGTGTATTATTTAAAATTTAACTATTAAGAACCTATTAAAATTCAAATTGTACAATAATTAATTTTTAGAATGGCCTTTTTCCTGTACATGTTTAGAAAGACACTGCTTACAAATGCAATCACTTTCATCAAGTTCATTACAATTAACTTTTGAGATTTTGTCACACCAACAAGAGTAGGAATTTTGACAGTCAAAAAGAACTCCGCAGAGTGAACATTTTTTTTCCAATATATATAAAATTTCTTACCTCTTAAAATCAATTTCTACAAAAATTATTTTTTATACATTTGATAATTTTTTCTTTATGATGTATAGATACTAATATGAGGTAAATGTTTCCATATAGAAGTATATATGATAAGAACAATTCACGCTTGGATAGTGTTCAAGGTTGTGCTATTGGCATCATTAACATATCTTTCATTGCTAACAATGATGATTTGGACTGAATACATACAGTACTGTATTCATAATTTGAATCCATTGGAAAACGAATGGTATACTGATGGATATAAATTGAATCAAAAAGAACGTTGTGACAAATTGTTTTCAATAACAATTTTTGCTACTATATTCACTGTTGCCAGCGGTTTTACTTTATTGTATTACCTTTTAATTAATTATAAGAAAAACCAAATTATAAAAAATCTAAAATAAGAATAAAGTAATAAAGAATTTAGAAATTTCTTTTATCATATTTTCGCTATATTAGAAAATATCTGCTTTTAATAAATTATTTAAGATATTATTTAACTAGCGGTTTTATTATTTCGTAAATTTGATTAGAAATAATTTCATTTCCCTTATCACCTATGTAAACAGCATGATATGGCATGTAGATAGAATCATTTCTTTCATCAAATACGTTTCTAAGATCAGCTGTAGAAGTACACTCACTTAGCTCGTTTAATTTACTGGCATACATATCATAGGTGATCAATTCTCCAGGTGCAACTATGCTTCTAATTTCTTTCTCTTCTTTTTCATATGAACTTAGAGATTTGTTGGAAGTAGCTACAATAGGTTGAAGAATCACAACAGTTTCAAATCCATTCTTTTTTCCTAAATTACATATGTCTTTTAGTCTGTTTTCCCATATTGATGTTTTATCAGAAATATTGTTGAGTTGAATTTCTGATTTCGATATTTTTGAAATGTTATGGCGTAATGGATTCAAGTGAGAGAAATTTTCTGTATAAGTGATCAATTTTGGTAGAATAGTGATTGTTTTATAATAGGGAAAAGATGCTTTGGCCTTTTCTAAAAGTTGAGAAATTACTCCTTTTTTTTGGAGATCTTTTGTAAGTTCGTATGAGAGATTCAAATCATTTGCTCCAGTATAAATAATAAAAAGATCAGGCTGATAATCAATCAAATGATTTTTAATCAGTTCTGTTTCAGTTAACGAAAAAGCGGATGGAATGCCCGCATTGATAACTTCAATTTTCTTTGAATAATTTTTTTCTTGATTGAATTTCTTCTGGAGATATCCTGGTATTGTGGTATCGTCAGATGTAGAGCTTAATCCAAAGACACTATCATCGCCAACTACAATGATCCTAAAAGCTCCTGCTTCTTTTATGTTATTAAATTCAGGGCCACGAAAGCCGTGTTTATTAATATTATAATGATCAAAATGTTGGTTTGGAGTCATATGTAGTTCTGGGTATGTAAAAATTTCTAAATCCAGATAATCATTGCACATTTTTCTTTTGTATGAATAATCAAGGTTTTTGTATTCATCACTTTTTATGAAGCTGCATTCATCCGAATAATGATATTCTCTAGATATGATTTCAATAGAAATAAGAAAAACTATGAGAAATAATAAGCCTAAAGCAAATCGTTTTTTGTAACTGATTTTTTCTGAAATCAAAAATTATGTCATTGCTCTTGAGAGGTAGTCTTTCTGAGATATTCTTTGGTTATATGTTCAAATAATTGCTTGTGTTCTTCTAAAAATTTTATCATTTCAGATTCAGAAATATTTACGGACTTTAGGTAACCTATATTGTATTTGAATTTATTTACTACATCAGTTGAATATCTATGATGTGGATATTCAAACGATTCATTTTCTATGAAATCCATGTACTCGTTTAGATCTGAGGCGCTTACATTTTTCTGTAAAGAAGAGCGGATAGCTTGTGACAATTCTTCGATCTGTTTTATTATATGAATAGATGGAATTAAAGACCAACCATAATCTGCGGCAAAAACAATAGCAGGTTTCTGGTAAATAGCTGCTTCAATGGCAGCTGTTCCTCTAATTGTTATTACTAATGAGCATTTTTTTATTACATCCTCTTGTTTTAGAGACGGATGGACCAATGTTACATTTGGCAAGTCCATGATTTGTTTGTAAAATGATTTACTTCTCCAACCGTTTCTTTTCATAACAGGATGTTCTTTGACATATAGCCTATAGCCAACTGGCATGGATTTTGCGATATTTGTGATTACTGCCAGTTGATCTGTATAGTATGGAGCACCCATCAATATTGTTTTTTCTGGTTCTTCATGAAGAGGGAAATAGAAAAATGATATTTTCTCATCAATTTTACGAGTAAAATTTTTGTTAATAAAAGACTCTCTTAGTTTTGTTTTAAGCAAATGAGCTTTTGCTGTTCCTTTGGTAAGTATTTTTAATTTTGTTCTACCATAATTGGCATATTGATTCACCTGATCTTCTGGGTTTGAAATAAAAAGAAATCTAGTAGCAGCTTTGAATTTTTCCCATTTAGACACTTTGTAATTATTAAAGGATTCATCAAAAAGAAACTTAGCCGGTTTATGAGATTTTAGGTAATTTTGTAATTCTTCTGAGGTCCTGTTTGCAGTACTTTTGTATAAACGATTTTTTGTTTCGTCTTGATTATAAACACCTTTTGATATCATCCACCTATCACCAAATCTTACTGGTTCCAATGTTAAGACTTTGATCTGATTATATTTGCATATTTTATAGAAAAGATAATGATGATAGCTTGTAATAGCATGCATTAACACAAAATCTGGCTTTATTTCTTTTAAAATTTCTTCGAAAAATCTGCAACCATGTTCAAGTAAAGATAAAATTTCATCATGTTTGAATTGATAATATTTATTATATTTACTATAAAACGCTCTGTCAACAAAAGCTATTTCCCATAGATTCAAGTTGTATTTTATTTCGACAGATTTCAAATATTCTAGATTTGGTGTAATATTTTTATTATCATCATAATACCAAACTTTTTGAAATTGAACCATTCTTTGGTTTCTAAAAAATTTTTTAATGTTATTGTTAACACTAATTATGGCAGACATATCACAATTAGATTTTTCTTGTAAACATTTTGCAATACCAAAATGAAGAAAATGATAATCTATCCATAAAAGAAAACTAGTTTTCATGGTTGTTGTGCCCTGTTTGACGATTAAATAGGTATTGAAAAAATGAAGACGGATTTATTAAAAATATCATTTGTAGTGCGATGTCTTTTCTGTTCATTAATATTTAATAAGAACTTGTACCAACTAACAATATTGGGTTTAACTGAAAAAATTTCACATGCTTATCGCAGAGTAGATTATTCAGTAGGTAAAAAATTATTTGGAAATACAGTGGGTGTAAAAAATAATCTAACTGGAACCGTTATGAAGGTACGACGAGCAAAAATTCTTGATGTAAATGAGATAAACAATAATTTAGTTAGTGAACTAAAATCAAAACAGTTTTTGATGTTGGAACATCCCTATGATGACGAATTAATTGATTCTATAAGAATAAAATATGAAAAGATGATAGAAAACGATGAAACTTCATATGTAACAGGCCAACACAATGGAAAAGTCTATTCTCGACACATTCGTGAACCTTGGAAACGTATTCCAGAGTTAGAAAAACTCATAACAGATGATATTTCAAATATTCTTAGAGGATATTATAACGGATATTTTGATGTTAGACTAATTGAGATTCATCGTAATTATCACATACCAAAGGAATTAGAGGAGATGGAACTATTTTCAAATCATTGGCATTGTGATAATCGAAGTACTGAATTTCTTAAGATCTTTGTTTGTATTTCTGATGTTACAGAAGATAATGGTCCCTTTCATTGCATCCCCCCTCAGCGAACAAAAGAATTAATAAAAAAAGGATTTGGTACAAGGGAAGACTACAATTTACCAATTGAAGAAATTGAGGATCCTAAGTATCTTGTAAAAGCTATTGGAAAAGTTGGCGCAGCATATTTTGCAAATCCTCAAATGTGCCTTCACAGAGCAAGCAATCCAGCCCCAGGGAAACATAGGGACATAGTTCACATCGTATTTGGACCTGCATCAAAGCCATTAGCAGAGAATTGGCTAAGCACCTTTGTACAAGGTAAAGATTATACTCCATAAAAAGACTGATAATACAATAAAATTCCAAAATGCATGGTTATTATAAAACAAGATCTAACTATTCACAAACAGACTAATTTTAATGAGAAATAATTATGTTATTTATTTATGTTCAAAGAAAAAATGTTATCAATATGTATATTTCATCTTTAAACAAAAGAGCTTGTAATTAGATGATTAAAAAAAAGATAGTTTTGTCAATCTATCGAAAAAGTGAAGAAATTCTGAAACGTAAAAGTGAGCTCTTAAAATTTCGTTTTGTAAGAGCGTATCGGAGACGATTAATAAATTACGTAGTTTCACACTATAAGTCAAATTACATTGAAATTGAAGGTCGAAAAATGTTCTTAGATGCAAATGACTCTCTTCGACTCTCACTTAGAGAATACTCTCCACTTGCTACACATCTTGTTAAGACTGAAGTAAAAAGAGGAGATGTTGTTATTGATTTGGGGGCAAACATAGGTTATTGGACACTACTTTTAGCACAACTGGTGGGTGAAAATGGACAAGTTTTCGCATTTGAACCGGAACCATCAAATTTTAAAATACTTGAGAAGAATGTGAAAATAAACGGATATCAGAATGTTGTTCTAATACAAAAAGCAGCTTCTAGCACTGTGGGAAAGGCCAAACTGTATTTATCATATGAATCAACAGACAATAGAATTTATGATACTCATGATAATCGTGATTTCATTAATATTGAAACCATTACATTAGATGAATATTTCAGAAATTTTGATAGAGAAATAAATTTTATTAAGAGTAACATTCAAGGTGCAGATTTTGCCGCAATTCAAGGAATGTCGTCTTTACTAAAAAAATCAAAAAATATTAAGGTTATGACAGAGTTTTCTCCCTATCTTCTTAAACCATTCAATGCTGAACCAGAAGAGTTTTTGAAAACTCTTACAGATGAAGGATTTAATTTGTATGATGTCAATTCAGTGGATGAGAAGATTTATCCAACCACTATGAATGAACTACTAGAAAAGTATCCTCCTGAAAAAAATAAGGGAACTTATTTGTATTGTACAAAATGTGAACTGAAAATTGAAAAGTAATATTTGATGCTATCTCTTTTGTTCCTGATCTGATTATTTTTCAGATGTAACTTTAATTTAATTCTACAAATTATTTTATATCATAATCTTTTTCCTAACAAAAGTTTTGAATCATTTATTATGAGATAATAATACATCTCTTCATCTTGGAGATTTAGAGATATCTATACACCGCAAAGATAATCGTAAATCAAGATAACATATTTTAGTAGAGGTAATAAACATCTAAGTAACATAAGATAATCTGATGAACATATGAGTGAGATAAGATTACGTTTTGCAGGAATAATTGGATTTTTAGCACAGTTACTAAGTTTGTTTACAGGATTAATATTTACAACAATAATCACTAGAAACTTATCAATAATAGAATATGGACAATGGAATGCCATAAGTTCACTTATTTACTATGGTACTTTTGGAACAAATCTTTTAGGGTTTTGGTATACTCGTTACACTGCTAGAAATATCAACATAGGAAAACCCGCGTTGATAATTACGTCTATTTTTTCAGTTGCTGGAATAATTCCATTTTTAATTGCTGCAAAATTTTTTATTCCAGATTATGAAAAATTATTTCCCATTATCCTATTTGCATCCTTACAAGTAATAACATCGTCTTTAGTTTACAGTCTGGTTGCTATTGCTAGTGGAAAAAAGCCAGAATTTGTAACATATGGTTTTCTTATTTTTGAAATAGCCAAAATCGTTATTGCATTTCTTTTTGTTTTTGGGAGGGGGCTTTCATTATTAGATGCGATAATTATTGTGATAATTGCTGAATCCATACGTGCATGCATGTTGACATTACTAATTAGAAAAGAGATTAGTAAAAAAATAGAATTTTATCATGTTAAGAAAATAATTAAATCATTATGGCTACCATTTTATAATAGAATAAGTGGTCTAATTTACATTTCTGACGTTTTGATAGTGAGTTTAATTACATCATCTTATACAAATATCGCGATCTTTAAGGTAGGACTTGTATTTTCTACTATTATAGAGTATGGTAGTCAATTGGCTTTCCCACTTTATATTAAACTATTAGGAGGCGGAAAAGCGCAGGATGCTGAAACTACTATCAGACTCATGTTTACTTTTACTATACCAATTGCAGTTGGAATTTTTATAATTGCAAAACCTCTATTATTTCTTTTAAATCCAGAATATGCATCATCAGAAAGGATATTACAATTATTGGTGTTATACAGTTTTTTACTTCCAATTAACAGTTTTTTCTTTAATGTCATACAAGGACAAGAAAAAATCGATACCATGACTAATATGAAATTTAAAGATCTTCTTCATTCTACTTTATTCACACTTCCAACATTAAATCTTGTTAGGGTACTAGTGTACATTACAGGATTAACTATCTTTACATTGTATACTTTATCGAATAATATGTCAGCAAAAACATTTGGAGAAATATGGGCTCTCATTTTGTTATTAGCTACCATTCCTATGACAATATATTTATCAAAGATTGCAAAAGAGAAAATACACTTTAAAGTTCCCTGGTGGGGAATTGGCAGATATGTTCTTTCTTCTGCTACAATGGCTATCGTAACGTTATATTTAATGAGATTCTTGACATACAATCCAAAAGCGACGGTATTTGCTCTAGAAATAGGTGGGATAATCTCTGTTTCCATGATTACTTATTTTGGAATTCTAATTATGATAGACAAAGAAACAAAACATCTACTCAGAGATGCTTTTTCATTTATAAAAAGATGATCCAATTATTTCTGAACCTATAAGAAATAATTTTCTTTTTAAAATCAGATATTATAATATAAGATTTTCGTTAAATTGTTAGTGAACCGTGAAATTATAATAGGAATGTACTCCTCATACCTTACATATTTTAAAAAAGTTGTCAATTCCAGATCCTACTTACACCAATAGGTATACCTGAATTAATTTTAGTTATTTCTGGGTTAGTATCCAGGAATTTAATAATTTTTTTAAGCGATGTGGGTTTACCATTCTTACCAAGGTGATCGTTTATTATTCTAGCTACCATAAGGTCTTCTGGAGTATCAACTGTCAATCTTAAATCTGGTCTGTGTAGTGATTTTTCAGGTTTAAATCTATAAATTTTGAATTTTTCTTTATGCTCATTAATATAAAGCGAGGAAAGTTCGCTACGATGTTTCTTAGAACCACGACTGTGTGATTCCTCTAACGCCTCTAGATTGATTACTTCATACCCACTTCCTAATGGAACATCCATGATATATGAAAAATCGAAGCTGCCATCAATGTGTTTTTTTATTAATTTATCAATTCCTTCCCAGTAGATGTAGGGGTTTTCTGGAGTAATGCGAAAGACTATGTCAGCATTTACATATTTTGCACTATCAATCAGCCGTTTCAATACATCAGTGTCATCGCCTAGAATGAACTTTAATTTTTGTTCTCTTGCAAAGTTAACAAATACTTCATTACCCGGTTTTTCACTAATTGCAAGAACAACGTCATTTATCATAGAAGATTTTCTAATCTGATTTAATACAAGTTGTAAAATTCTGTATTTTCCCACGAGTTGTAAAGGTTTTGCAAATAATCTGGCCGAATCTACTCTACAAGCAATTACTGCCACAATTTTTTTTTGTTTATTATCCAACATAGAATTTGTAAGAATTGATCCTTTCTGGATATCTCTAGAGGCCAGTTTTCCTTTAAAATCATAAAAAAGTACAGATGGTTGTTTTCTTTTTGTCCTTTTGTATTCAAACATTTTTTCATTTAGTTTTGTGCCTTTTTTTATGAATCCACTTGAAATTGTATTTTTTTTATGTTCCAGTCTGTATTTTAGTTCATTTCCCAACAAACTAAAATTATTTGTACCAAGGGAAATCTCGGTAGTTCGTATCAAAGAAACAAGATCTTTGAACTCATCAGGATTAAGGGCAGAGTAATAATCCAACCCCTTCTTAGAGCGATCTATTGTTATGTGTTTTTCAATTACAGTAGACCCCAGACTTATACCCAATAACGGAATTATTAATGCGGCCTTAGAATCTCCTGCTACATGATCCATAAGGCCCACTGGCAATCCATATTTCTTCTTTAATTCTGGTATTCGTAAAAGATTCAGGTCATCAATATGTGTTGGATATCCTTGGAATCCGTGCATGAGTACAATTTCTTTTCCATTTTTCAGCAATATCTTTAATGCTTCATCGATTTCATCTAGTAAACAACCTGCAGTGGATAACAAGATAGGTTTTTTTTCATTGGCAAGAAATTCAAGTAGGAATGGATTGCTTAGATCTGATGAATGGATTTTGTAACCATCAATATCTAATCGTGAGATTTCTTTAGCACTCTTTACACCAAAGACATCAACGAAAACTTTGAGATTCTTATTTTTGGCATATATTACAAGTTCCTTCCATTCTTTGTTACTCATTTCAAGTTTTTTGTAAAGGTCGTAATACTCATGATCTGGTTCAGCTAGTTCTCTTGCAGTAAATTTTTGGAATTTTATAGCATCCGCACCGGCCTCTGATGCATGTGCAATTATTTTTTTGGCTTTCAAAAGATCACCTTCGTGACTATTTGCCATTTCTGCGATCACAAAGACTTTGTTAACAGAAAAAAGATTCATTCCTTATGAGATGATTTGCACATTTATTAAATTATTAGAATTAGCATGAAGGGGTATTTGTTTTAACCCTCTTGTTATATTTGAAATAGCTACGGATAGTTAAATGGAAAGCCATTTTATATTGAATATTGGAGTGTTGTTGTGATTAAAGCGGTAATAACTGCAGCTGGAAAAGGAGTAAGGCTTTTACCTATGACAAAGGAAATGCCAAAAGAAATGATGCCGGTATTTTCTAAAATTTATGGAAATAATCGTGTAGTACTTCCTCTGCTACAACTTATTTTTGAACATCTTTATTCCTGCAATATTAGAGATTATTGCTTTGTGGTGGGACGAGAAAAAAGATCTATAGAGGATCACTTTACCCCCGACACTAATTTTCTAAAAGAGCTATCTAGAACAAATTTTAAATTAATTTCAAATTTCTATAAAAAGTTAGAAAATTCTCACCTCACATGGGTTAATCAAAATAGCCCCAGGGGATTTGGTGATGCCGTAAAAATAACAGAAAGATTTGTGGGAGAAGATAATTTTGTGGTACATGCAGGAGATGTATCAATAATAGGTGGAATGAAACATTCTATTTTACGATTAATAGAATGTGGAAATGATCCCTCAGTATCAGCTGTACTTCTTTTCAGAAGAGTTAAAGATCCCAAACGACATGGTGTGCCAAAACTAAAAAAACTATCTGAATCTACCTACTTAGTTGAGGAAGTAGAAGAAAAGCCGTATAGACCAAAATCCAACATGGGTTTGATGCCATTATACTTTTTTACGCCAAAAATTTTTGATTGTCTTAAAAAAATTAGACCTGGAATAGGAAATGAATTTCAGCTAACGGATGCAATTCAGAAACTCATAGAGAATGGTGAAAGGGTTATTGCCATACCTGTAAATAAAACTGAAAAAGTACTTGATGTAGGTACTGTCGAATCATATAGATATTCTCAATATAGCTCCTACAAATATGCATAATTTTTTATTGAAAGCGTTTTTAGGTAATTTGTGAAAGTCGGAATAATAGGCCTTGGATTTGTGGGTCTTTCATTTGCTTCAGTTCTTAGTTCTAAAGGATATTATGTAATCGGGGTTGAATCTGATAGAAATAAGGTCTCAAAAATTATTCGAGGAGAACCACCATTCTATGAACCTAAGCTTACAAATACTCTTAAAATAGCTTTAAAAAAATTGTTTCGAGTCTCTACAGATATCAAACTAGTCGTTAATCAATGTGATTTAATTTTCGTAACTGTTGGAACACCACAAATGAAAGATGGCAACATGGATTTGAACATGATTAAATCAACAGTGAGTGAGATTGGAAAGTCGCTTTCAAAAACAAAGAATAAACCTATCATAATAATCAAAAGCACTGTAGTTCCTAGTACTACACAAAATTTAATTAAACCAATATTAGAAAAAAATTCAAAAAAGACAACAGGAATTGGATTTGGTTTAATAACAAACCCGGAATTTCTTAGGGAAGGTAAAGCGATCGATGATACTCGTAAACCACATATTGTAGTAATTGGTGGTGATGATAAGAATTCCATTAAAAAAGTAAAAGAATTTTATTGTAATATTTATGGTACAAAAATTCCTATGATAATCACAAATACCCAAACCGCGGAGATGATAAAATACGCTAACAATTCATTCTTAGCAACAAAAATTAGTTTCATTAACCAAATAGCAAACATCTGTCAATCTGTAGCTGGCACTAATGTTGAGAATGTTGCAAGAGCAATAGGTTTGGATCCAAGGATTGGAAATCAATTCTTAAAAGCTGGACCAGGATATGGTGGATCTTGTCTACCAAAAGATCTACAAACATTGATTAGATTTTCTTCCAAGTCAGGTATTGATCCTTTACTTCTCAAGGCAGTACAAAAAACAAACGCTTCTCAAGTACGAATGGTTGTATCTTTGATAGAACGTTCTCTGGTTAAAGTGAAGGGAAAAAAAATCACAATTTTAGGGCTGTCCTTTAAGGAAGATAGTGATGATATCAGAGAATCTGTCTCAATAAAATTAATTAATGCACTTTTAAAAAGAAATGCAGTAATAACTGTTCACGATCCCAAGGCCATAGAAAATACCAAAGAAACATTTGAAAACAGAATAAGGTATGCTTATTCCATAAAAGACGCTTTAAGACATAGCCAGTGTGCTGTTATAATGACGCCATGGAAAGAATACAGTAGGTTGACAAACAATGACTTTAGAACAATGAAAAGAAAATTAATTATAGATACAAGACGATTATTTATTGGCCACAATTTAAATGCAGAATATCACGCTATTGGTGTTGGCTAATCAATGTTGACATATGTCGAGTTGAAAGAATTTGAAAAATAGTTCTAAAAAAGTGATAAAACTTTTTGAACCATTTGTTGACATGAATGAAGTAAGAGAAACAACAAAGGTGCTCAGGAGTATGTTTTGGGCTTCTGGGGCAGGTACAGGCAAAGTCAAGGAGTTTGAAAATGCATTTACGAAATATATTGGATGTAAACATTCAGTAGCCCTTAATAGTGGAACCGCAGCACTTCATTTAGCACTCTCGATACTTGATGTATCTAAAAAAGAGATTCTTGTACCATCAATGACATTTGTTAGTACTGCCCATGCTGCAGTATATAACAACGCAAAACCAAAATTTGTAGATGTAGACGAATCAACATTATGTATTGATATTGATGATTTAGAAAAAAAAATAACAAAAAACACTTCAGTAGTAATTCCTGTTCATTTTGGGGGATTTCCTTGCGATATAAGAAGATTACAGAAGATTAAAAATGATTATAATTTGCACATAGTTGAAGATGCAGCCCATGCTTGTGGTGCAAAATTCAATGGAAAAAAAATAGGAACTCATAACGAATTAGTATGTTTTAGTTTTCATCCTGTGAAGAATTTATCTATGCCTACAGGAGGTGCCATTGCAATGAATTCACATATTGAAGAACTAGAATCATTAAATTCTGCCAGGTGGTGTGGCATTACAAATCGCAAGGGAAGTCTATATGATGTTGCTACGTTGGGTTGGAATTATTATATGAATGAAATTTCTGCTGCTATAGGTTTGATTCAATTAAAAAAGCTAGAAAAAATGAATAAAATTAGGCTACAAATTGCCAGAAAATACTTCACGAAACTTAACGTCGAAAATAAAATGCCATTTTCGAATGATTGTAGCTACCATCTGTTCTGGATAAGAGTGAAGAATAGAGAAGAATTTATGAAAAAAATGTACAAGGAGGGAATAGAAACTGGCATTCATTATAAGCCAATACATTTGATGAAGTATTATTCAAGTTCAGTAAATCTTAAAAATTGTGAAAAAATTTGGAAGGAGATAGTTACAATTCCCATGCATGCAAATTTGTCTACCTTAGATGTTGAAAGAATTATTTATAATGTTAATCGATTTGCTAAGTAAAATTTCACATGATTAATAAGCTAATCAAATGCAAACATAAACCATGTCTTATGATATCAATCTATGGAATGGATATACTGATGATAATGAGCATAATATTAATTCAGAATTACCAAAATTTATCTATTATATTTCTGTAGCCTTAGAAAGTAAGAATGTGCTTGAGGTTGGTTCTAATGTTGGCAATAATCTACTAGCATTTCCTAAAAATTTTGATGTCGGTGGTATTGATATGAATCAGTATGCATTAGATAAAGCCAAGAAAAAATTACCTTTTTTTAATTTTAAAAAAGGTACAATATTGGATATTCCGTTTAACGATTCAACTTTTGATTTAGTATTCACTCGGGGTGTTCTAATACATATACCAGAAGAGAACTTAAAAACTGCTATGTCTCAACTGTTTAGAGTTTCAAGAAGATGGATATTTAATTTAGAATATTATGGGGAGGATGAAAAGGAAATTAATTGGAAACGGGGGGAAAATCTTCTTTGGTACCGTAACATGGCAAAAAGATGGTCAGATTTTGGAGTAGAGATAGTTAGTGATATAGATATTCCTTTAAACATAGATCCCGCTAAAAATAGATTTACGTTGGTAAAAAAACAATGATTTTATTACTTAGTACATTCAATCCGGAAGATTATTCTACCGTTTCATTATCGTGATAATTATGCTAAAGAGAATGAATGTCCTGAGGGGTAAAAAAATCCTAATCACGGGTGGTACTGGTTCACTAGGTACAGCACTGACCAAGAGGTTGTTAAAGGAGGATGTGGATGTTATTAGAATTTTTAGCAGGAATGAAAATAAGCAGGTTATGATGCAAGAGCAATTTTCTGATTCACGCCTACGTTTTTTTATAGGTGATGTTAGAGATAGGGAACGTCTACAGAGAGCATTGCAAGATGTAGATATTTTATTTCATGCTGCTGCTTTAAAACATGTACCAGTTATAGAGTATAATCCTTTTGAAGCCATAAAAACAAATGTTATAGGAACGCAAAATGTACTTGAAGCGTCCTTAGATCAGGATGTTGGAATTGTAGTAGGTATAGGAACTGATAAGGCAGTATCACCATTGAATACATACGGAGCAACTAAACTAATTATGGAAAAATTGTTTGTGACTGTTAACAATTATGTTAATCCTAAACATAACAGGACTAGATTTTATGCAGTGCGTTATGGTAATGTAGTAGGTAGTAGCGGCTCAGTAATACCAAAGTTCATAGAGCAAATAAAAAAATACAATAAAATAACAATAACAGATCCTAAAATGACTAGATTTAGTATAACAATGGATGAGGCGTTGGATTTTATTCTTAACACTCTTGCAAAAGCCAAAGGAGGGGAAGTATTTGTACCAAAGATGAGAGCGTATAGAATTGATGTATTAAAGGAAGTATTGTTTGAATTGCTTGGCAAGGCAAAAGTACAGAAAATACCGATTAGACCTGGAGAAAAAATTCATGAAGCGCTAATAAATCATGATGAAGTACGCTATACTTTAGAAAGTAAAGAGGATTATATGATAGTGGGCCCGCTTGAAAAAATATCAAAATTACCTCACAGATTCAAAAATTATCATAGAGCTTCTTTTGATAGTGAATATTCTTCGAACAAGGTTCAATTAATACCAAAAAATGAACTTAAAGAAATCATAAAAACCTCTGGTTTATTATAAAATTAGACTCAATTTGTGCTTCAAAATTTTAGGCGTTAAAAATGAATCCTCCAATTGATTTAAAAAAACTTGATAAAGTATTTGTAATAGCGGAAGCGGGCTCTAATTGGAAGGTAGGCACCTACGATCAGGACTTAAAAAGAGCAAAAGAAATGATTGAAGTTGCTGCCAAGGCTGGCGTAGATGCTGTCAAATTTCAAACTTTTAGGCCAGAATCTGTTTATGTAGCAAATGCTGGGAAAAGCCATTATCTAGCTGAATCAGGTATTGAGCAAGACATCTATCAACTATTTAATCAAATTTCAATGCCATATGAAATGCTTAAAGAACTAGCGGAGTGGTGTGAAAAAAATTACGTATTGTTCATGTCTAGCTCTTTTTCGGTTAAAGATGCCCAACAAGTAGACAAATACGTGCATATACATAAAGTTGCATCATTTGAAATTAATCATATTAGATTATTAGAATATTTAGCTAATACAAAAAAACCGCTAATAATTTCTACCGGTGCGTCGACATATGATGAAATTGATTTTGCCATAAATCTATTACAAAAAAATAATTGTGAAAACATAGCATTACTTCAATGTACTTCAAAGTATCCATGTTCTATTGAATCCCTTAACCTTTCTGTAATTCCTAAAATGGTAGAAAGATACGGATTGCCAGTTGGGTTGTCAGATCATAGTATAGATCCAATAATAGCTCCCCTCGTAGCTATTGGCATTGGTGCTAAAATAATAGAGAAGCACTTTACTTTAGATAAAAAATTAAAAGGACCAGATCATGCGTTTGCATTGAATCCTTCTGAACTCTCCCAGATGGTTTCTACTATAAGAAGAGCCGAACAGGCTCTTGGAGATGGTAAAAAGCGCATTCTTGATGAGGAAACAGAACTCCGTAGGTTTGCAACTAGATCCATTCAAGCCACACGAAATATTAAGAAAGGGGAGATCCTTGTAGAAGGCGATAACATAGACGTACTAAGACCTGGAAACCAGTCTAGAGGTATAGACGCAAGATTTCTTGATAAGGTGGTGGGAAAGATGGCTAAAAGAGACATCTTGCTTGGAGAGGGAATTTTAGATAATTTTGAGTAAAGGGGTTCTATCATGCATGTTAAATCTATATTATTACGCTTTTGAAATTCTGTGGTGAGGGAAAAGTCTTGACTATCACGCTAAAAGAGGTAAGTGAAGAGGATTACTCTTTTCTTTACGAGCTCTTAAGTGAAAGGGATCCTAATGTGAACATATCACATAGGAAGATGCCAACTTATGAAGAGCATGTACAATTTGTGAAAAGTAGTCCGTATTCTAAGTGGTATATCATATATGATGATGACAAAAAAAATGGCACGATTTATTTAACAAAACAGAATGAGATAGGCATTTTCATCAAAAAAAACATGCAAGGACACGGTATAGGGAAAAAAGCTATGAAACTACTAATGGAAAAAAATCCAAGAGATCGCTATCTAGCTAATGTGAATCCCAAAAATACAAAGTCCATATCATTTTTCAAAAAAAATAATTTTCAACTGATACAGTACACTTATGAATTAACTAGTTCATCTCTGGAAAAAATTGAGAAATAAAGATCTAGAGTTACTCGATTAATTTCTGTATAATTAATCCAGGTTGATTATTTGGTATGTTGTATTGAGATTTTAAGAAGGATTCCAAGTTTCTAAATAAATTATCCTTGATTTCTGGATTTTGTAATATATCGCTGATTTTCTCTGAAAGTTTGTTCAACTCAGTTGTTAAGATAACAGAAAATTTATCATATGGAATTATAGGTTCTTCATCACTGAACTTCACTCTTATAACAGGTTTTTTGAAACATAAAGAATCTAACATGAAGGTAGAAAAAACTGACACCACCACTGATGAGATGTAGATCAGTTCAAAAAGATCACCTTGCACAATTTTTACATTTGCGTAGTTATATTTTCTAACGATTTTCGTATAGATATCCGTATTTTCATTAGGATGTGGTTTAAGTATTATTTCATACTCTGTTTTTCCCCCAAAATTTTGCAGAAGATGCTCCCAGACTTGAGTATCATAGTCATATTTTCCCTGAGCTTGGTAGTATTCCTGTAGAAGAGCGGATGCAAATAGTATAACGTGTTTTTTTTTGTCTATTCCATATTTCTCATGTAACTGAATAGTGCTTAGAATAGATTCAATTTTATCCATGGAAAAAAAATATGGGTTACCAAAAACAATTAATTTTTCAGTTGGGTATAGCTGCTCTTCCAGAATTTGCTTTGAAAATTCACCAAACAATAGTAGTTTATGAGGTAGTGGAAAGCCATGAGGGTTAGTTGGAGAATCAAATTGATCAAATGAATACATAGGATTATTTCGATAAATAGAAGCGTGTTGAACACCTACAGTTTTAATTCCAAAACGTTTTGAACTAACTATTAATGAAAGACCCAATGGTCCTGTTTCATATGGTATAAAAATCACTTTGGGTTTTTCCTTTGCAAATACATCTTCTAGAGAATCAATTAGATTAAGATAAAAAGGAAGAAATGATCTGAGGGTCATCTGTTGAAATATCTTTCTAACTTGTGACCATAAGGATATCCCCTTATAATTAAATAAAGTCTGAAATTCTTCTGAAGAAATTAATACATCATAGTTCCTCAGAAATTCTTTGTGATCTGTGATTTTATGTGATGCTAGTACTTCAACTGGAAACCAAGGAATTTTCTCTTTTAATCTTTCCACGAGAGTGTCAAAGTCACCTTTAAAAGTATAATCAAGATCTATTCCAACAATTTTTGATTTATCATCTACCAGATCAATAATAGCTTGTTGTATGTATTCCCCCCTCTCTGGGGAACCTTTCTTTGGATTAAAAATTGTTCTTCGGTAAAGAGTAGAAACAGCAAATACTATTTTATCATTTAATGATGGTCTTGGCACATTATTGTTATGAAAGAGATCTATTCTTTTTTTTACTTTTGTTTTGAATATTTTTTCATGCCTGTACTTTTGTATAAACCATAGAATATTATTTATTATTCTGAACCTGAGCAATGAAATTTTTGCATAGCTGAATTTAATTTGTCTTTTCTCACAAATTTGTTTGATAATCTCAAATTTGTCAAAATCGTCAACAATCTGTACTTTTGAAGGTTGTAGCTGATCCAAGAATTCAAGGAATTTCGTTACGAAATTCACTGTCTTTTTAAATTGGGGAAAAAATGTAGCATGAATAAACCACCAAAGAGAAATATCTTGATAAGAAAAGAGCACAGGTAATTTTTTTCCGTGAATCTCAGTGTTCTGAATCTTCTTTAGCAGATCAAGAGGCGTTTTAAAAGATTCCTCACCTAGTGGTATCTGAAAATCCTCTTCTCTTACAAATATCATCTCCTTAACTCTTAGAGATTTTCTACCATAGATGATATGATAATTCATGTTTAATTCCTTCATATGCGTGCCTTTAACATCGATTGATGATAAGATGAAGTCATTTTATTCCTATTGCCATAATTGCATATCCAAATATTCTAGCATATGTTTTATGTCTAGATTCAAACTCAAGTGAGCTTCTTGCCAATTTCCCAATACTTTTTGACGATATTGGTAGTGTAAGTGTAATTAAAGAGAGAATGTCTTTTAGTCTTTTTCTTTCTTTTACAGGTGGCATAATTCTAATCCCCACAATATCTAGAACTTTTAATCCTGATTCAGAAAACAACTTTGTCAACCTTGGCAAACTGTAGGACTCCTCATAACCATAGGGCCATCTGTTAATTATTTTTAGAATTGTCTTTCGTGCAAGCCATATTGGATTTTTTGATGGAACCGCAACAATCACATATTTTTTTGATACACGAGTCATCTCCTTACATGCTTGGATGTTTTTGGGTTCTTTAAAATGTTCAATTACTCCTTCGTTCCATACCAGATCAAACGAATTATCCTTAAATGGAAGACAAAACATATCGCCAATTATCAAGTTTTTGGCTCCAAACACGCTACTTGCAATTTTTATTGGAGTCAGGCTCCTGTCAAGTCCCACTGATAAAAAATTTTTATTCTGAAAGTATGAAACTAGATAACCTGAGCCGCTTCCAACCTCCAACATGCTTTGTTCTTTGCCAAGAAATTTGGAAATCGTTTGAATTATCCTAGAATAGAATGCGTTATCAGCTTCATTAAAACCCTGAAATTTTTGATATATACTATCCCAAATTTCTCTTTCGCTCAATATTCTCAATCAAACTAAATAGCGATATAATTGCGTTGTTTCAAAGAAATATACAAAGAGTTTATACTGGATCGCTTAACTGTAAGTAATTATCACTAGGATGTGTGTCAAATGAAATTATGTATATTTTCAAATGATCCCATTAAAACCTATTTTGAAAAGGGAGAAATCAAGGAGAGGTACTTTAACCCTAACAATATTTTTGATCATATAGATGTAATTTCTTTAACGGAGAGAGACATAGAAGAACATAAGGTTAAAGCACTATTCGGAACGGCTTCTTTTAAGATTCATTCTGTTGGAAAAATAGGGATAAGAACGATTAACGCAAAAAAAGATAAAATCCTGAAACTTGTAAGAGAAATCGACCCTGATGTTATTAGAACATATAATACACTGACCGAGGGGTGGTTGGCCGCATATTGTAGTGAGAAATTGAATATTCCTTTGTTTGTATCAGTACATATACAATATGATAATTTAAGAAAACAATACAAGATTTCTGACATTAGAAGATATCTTAAACTAAAATATTCGGAGAAACGGATAGAACCATACGTCTTAAAAACTGCAACAAAGATTACTGCTGTTTACAAAATCATAGATTCTTACGTAGCAAGATTGTCTGGAAAACACGCTGAAATAATTTACAACAAGATAGATTATGATAGATTTGCAAACGCAATGCCATGCCTTCAATTTGATAAGCCGTTGATAATATCAGTTGGCAGACTTACTAGACAGAAACATCATGATATTGTTATTCGTGCTATGAAAGATGTAGATGCATATCTGCTGATAATAGGAGACGGCGAGCTTCGAAACGAGCTTCAATCACTTGTTAAGAAGCTAAAACTAGATAAAAAAGTGATTTTTAAAAAATCAGTTCCAAACTCTGAAATTCATCATTATTACAAATCTGCTCAAGTTTTTGCGTTAGCATATGATACAAAAGTTGAGGGTATACCTATACCCATAATGGAAGCCATGGCTGCAGGTCTTCCTATTGTTATTCCACATCCTCCTAAGGGCATATCAGACCGTCTTGATGATGTTGCAAAATTTGTTGAACCCAACAGTGATACAATGACTAAAGCAATCAACGAATTACTTTCTGATAAAGCAATGTATCAGGAGCTTGCGAAAAAATCAAAAATAAAAGCAAAAGAATTTGATGCGCAGCTAATATCTGATAAAGAAGCGATGATCTATATTTCTTTGGTGAATAGAGTCACTGATTTGTGATATTATGTAGAATCTTTACCGAATTAATAATATAAGATAATTTATGTAAAAGTCAGTATTCTCATAAATCTAGTATCTTAATTGAATTATAATAGTATAAGAGATATTCAAAAGGAATGGGATGACATAGCGAAAAAGGCAAGTATTATTGATAAACTAACTCTTCGTGCTGGAACATATTTTTCTAACACTACTCTAATGTTATACAAATGGCACATCATTAAACGACTTAAACCCGCAGGAAATGGTGTATGGTTAGATGTATGTTGTGGAGCGGGAACTAATTCGATCATTTTAGCATCAAAGTATTCTTGTAAGATTGTTTCGTTTGACATTTCTATAGAGGCACTACGTAGAGGACAGAAGATTAAAAAATATTTTGGAATAAATAATATAGATTTTATTAATGCTGATGTATTCCATTTACCATTCAGGATGCTTGTGTTTGATGGTTCAATAGCAACCCAATCATTTTCTTATTATATTTTAGAAGAACA
>CAYJRA010000009.1:0-7436 GCA_964372465.1 uncultured archaeon
TCAGGCTAATCACCGTAGCTGGAATCGTAGACCAAACTGGACCACTGCCCCATATATTAGAATAAGATGATTAAATAGAATAAATAATTATTTGACGCAATTGGCATTACTTCCTTAACTCCACTTCCATTCAAAACTCTGAATGGACAAAACCTCCTTGCGAGGAAAGATATTATTAATAAGTTCTTACTTTTTTTTCAATTATCAGTGTTTATCTTATCATATTATATGCTTCTCTGCTTGTTTGACGTAGATATTCATCTAACTGGCTGGTTTGTTAGTTATTGCTGCATACATAGGCCCTATACCCACAGCTTCTTTACGAAGATGAAAATCCAAACCCAGTTTATCGTTTAACTGTCTAATTAGTTCAACATCTTTTGATTCTATGTAATAAAAAATAACAGCAGCAGGCACATCTCTAAGCTGTAAAGTAAACATCACCAGAAACGGATATTTTTCTCTCAGAAACAATATTCAATAACAAATCTATTTTTGTAAGAAGAACAATCATTAATTATGGTTCACGAGATTATTGTCGGAAGAAGATCTGACGATTTCAAAAAATATGGGAAGGCAGCGACGGGTTATATTGGTAAAAATTTGATAGGCAGAGGAGAGGATACGTATTTTGCAAACAAAGTAATGATTGATCTACTTCGCCCTCACTTAATTTTAATCTGCGGCAAGCGCGGAAGTGGTAAATGCGTTGAAGAGAATACCCTTATTACCTTGGATGATGGCAGTCAGATTCCTATCAAAGATTTGAGAAACGAGGACAATAAGAAGATTTATGGACTTAATAACAAACTGAAAATATCGCCAGTTCATCGTACAGAATTTTTTGAGAGAAATGTTGATTTGTTATATCATGTAATTCTCCGAAGTGGCAGAAGTATAAAACTAACACCAGAACACCCACTATTAACTATTAACGGTTGGAGAGAGACAAAAGAACTAACAACGGGGTCTAGAATTGCAACATCCAGGAAAATTAAAACTTTTGGCAACAAAATTATGAAAGATTTTGAAATTAAATTATTGGCTTATTTGATAGCTGAAGGTCACCTTTCCAATAGTTTTGTATTATTTAGTAATGAAGACCAGGACATAATTAAAGATTTTAGCACGTGTGTAAATAATTTTGATAATAACCTAAAAATAGAAGAACATTCTAAATTTGGTTGTTTTAGAGTGTCGAAAGCCCGCAGGAAAGCCGATAGTTCCGCAATTAAAAGAGATGAATTAGGACGTTTTTCTAAAGGGTCTAAAGTACCACAATTAAAATCTTCTCTTAGAATTTGGTTGGAGAGATTTGGGCTTTATGGTAAACTCTCCAAAGATAAATTCGTTCCACAAGAAATATTTCAATTACCTAAATATCAACTGTCTCTTTTCTTAAATAGATTGTTTAGTTGTGATGGCAGTATCTATAAGCATAAATCAAATCATGGTTATTCTTGGGAAATATCCTTTGCCTCGTCTTCAGAAAACCTTATTAGACAAGTACAGCACTTGTTGCTGAGATTTGAAATTTTATCTTCAATAAGAGAAAAAAATGCAAAGCTAAATAACAAACAGTTTTTAAACTTTGAATTAACAATAAACGGATTAAACGTAATAAAATTCATTAATGAGATAGGTTTCTTTAGTAAAAAAGAAGAAAGACAAAAGGAAGCATTAAGGGAATCTGTTCAATTGTTAAGAAATCCTAATTTGGATGCTGTACCCAAAGAAATATGGTCTGTTTATAGACCACAAAACTGGGCCTTTGTTGGAAGGGAATTAGGATACTCTATACCGAAGGGTCTCAGGTCTAGTATAAACTATTCCCCTTCAAGAGAAAAATTAAAATTAATTGCAAGGGCAGATAGAAATTCACAGATGTATCTTTTAGCCACGTCAGATATTTTTTGGGACGAAATAGTTGATATAAAGGAGTTGCATGGTAATTTCAAAGTTTGTGACTTAACAGTTCCCGAGTTTCATAACTTTGTTGCGAATGATATAATTGTCCATAACAGTTACTCCGGAGGCATTTTAATGGAAGAAATGGCTTTGCTTGAAGATCAATTCAGAAATAATTTGACCTCTGTCATTATTGATACTATGGGGATATACTGGAGCATGAAGACGCCCAACGAAGAACAGATAGTGCTATTAGATCAGTGGAAATTAAAGCCGAAGGGTTTGGAAGACAGAGTGAAAGTCTTCGTCCCATATTCCCAAAAGAAAGAATTTTTGGATGCAGATATTCCAGTCGATTTCGGCATCTCTGTTCCGCCGCATGAGTTTTCGCCTGAAGAGTGGTCGCTTGCATTCCAGCTGCCCGGAACAAACCCAATTGCGCTGGGATTGCAAAAAACCATCAACAGATTAAAGGAAAGAAATGAGAGATTCAGCATAGACGATCTCATTTCTGACGTGAAAGATGACAGGAGCTTGGATACGCATGTCAAATCCGCGTTGGATAACATGCTTGACGTTGCTGATAAATGGGGTGTGTTTGGCGAGGAAGGAGTAAAGATGGATGAGGTTATGAAACCAGGGAGAGTGAATGTATTCGATGTTTCCAAACTGAGAGAGTCAGAAGCGTGGTCGGTGAGAAATTTACTGGTTGCGTTAGTTTCAAGAAAAATATATGAGAGCCGTGTCACGGCAAGAAAACAGGAAGAATTAGTCAAGATGGGTGCGATAGAAATGAAAGAGAGATTTCCGATGGTATGGTTGTTTATTGATGAGGCGCATAACTTCTGCCCGTCGGATACGATGACCGTTTCCTCTGGTCCGATATTAACCATAGTCAAGCAGGGAAGAGAGCCCGGCATAAGTCTCGTGCCGATGACACAGATGCCCAATAAAATTCATCAGGATGTCGTTTCGCAGGCGGATATGGTCATCTCGCACAGGCTCACTTCAAAGAGCGATTTGAATGCGTTGCATAGTGTTATGCAGACATATCTCATGGAAGATCTCTGGAAATCGATTGACGACCTCCCGAAGACAAGAGGAACTGCAATAATACTAGATGACAACTCTGAAAGAATTTTTTCCGTTCAGCTGAGGCCGAGATTATCATGGCATGCTGGCGAGGCGGCTATTGCGGTCAATGAGTAATGTTTTGATTATTGAAAAGTAGTTTAAGGGAAAGCAATATTATAGAAATATTTTTTCTACCTGAAGATGAAATATCAAAATTAAATAATTGAACTAAAAATAATTGATTATGACAAGAGTTCATTTCACACCAGCATCAGAGCCAGATTGGGCTTCGCTAGTGAACTATCTGCAGGAAATCCATGCTACAGGTTTTACTGCTGATAATATAGTCCCAAGCCCCGATAAAATGGCTGATTATACTGGAACTTATAAATGTGATATAATATTCAGCCGCTATGCTGGTACTGATAAGATCTATAGAGAAGTATATACTGCTGCACTAAGACATGGTTTTGTCGCAACATCTAGGTTGGGAACACCTCTGATTAAAGCAGGAGAACAGAGGGCTGAATAATAATTTTCCGTATAGCAATAAAATATTCTACATACACTTTCAATATTCCATTCTCCAAGTAAATATTCATTAAAAATTAAAACAAAAAAGAAAAAATTGTTTAAAGCAAGACCAGAGCCTCTCCTTTCTTCTGCACTCTCTTTTCCTCGATCATCGCTTCCAAAATTTTTTGGTATTTTGTTGGATGAATATTCAGCAGGCTAGCCATCTTTTCTAGCTGTGTTGATTTTGCGTGGCCGCCTTTTTGGCATCCTTGCTTGATCAGACTAAATATTACTTCTTCATCGTTCATTTTTCTTCGCCTCCAGCCCCTAATAAAAAAAAGAAAAAATGGGGGGTGAATTGAAAAACATTATCTTATTACGTCAATACCTAGTCCTAGATCCATATTTCTGAACATCGGCCTTTCCTGAGCGACAGCTCCCAATATATATGGTGACTGTACTCCAGTAATTATTGTAATTACTTGTACTTTGTTCCCGAATTCTGGCAGAATTCTTGCACCCCAGATTACTTGCGCGGAAGGATCCAAGTATTGCGAAACAGTTTCACCGATTAGGTTCACCTCATCCAATCTCAGATCTTCTCCACCAGTAATGTGGATCAATGCACCGGTTGCACCAGTATAGTCCACATCCAGCAATGGATTTGTCAGAGCCTTCGTGACTGCATCCAATGCTCTGTCACTATTGCTTGATTCACCTACACCCAATGCTGCTACGCCGCCCGAGTGCATTATTGCCTTTACATCTGCATAGTCTACATTAACCAACGATGGTAAAGTAATGGTCTCTGTTATTCCCTTCACCATACTTGCAATCAATTCATCTGCCACGGCAAACGCTTGCTGCAATGGCAATTGACCTGCGTACTTCAACAGTCTATCGTTTTCAATAACGATGACTGTATCAGCGACTTGTCTTAATCTTGCAAGCCCTTCTTCTGCCTTTCCAATTCGAGATCCTTCTATCTTGAAAGGCATGGTTGCAACGCCAATTACAATTGCTCCCATTGATTTAGCAAGTTCTGCAACAGTGGAACAAGATCCAGTACCTGTCCCGCCGCCAAGACCTACACAAACGAAAGCCAAGTCAACTGCTTCGAGAGCTTCCTTGATTTCATTTCTGTTTTCTTCAGCTGCTTTCCTTCCAACTTCTGGATAACCGCCAGCACCAAGACCCCTTGTCAGATCTTTTCCTATCAAGATCTTTTTATCTGCTTTACCAACAGTCAGATGCTTGGCGTCAGTGTTGACTGAAACTGTATTTGCTCCCTCAACACCCATCTCTGTTAATCGAGTGACAGTGTTTTGCCCGCCACCGCCACAACCAAAGACAACTATTCTTGCCTTTTTAACAGAGAATCCAAACTCTTCCTCTGCCTGTTTGAAATAGTCTACATTTCTTCTAGTGGCACCAGAAGTCGTTTGGATTCTAAATCTATCGACAGACGTTTCGTCATGTCCCCCGCTATATCCGCTTTTGCCCAGAGCGCTTCTTATTATCGAATCCATACTCTCCGTCCTCCTATTTTTATTAACATATATTTTGAAATGTCGAAATCATTTTTAATTCACGACTCCCAATTCTATATTGAAGAATAAGTTCCACTTGAAACGTAAGTTCCAACTTTCAAGTAAGTAAGGTTTAAAGGCATTAGAAGAAGTAAGTTCCAATTATTATTTTCTTTATTTATATTTAAAGTAATTTATATTCTAAAACACCATTATTTCCTTTGAAATTTCTCATGGAGTTACCTTTGTTTCTACTCGATTTCCACTGGAGATTTTTCAATAAATGCTAGAATTCTTATTATTAAAAAGTAAAACTGTAGTATTGCTCCCAAAATTTATTTTTATTTACTGGACCCAATACTATTACTCATGTTCGCAAAGATTATTAATTTCAGTGTTATATATTATAGCTTAAGTGGTTCTATGAATAATAAGTTTCTAACATCATTTGTGATTTCGCTAGTTTTTCTTACCAGCATTTCCTTTGCACAAACTTTCGAGGCCTTCGCAAAAATAGTAGGAGTTGATAGCCAAGGAAGAGGGATAGTCGGAAATATTTCAGTTGAAATCCAGCCGGGAAAAGGAAGAGTGCTAGTGGATACCACGCCTTTGCAGGGAATATATACGCAGGATTCAGAAAGAGTTGCGGTGAAAGTGGCTAGTGACATAACAGGCTTTGGTTTCTCTGATTATGACGTGATTTATAATATAGTGACGATGTCTGCCAATAGTGTTGAAGGACCGTCAGCCGGAGGTGCTATGACATTAGCAACAATAGCTGCTATTCAAGACAAGCATTTGAGTTCGTATTTCTCAATGACAGGCACGATCAATGAAGATCACACGATAGGAAAGGTTGGTGGAATTTTAGCTAAGGTGAAAGCGGCTGCTGATAATGGGATTACACTGTTTCTGATTCCAAAAGGTGAATCTATTCAATATCAATACGTCAGGCAGATTAAAACTCCCTCTCCGGGCTGGAGAGTTGAAACTGTTGAACCGGTTGAAGTTAATGTGACTGAAATGGCAAAAGAATGGGGGCTGGATGTTTATGAAGTTTCAAGAATTGAAGAGGCGGTGAAGTATGCATTTGAACTGAATCCTTTGCCTGGCAATATGACCAAGAAGAAACTCTCTACCTTGGAAAGCATTCCGTCATTCACCAATCCCGTGCCTGACTATAAGGCATTTGCAAATGTTGTTGATGATGAAGTTCTGAGAGCTCAAAAAATATACAGAGAAACAAGAAAGAAAGCGAGCGAAACAATCCTACCGGACGATGTTAGAACAGCATTGGACGAATTGCTGAAGCAGTCCGAGGCATATCTGGTTGAAACAAACAAGATATTCAATCGTGGATATACGTATTCTGCCGGGAACAATGCTTTCAAGTCAATAATAACCTCTGAAACAGTTTCCGGTCTAGTTGATTATCACAAGCTTCCCCAGGAAGGAAGGCAAAGCTTCTTGCAGCAAGAATTAGATTCCGTCCATACGAAGGTCAATGAAACAATAGCTGCCTATGTTAACGAGAAACTGCCGATATGCGATTCCAAACAGTTTGAGTGGGTGGTTGCTTCCCGCCAACGGCTTATATATGCGAAACAAAGGCTGAATGAAACATCTTCGCAAGCTGTCTCTAATGCTTTCAGTATTTTATTCGACATCAACACAGTCGGAGAGTGGTTGGAGATATCCAAAAGTTTCAAGAGCAGGTTAAGCAACGGCAACAACGAGTGTGAGATCAAATTCAAAGGGATGGCCGATCAAAAGATTGCCGAGGCGTTGAATGAAATAAACAATCTAAAAGAGTTGGGAGTGAAGGATTATAATGATGCAGGATTCTATATAGACACGGCCAAGCAGGCATATGACTTGGGGTGGTATATAAACTCTATTTACGACGCCACCAATGCCAAATCCCGAGCCTCGACATCAGCAAGATATGATGGGAAGAGTTTCAAAGAAATTTATAGCGATTTCAACAGCACTGTAGTCACAACTTCAGGGCTGATAAGCACGATACTTTATGAAAACGCTCAGTATACGATGTATTTGTCAATCAAAGAGAATAACGAATTTTCCACATTCGATGCTTTGACTCTGTTGAAAGTCAGCCAGGACATAGAGAATGCCACAATCTCTATTTATGAAAAATTGCCGAAAGAGAGAGTGAAGATAAGCCTGCCCTCAATCCAGAACACAACAACACTAATTTTGATTTTAACCTTTGCTTCCACCGGAATTCTCATGGTTATTTTTGTACTATATGCGATTTCCGTGAAAAGAGATATACGGGAGTTGGAAGAAAGATATTTGACCCTTCTTGAGAAATTAAGAAAGAAATCAGTCCAGAAAGTTGTTGGAAATAAAAGGAAAAAACGATAAGATAGAATAATTTTTTATATT
>CAYJRA010000009.1:7536-27916 GCA_964372465.1 uncultured archaeon
TTTCAGATAACTTTTAAAGTATCTTATGTTCCAGTGGTGGCAGCCAGAAAATAGTTTCAATTTATGATTCGGTATTTTCCTTATGTTTTCTAAATTCTCTTTTAACGGGACAACAGAATCATTATTCCCCCATAAAAAGAGAATGGGAATTTTTTTATTGAATAGGTGGTTTGTCTTAACAGTTTTTGTCAATCTCCACAACTTTGGCATACTGAGAAAATGAGGAGGCTTCGTTCTGAACTGATGAACGATATTCCTCTCTTTATTTATTAAGGCAGCCAGATTATCCTTTGCTTCATCCAATAGCGCATTGTAGATTGTTCTCAAAAACGATACTTTCGGGTTGAACAATATATCTGAAAGGATCAGCTTCCTGATCTTCGTTGCTCTTTTGTCTGCTATCTCCAACGCTAGGCTACCGCCAAGCGAATGTCCTATTAATATCATATTGTCGAGTTTGAGTCGATCGACAAAATCAGTCATCACACCAGCCAATTCAGAGAAACCGAAATTTTTTGAGATCCTAAATGTTGGTCCGTGGCCTGGCAGATACGGCGCTATTATTCTATAACCTTTGGAGGAAAAACATCTTGCCAGATCGCTTATTATTCCGGGTGTTCCGAACCAGCCGTGGAGAAACATGATTATTTTTTTGCCGGTTCCGCTTTCCAAGTAATAAACCTTTCCGAATTTTGTTGATACAGATTTTTCTTTTATCGCTATCATATCAATATCCACGATTAACTATTTTTTTAAGTTGATCACGGTGTCTTGACCAGTAATTCTGAGGGATATCATATCCCACTCCTTGCATCATTTCGAGTAATTCGAGCACCGATATTGTGCCTTGAACCGGGAGTTTGTGTGTTCTATTACTGCCTCTTGGTATGAATTTTACATAGAAAGACCCCGCATCATCTAATCTAGCTGAAGTATCTATTTGAGCCAGTAACTGAACGCATTCTGATACAACATCATCCATGAATGCTGCAGCTATTTCTGGGGGCGGAAGATAGTATATCCTGCTATTTAATGTGATTGGCACACAGCCGTCATATTTTTGATACTCGTCTAATAGGTATGTTAGTCTCATGCAAAAATTAGAGTTTAAAAGATATTTAACAGTTATCTGGATTATCTTTCTATAATAGCTAAATTTCAATGGAGAAATTCTTTTAAATCAAGTTATACAAAATATAAAATTATTTCTGGCTTCAAAAATGGTGATGATAATATTAGCTGAGACTAGAGTCGTTAAAAGGAAAGAAGAATATCCAAGATTCGCTTTGACAGACAATGCTTTAATACTTCTTAAACTGAGATATCTCAGAAAGAATGAAAACGGCGAGGTCATAGAAACACTTGAAGAGATGTTCAGAAGAATTTGCCACACTATAGCTGCAGTAGAAAAACAGTACGGCAAAAGCGATGATGAAATCGGACAAATAGAGGAAGAGTTTTTTGACATGCTTACTCGTTTGTATTTCCTTCCTAATTCCCCCACAATAATGAATGCCGGCACTGGAATGGGCCAGCTTTCCGCTTGCAATGTCTTGCCAATAGAAGATTCGATGGAAGGCATTTTTGATACGATTAAAAATGCTGCTTTAACCCAGAAATCAGGTGGTGGAACAGGATTTTCCTTTTCTAATCTGAGACCAAGAGGTGATGTAGTCAGATCTACGGGTGGCATAGCAGCCGGTCCAATATTCTTTTTGAATGCATTTGATTCCGCTCTAAGAGGAATAAGGCAGGCGCATAGAAGGTTTGCAACAAACATGGGTGTATTGAGAGTAGATCATCCAGACATTTATGATTTCATAACAGCCAAGCAAAGGGAAGGGACGATAGCTACGTTTAACATATCTGTTGGTGCGACGGACAAATTCATGTATGCGTTGGAAAATGGCGGTGAATTTGAATTGGTTAACCCAAGGACAAAGAAAATCGATAAGACGGTTTCTGCTTATGACATATTTAATAAAATTATCGAGAACGCGTGGAGGAATGGTGAACCGGGATTAATATTTCTTGATAGGATCAATTCAACCGAATCCAACCCGATACCAAAACTGGGACCAGTCGAAGCAACCAATCCCTGTGGCGAACAAAGCTTGTATTCATACGATTCTTGTAATCTCGGCTCGATAGATGTTTCCAAAATGGTGATGACAGAAGACGGAGGCGTGGAAATAAACTGGGATAAATTGAGGGGCATAGTCAGAAAGGCCGTGAGATTTCTCGATAACGTTATTGATGCAAGCCTGTATCCTCTGAAGGAAACGGAATATATAACGAAAAGGGTTAGAAGGATCGGCTTGGGTGTGATGGGATTTGCTGACATGCTGATTAAAATGGGTGTACCTTATGATTCGGAGGAAGCCTTGATAATAGCAGAGCAACTGATGAAATTTATAACAGAAGAAGGAAGGAAAATGTCTGTTGAACTGGGAAAGGAAAGGGGATCATTTGCTGAATTTGAAAACAGCATATGGAAGGAACGTGGTTATGAGACTATGAGAAACTCCACCATAACTACAATAGCGCCAACAAGCAATCTCAGCATCATCGCCGGATGTTCGCACAGCATCGAGCCTTTGTTTTCTATAACTTATGTCAGAAACGTTGTCAGCAGCCTCGGCACCAATTTAATTGAAACAAACCCATTGTTTGAAAAAATCGCCAGGGAGAGAGGATTTTATTCTGAAAGGCTTATGAAGGAGGTATTAAGTAAAGGGTCTGTAAAAGATATTCAAGAAACTCTTGGGGATGTCAGAAGAATTTTCGTGACGTCGCATGACATAACTCCTGAATGGCATGTTAAAATACAAGCAGCCTTTCAAAAATACACAGACAACTGTGTGTCAAAAACAATCAACTTCCCTCATAATGCAACTTTAAAGGATATTGAAACAGCATATAAGCTGGCATACCAGCTTGGTTGCAAAGGCATCACGGTTTATAGAGACGGTAGCAGGCAGTTCCAGATAATAAACACGCCTACATCTAGAAGCAAAGCATCCAGCAACGAAGAAGTTCTTGGTATAAAGGAAGAGGAGAAAGTAGCAGAAGAGCTCGTAGAAAGCACAGGCGGTTGTGCTACCTGCCATTTGTGAAGCATGTTTTATATTTGATCCAATTCTATCGTATGTTGAGGTTTAGCTTAACTAAAAGAATTTAAGATTATTTATGATTAGATAGCATATGCAAGCCACAAAAGACGTCAAAATTTGCACAGAACCTTCTGTCATTCAAGATGCATTGCAAGGAATGAAAACACCAGAATTATCTCCGAATATTTTTGAGTGTTTGCTTCATGTTTTTAATTTGCATCCTAGTATAGCAGAACCAAGAGCTGAGTGGCTTAACTTGCATGCTGGAGATGCTTATGTATTAATGGAGATGGTTCTTCCAGCTTTGGCGTGGAGGCCGTATGTTACTAATGTGGAAACCAACAGAGCAAAGCACAAAGATTACGGCATTGATTCTCAAAATGGTATGGGAAGAGCCAAGTTTCTTCCCTATAAAGCCGAAGAATATGTATCAAACTCAGGATACAGATTCGAGTTAATTTTGGCTATTTTGCCCAGTGACTTGAGGTTCGTTCCAGTATTAAATGGTGTGGCGAGAAATGCAAATCCAGGTGGGGCTGTTCTAATTTATACAGACTATTCATCGGATGAGCAACCAGCTTTGGAAGCTTATGGTTATGAGACGTATACTAATGGATGTTCGATAGTTGTCGGGTATAAGCCTCAGACAAAAACGGTCAAGGAGCCTAGAGTCACTTCATACAAAGCTCGGGAAATTTTGGGATTAAAATAATAGACGTAGATTTCTTTTAATGGGTATTATTCTAACCTTTTACCAGAGATCTATGTTCCTGTCTAAATTCTTCAGGCATGTCATCAGTTATTTTTAGGTTTTTAAGATCGCCTTCTTGATAAGGCGGTTCACATATTTCAATGAATGTCAACTGCCCATTACCAGCTCTCCAAAATTGATAACATCCAGCTGCATAATCTATTCTTAAATTATATTGGCTTGAGTCTCTTCCATTATATGGAATTCTTTCCAAACCTATGCCGGGACGCCAGATTACAAATTCACCTTCTCCCCTCATGGGATAATCGCTTATCCTACCAGTTCTTTTTACAAATTGGGGAGGCGTTGTTGAATTGGGATATACAGTAGCTTTAGCAACATCCATTCTATCTCTGCGTTCTCCGACAAATCGGGCTGTTTGAACTCTATATCCATAGCCAGGTTCAGTTGTTTCGTCTACTAATGGATCTATTTCATAAAGCTGACCTTCAAGTTCTAGAAATTTTCCATCCAAATTTGTTCTACCGATAATTCCAACCATGAAATACTTGATTTATTTTATAGATTTAAGTCTATGGCGTTGCCAAAAATTTTGTGCAACTTAAAATCTACAACAATATTATTGTTACTACTATATAATAGAAATGTTTATAAATCACTAATTTCATTATTTCCTTATGATAGGAGATGATACAGTACGGTCAAGAGGAGTATTGAGATATAACGGTTTTCCTGTAAAAGCATACCCATTTGCGGAGGATTTTGATAGATTATACGGAACTACAGAAGAAGCATTAAGAGAGATTGCTGATTCTATAACCTCATTACCTGGTATTATGAATAACCCTATTAATAGCCATCCTTGCTTATATGCATTGTCATTTCCCTGGGGATATATGGAACGTGGTGGTCCAGTGAGATGTGTCGATTGGTATGGATTTGAATTTGATAAAGAGTGGGATAAATGTAATCCAGAATGGAGAGCAACAATATTTAGAGGAGGTCGCTATGATCCCGACAGCACAGAAGGTTGTGAAACAGGATTGATGATATTGGGAGATGAAGGAAAGCTCAGAAGAGTGGTAGTCGCAAATATGGGTGATCTTGAACAATATCTAAGGCAATGGGCGAATATCGGATATCTCGGGCCAATCGACCCAAGGATTGCTAATCTTGAGATTAAGAAATAAATTATACAGTTTGTTTAATAGGTTTTAATTCCTTTATTATTCTTTTTATTAAAAAACTCAATAATTATAATAGGTGTTCCTTTGGGCGTCAACAAGATTGTCGTAGGCATGATACTGATAGTCATACCGATAATGGCATTGATGCTCTTCTTCTACCTTGCATGGCAAAGCGCTCCAAGATACTGCTGGGAAAATCTCAATGCAGAGAAGGATATCATACTGAGCTCATTAAGATCATGCGTTGTCAAATGCTGGAGCAAGAACAATCTAGGATTGGATCTAGCAACGGATGATTGCAATACCATCAGTCTTATTGTCAAGGATAAGCCGATAAGCAAAGAAGATATGGAGGGATTGGAAAAGTATGTGAGATCATATCTAGATCCAGTCCTGATCGAAAACACAGAATATAAAATAAAAATCAGATACAACCACACAGGAAAGGAAATAGCATTTGTCAATGTGGGTGTATGTGGCAACAAGATAATAGAAAAAGGAGAAAGATGCGAAGAAGCAGATATGAGCAAATGCAAAGATTCTGATTACAGCTATGGCCTATGCACTACGAATAAACAATGTTCTAGTTGCTTATGCACGGGTGATTTGGACTGCAATATTCAAGCTTGTGCCGGCGGAACACCAACAAAACAGAATCCAGATACAAACAGTGATTGGTGCAAGTACTGCAAATCGGCTGATGAGAAGACATTATGCAACGATCAAAAGGATAATGACTGTGATGGAAATGTTGATGGCGATGATTCAGATTGCAAAAAATCAACGACATCATCATGCCCGGTTTTGCCATGCGGTCTTGGATCAAATTTAGTGAGAGTTGAGGTTAAGACAGAGAAGAAGGGCGCTTGTGAGAATAGAGGATCTTGCTGTAATGATGGCATACCACTGAACTGCGAGTGGGGTGATAGAGGCATATGCACGCCGGAAGAATGCGAAAAGGAAGAATGGGAGCCGGGAAATAGGTGTGGCCTCTATTTTAACAATAGGGGAAGCCATGTGGATAAGATTCAAATTGTGGATCAAACTGCAGGCGGCAGTTCTCCTGTTTGTGATTGTGGAGTACAAAAAGACGAGGAGGGAAGGTGCATGGGAAGCAGCGAAGACGGCAATTTTGTATTTTACCTTCCTGCAGATTCTCACGAGTATCTGATATGCGCTCATAAAGAACATTGGGGCGTATGCGAAAGCAATAACTGCATCGGCATAACGCCTCAGCCGGGTGATGTTACTTATCATATCAAGATGGTTACTTATTGCGAGGTAGATCCAAAAATACCATGCGAAGTCCAGAAATCATCAGTAGACTGTTCCAAATCCAAAAAATAAGCTAGCGGCTCTTGCGGTGTTTTGTTTTTCTGAATCTCTTGATGACAAGCTCGACAAACCAGCAAATTATGTAGGAGAGCAGGAACAAATACAGCAGGATGAGCAGTAACACTATGGCATAATCTATTATAGGCGGTATTATCAATCCTTTGCTTGCAAGAGATGTTTCCAGAGATAGTGAGCCGTACCAGATAAACAGTACTGGGTTCATAACTATATTGGATAGCACGGGTTGCAGTACTAGTGAAGCTGGGTTGTTGCCTATAACCAACGCACAGTAAAATTTGTTCTTAACGATTGATGCAGGATCATTATACCACAATTCAAAGCAGTCTAACATATAGAAAAAGAAAACAGTCAATACAACGCTTGACACAAGTTTCCATTTATTCGTCTCTAAAATTTCTTTCCACTTCACAATAAATATTTAGTTAATCCTGTTAATAATGTTTTTCGTTTATTTATTTTTAGTGATACCCGTTGAAACAGTTAATATCATTCCAACCATATCCCAGTACTACTCCTGATAATTCTCCATTACCTTCAAGTAAACAGGAAAACCTTGAAAATTTTCCTCTATATGACTTCCCATCGTATGAGAACTGAAATTTTCTTAAGCAACCTTCGAAATTATGATTATCTAGCCTTGGTAGATTTTCTGGGATCACTACTGTTATCTGTAAAGATTGACCACCATAGCTGTAATTTTTTAGAATAGGAATTGATGTATTATAATTTATACCCATTTATATCACTTAATAGTGATTAATATATTATATTTAAAATTTTGTATTATAAAAACATTGAATTTGTTATATAGCTATTGTTTTTATCGCTTTTTTGATCTTTGAAATTATTCAGAGTTATTTTTATGAAAACAAATTAACTGCTTGTTAGTAATAGTTCAAATAAAATGAAGAAATCATTATAAATCGAATTTTGTAAAATACTTATACAGTTGTAGTTGTTTTTGCTTTGGGGTGTTTTTAACGGAAAAAAATTTCTCTAGCGTCAGGAAGCGTGATGGAAGAGTTGTTCCCTTTGATAAGAAGAAGATATCTGATGCCACTTACAAAGCAATAAGAGCCACTGGGGGAAAGGATAAGAAACTGGCAGAGCAGTTGGCAGCGAAGGTTTATGAATTGCTCAGTTCTGAATTAAAGGATGAAGTGCCGACAGTCGAGCAAGTACAGGATTATGTTGAACGTGTTCTGATAGAAGAAGGCCAATCGAAGGTGGCGAAGGCATATATATTGTACCGACAAAAGAGAGCAGAGGCGAGAGCTGAAAAGGCGAAAGTCTTAGACAAGGAGAGCATAGATGAAATAGATAAGAGATTTGACCTGAATGCCCTGCGTGTTCTGAAGTCTAGATATCTGAAAAAGGATGAGACTGGCAGAGTCATCGAATCGCCCAAAGAGCTATTTGCAAGGATTGCCGTTCATATAGGGTTGGCTGATGTTCTGTATGATAACAAAGTATTCAATATCAATGGCAGCGAGAAGACGCATAAGCAGGATGATTTCGACCCGATCAAAAATGCAGAAAAACTAAACATTGGAAAATACAAATTAAATCAGTATCATCTGGAAGCTTTGAAGAGAGTGTACGACAGGTTCAACAGGAATGGACAGATGAAAGTCGGATGGAATGATTTTCTAGATCTGATCAGGAATAAGAAACTGGATCATTATGAGAAGAATATAGACCAGTATTTCGATGTAATGGTCAATAAAAAATTCATGCCCAACACGCCGGCTATTGCTAATTTCGGGAATAGACTGGGACTTGGCTCGGCGTGCTTTGTGGTCGACATAGATGACTCTTTAGACAGCATAATGGGGACGCTGGCAAACGCTGCAAAGATATTCCAAGCCGGCGGTGGTTTGGGATATAACTTCTCTAGATTAAGGCCTGAAGGGGATTTCGTTTCATCCTCGTCCGGTCAGGCATCAGGCCCTTTGAGTTTCATGAGATTATACGATACGATGACTGAGGTGATCAAACAAGGCGGTTGCGTATCTACGGATACATTGGTTAGGACTGATAAAGGGCTACTGCCGATGATTAATATGTTGAATAGTCCACCGTTGAAAGACAATCCCACGGATTATTTCGTTTTTGATGGAAAAGAATTTAATTTTACTTGGCTTGCGCAAAACAACGGCTTTGCTTCTGTATATGACATAAAAACAGAGTTAGGCAACGGGCTTTATGCCACTGCTAATCATTTAATGGCCGTTGCAACAGAAAATGGAATAGAATGGAAAAGCGTAGATAAGCTTATAGAGGGTGATTGGCTTATAACAGTTTTAGGAGGTCATCAGGGAAGAAAAATCAGGTTGCCTGGATTAAAAGATCAACACCATAACTCTAATAAATTAAAGATTCCAGAATATTTGGACGTAGAGTTGGCAGAACTCCTGGGGTTGTATATAGCAGACGGGTGTTTTAATCGCGGTAGAATGTTGATATCTGTAAACTCAAAAGATGCTGATCTTATAAAAAGAATAGAATATTTGATGGAGAAGTTGTTTGGCTTGAAAGTAGGAGAAAGAAGAGATAAGAAAACCTATATTGACTTGGTCTTCTTCTCTAAAGATTTGGAGAAATACTTTGAATTACAAAAATGGAAAAAACACAGATCATGGGATAGTTTCATACCAGCAGAAATATTGCAATCTGAGAAGCCTGTTGCATATGCATTCTTGAGAGGAATGTTTGAGGGAAATGGCAGCATACATACGGATGGTTATCCATTATTATATTCTTCATCTGAAACTTTAGTAGATGAAACGCAGCAACTGCTCCTATCTTTGGGAATAGTTTCTAAAAAACATACCATGGGAGCAGAAAAACTTAGGGGACATTTCGGAAAAAGAAATATGCACAAACTAATATTATTAACAAACAAATCTGTTGAGATTTTCAAAAACAACATAGGTTTTATTACAGAAAAGAAGAAGAAACTTCTTGAAAAATATTTCAGGACAAAGGAAATAGAATATTCTGATTTGATACCGACATTTTCAAGTATATTCGAAAGGTATTATCAAAGAGTTGGAAGAGGTTCTGGAAAAAACAGGGGGAAGAAAGGAGCTGATTTAAAATATTACAAGGATGTTTATCACTATCTGAAAGGAGATAGAACGTTAACAAGAAGAAATCTCAGAGAGCTTCTTGAAACACATACATTCTTGAAAGATGATAGACTATTAAAATTATTCTCAGACGAAAAATATTTCTTTAACAGAATTACTTCTGTGAGAAATGGTGCAGAGAAATATACAATGGAAATAGAGGTTCCGGGTTCTGATAGTTACATAGCGAATGGCTTCCTGGTGCATAATATTCGTCGTGGAGCAAATATGGGTATTTTGAATAGCAACCATCCTGATATTGAGAAATTTATCACTGCCAAGAAAGGCAACCAGGCTCTGAAGAATTTCAACATATCTGTTTTGATCATGCCGGATTTCTGGGAGTATTACAAGAAGAATGAGCCTTATCCGTTGGTTAATCCGAAAAACGGCCAGGTAGTTAGAAAGGTCAATCCGAGAATGCTTTTCGATCTGATTGTTTATCAGGCGTGGGAATCAGCCGAGCCAGGCGTGATATTCTTCGATCACGTCAACAAATACAACCCCTTCTTTGAGCATCTGGGTCCAATCGTTACTACCAATCCTTGCGGTGAGGTGCTTCTCTATGGTAACGAATCCTGCAATCTTGGAAGCATAAACGTATGGGCTTTCGCCAAAGAAAATGATGATGACAAAATAGAGTATGATTGGGACGGGTTGGCAGAGACAATAAAAACATCCACCCAATTTCTTGACAATGTTGTCGATATGAATAAATATCCTTTGAAAGAAATCGAGGAAATGACATTAGCGACAAGGAAGATCGGTTTGGGTGTGATGGGTGTTGGTGATTTGCTCTTTGAGCTGGGTATTCCATTTAACAGCGATGAAGGGAGGAAATTCATGGAGAAGCTGATGCAGTTTATCAATTATCATTCCAAGTTGCAATCGATTGAATTGGCAAAAGAAAGAGGCACCATGCCTTACTTTGATAAGAGTTTTTACCTACAGGGAAAGTTGCCATTCAGCGGTTTTGACAAGAAAGAGGAATGGGATTTTGATTGGAACGAGATTGCAGAGAAGATTAAGAAAAATGGCATAAGAAACGGCTATACGACTATCATCGCACCGACGGGTAGCATATCCATGATTGCCGGATGCAGCAGCGGAATGGAGCCCGTATACAGCTTAGTCTTCGAGAAGCATGTAGCTGTTGGAAGCTTTTATTATGTCAACCCAATATTTGAGAAGATATTAAGAGAGAATGGATTATTCGATGAAGATTTGATTGAGGAAATCAGCAAGATGCGCGGCAGCATACAGGGCATCAAATACGTACCGGCTAAGCTGAAGAAAACATTTGTAATTGCATTGGATATTACTCCAGAAGATCATATTCGGGCCTTGGCATCGTTCCAAAAATGGACAGATTCTTCTATATCCAAGACAAACAATTTCCCCGCGAATGCTACGGTGGATGACATGAAGAAGAGCTATTTGCTTGCATATGAATTGGGATGCAAAGACGTGACTGTATTCAGGGATACCTCTATTGCGCAGCAAGTTCTTGTCGGGGGCAAACAGACATTGACAGATAAAAAGGGAAAAGACGTTCAGCCAATCGTATTAATGAATCCCATTATAGCCAGCGCCAACCAATCCAATATAAAAACAATCAGCAATTGCCCGGAATGCAATGCAAGAGTAAACCATGACGAGGGTTGCGTCACCTGCCCGAGTTGCGGCTGGGGCCTTTGCGCTTGATCTCTTGATTACATATGAAGACTTTCAAGGAAAAACATATCATATAACTCATCTGCAGATACTTGAGCTTTTATTTTAGATAAAGCCCATTCAAGATCTACATTTCCAGTCGTCATCTTTTCAAACATTTCATCTACAAATACTTTTGGAACTACCATTTTTTGTTCCAAAAAAAGTATAGCATGAAGCAGTGTTGTTGTTCTCTTGTCTATAACTTGTACATCACTGCCGTTATTTATATAAACCAATTGACTTTTCCCACCAACACCGATATTACCCCAAGCTGATTGTGTTGCTTCTAAAATAATTCTACACCCCAAAGGTAAAGGAATATCGTTTCTTTCAGAATTAAGTCTACTTAAGTGGTCCCCAACTACTAAACTAGCTCTGTCAGCCCCGCTACCTATAATAGCATACTTTGGTATTTGTTGTGATTGACCAGGATAACTTATACTATATAATTCAGTTTGCCCTCTATCAGCATCGTACCCACATAACATCATGTCTACCCCGAATTTACTTGGGTCAGAAAGAATTCTCAGCAACTCATCTTTCAATTTCCTATCAATTTTGCCCTCCTTGAGATCTTTCCATGTAATATTGTATTGATGAAGAACACCCCTTTCAAAAGCTGCATCCCTAACAGTTTTATAATTACCAGCAACCATTTCAGCTATTGTTTTTATTGGTTGCTTTCCTCTTATTGAATCTTTGGCACAATTGATTATTTCATTTCCGTAGGTAACAGCACCACCAAAGGCTATAAAACTATATGGAGTAAGAATTTCTATTTTTTCTGCGGTTGGATAAGTTCTAACTCCATAAGTAACGTTTTCATCTGCACAACCTATTGCAGATCTACCACCCAATTTAATATAGGTAACTACAGTCATGAAAATAGTTTAAAGTAAACGTATTTAATGTTTTCTATTTAATAGTGGTAACTTGTAATTACTAAAACACAGATCTCACTAATGAATTATTATTAGACCAACTGGCATGAAATCAACAGTCAATCCTTGAACCCAAACTCGAATTTCTCTGTTTCCATGTCTTTAATGTAATCCCCATGAGGACTGTAATCCTCGGGTTTTTTGTTGTTTATTTTTTTAGCGGCTTCCTTAGTAGCTACAGCTCTGCTTCTGAGGAAACTTTCAATCCTCTGTATCCTTTCTTTTAGCTCTTTCAGCTCATCTTCCATTTTATCCAATCTTGCAAAAATTTCATCATCCATGCTATCATCCAAATTAATTTGTCTTTTAAAAGGTTAAAAGCTTAGATGTGCGGAATTGAGAATATATTAAGGAATTCTGATAATAATCGAGACAAACTTTAATATTTCTTTATCCATTTTAACTAATATGGATATTCTAAAAACTCAGAAAGAAATCTTTGAAAACAAGGTGAGGAGGAATTTCAACACCACAGACATAGGCAAAGAAATTGTTCTGATGACTGAAGAATTGGGAGAGTTTGCAAAGGCATATAAGCACAATGATAAGAATGAAATGGCCGACGCGATTGGTGACCTAATGGTTTACTGTCTAGGCTTATGCGAGATCATGCAAGTGAACAGCGAAGAAATAATATCTAAGATAGTGGAAAACAACAAGACTAGAAGTCATAAAGGGAAATTGTAGTATAATGCAGAAAAATTTAATTATTTTAGAACAACATGTTTACAGTATAAATATCAGAAAGTCTTAATAATATAACAGTGTTATATTATTAGTGGTAAAAATGACAGGAAAATTAGAGATCAAGGATTTGCATGTAAAGGTAGAAGACAAAGAGATTTTAAAAGGTTTGGACATAACAATCAAACAAGGAGAGATACACGCTATTATGGGTCCTAATGGATCCGGCAAAAGCACGCTGTCATATGCTATAATGGGTCACCCTAACTACAAGATTGAAAGAGGCAAAGTTCTTTTGGATGGAGAGGATGTGCTGCAATATAAAGCCAATGAACGTGCTAAGAAGGGGTTGTTCCTGGCCTTTCAATATCCCACGGCCGTGCCTGGTGTGACGCTATTCAATTTTTTAAGAAGTGCTTATAATGCAGTGAAGGCAAATGGCAATGCTAAAGACAAAAAACAGGAATTAGCTTCCGTGTTGCAATTCAACAAATTGCTTAACGAAAAATTAAAAATGCTGAAGATGGATGAGTCGTTTGCAAAGAGATATGTTAACGATGGCTTCTCTGGAGGAGAAAAGAAAAGATCGGAGATATTGCAGATGGCTTTGTTAGAACCGAAACTCGCAGTGCTCGATGAAACTGATTCAGGATTGGATATAGATTCATTGAAGACGGTAGCGAACGGAATCAACAAACTTTCCGGTCCGAATCTAGGAATTTTAATTATCACCCATTATCAGAGAATATTGAGATACATAAAACCGGACCACGTTCATATTATGATCGATGGCAAGATTGTAAAATCCGGCGGTCATGATCTGGCAGAAAAGTTAGAAGAGCAAGGATACGATTGGATTATTGATGAAATTAAAAACAAATCTTAAGTGATATCATGGTTAAAAATTCAAAAGAAATTTTGCAGATAAATGCGGATTATGCAACTAAATACGGGTTTAATGTCCCTGAAAAATTTGTATTCAAATCAAGGAAGGGTTTGAATAAGGAAATAGTCGAGGAGATTTCTAGAATTAAAAACGAGCCGGAGTGGATGGCTAAGTTTCGTTTGCGGTCTCTGGATATTTTCATGAGAAAATCCATGCCGAAATGGGGAGCGGATTTGAGCAGCATAAATTTCGATGACATCTATTATTATCTGAAGCCAACAGAGCAGAAAGCGAAAACATGGGAAGATTTGCCGCAAGAGATCAGGAATACGTTTGATAGATTAGGTATCCCAGAAGCAGAAAGAAAATTTTTAGGCGGCGTTGGCGCTCAGTATGAAAGCGAAAATCTTTACCACAGCCTTAGGGAAGATTTGACTAGAAAAGGAATTCTTTTCTTAGGTATGGACGATGCGCTAAAAGAATATCCTGACATTGTGAAAAAATATTTCGGCACAATTATTCCGCCGGAAGATAATAAGTTTGCTGCATTGAATTCTGCTGTTTGGAGCGGTGGGAGCTTTGTTTATGTGCCTAAAGGAGTAAAAGTTGATGTACCTTTGCAGGCTTATTTCAGAATCAATGCCGCCAATATGGGCCAGTTTGAAAGAACATTGATCATAGCAGAAGAAGATAGTTTTGTGTCGTACACAGAGGGCTGCACGGCCCCAGTTTATACAACCGATTCTTTGCACTCAGCTGTTGTTGAAATTATTGCTTTGCCTGGATCAAGAGTAAGATATACTACTATCCAAAACTGGTCGCCAAATGTTTACAATCTTGTCACTAAAAGGGCATTTGCCCATGAAAATGCAACGGTTGAGTGGATTGATTGTAACTTAGGTAGCAAGAGGACTATGAAATATCCTAGTGTATTTTTAATGGGTAAAGGTGCTAAAGGAGAAATATTGTCCATAGCATTTGCAGGAAAAGGTCAACATCAAGATGCCGGTGGTAAAATAATACATTTAGCTCCAAACACACAATCCACGATTACTTCTAAATCTATCAGCAAGGACGGCGGAAGAACTACGTATAGGGGATTGTTGAAAGTCTATCCTGGATGTAAAAATGTTAAATCGAACGTGAGGTGTGACGCTCTTATATTAGACGACAAATCCGCTTCAGACACAATTCCATACATGGAGATTAATGAGAAAGATGTAAGCATCGGCCATGAGGCGAGTGTTGGCAAGGTCAGTGAGGAGCAGATATTCTATCTAATGTCCCGTGGCTTGAGCGAGTCAGAAGCGATGGCCATGATCGTACGCGGCTTCATCGAGCCGATAATGAAGGAACTGCCAATGGAGTTTGCTCTGGAAATGAACAGGCTGATAGAACTGGAGATGGAAGGTTCTGTTGGCTGATCAACCAGTAAAAATCGCATATATTGCTTTCAATATGGCTGCATATCCAACCAATTTGAATATATCAAAAGGAAATCCTGAGATTAATAGAAACAGACCGATTCCTGTTAGTAAATCGGTCAATCCCATCCAATCATGATAGTAGCCCAAGGCTATACTCGAAATAATAGAGACAACGCCTTTTATCGCTGCATAATAAATGAAGAAATGGATGATGGGGGTTTGCATGCTGGAAATTAAAAAGAATCCGGCTATCAGATCTAACAAACTCATGAATTTTACTAAAAGCATTATATTAGATAATATGCAGGATTTTTATTTTTTAATATACTCTACTAGCTGTTTTAAATAGTTCAATAATTAGTTTGGCATTTATGAAAGTTTCAGTTGTAATACCCATATACAACGAAGAAGGAAATATAAAAAGAGTTACTGGAAATGTTTGGAACGTCTTGACTCGTTATGGAATTGATAGCGAAATATTATTGGTAGATGATGGAAGTACAGATAATTCAAGGAGTGAAGCCACGGCATGCATAACAAGCGGATCGATAAAATTATATTGCCATGGTAGGAATTTAGGAAAATCTCGTTCACTAAGAACTGGATTTGACTATGCAACCGGAGACATAATCATAACAATAGACGGAGATGGTCAGCACGATCCTGAGTACATACCCAGATTTTTGGATGAATTTGACGGTAATATAAGCATGGTTTCTGGCAAAAGAACAAAAAGGGCAAACCAATGGATTAGGAATCAAGCATCCTCTTTATATAATACTTTATTAAAACAAGGGTTGGGTTTGCCATTCAACGACTATAATTGCGGGTATATGTCGCTTACTAGAGAATGTGCTAATGGAATAGGATTTACAGCAGATAGAATTGATAGATATAGCGGATTGCACAGATATTTGATTCCTTTGGCAGTTATTCATGGGTTTGGAGTAAAGGAAATTCCTATAGAACAACTACCAAGGATTTGTGGCCGGTCAAAATATAATATAAGGAGCCTCGTACCAGCAATTGAAGATTATATAATGTTCATGTCCGAATATTCCGAACAATTAAAGATGATAAAATAGCATTCGTAATGTCATCTATTAAAAATAAAAGCTTTTAATTCATATTATTCTTATGATAACACAATACGTTACATTTGATAGAGCACTTGGCTGGTCAATGAATGCCTACTTTATTTTAGAAGATAATGGTTTAAGTCGGCGCATGGAGAGTAAACCATATTTTTGGGCGCATGAGTTGGCACGCGAATATAATTTAAATTTCGATAAAGTAATGCGATTGACACCCGGGCAACAAACACTATTGGAAGAATTAAGATAGAAAACATCATTTTTCTGGTTTTATTCCGAATTTAAATCCATCAGATTTTTTACCAAATTTATAGGAGCATTGTTGCTTCTGTTGTAATGAATTATTTACTTTTTATCAATATTTTTAATTGTCTATTACTCAATATATTTAAATTATAGCCTCGTTATATTAAAGGAATTTAATTGTCTAATACAGTAGATGGTATTATGGATATAGAGCAGATCAAAGGCATGAATGAAGCAGAATGGATGAAAAAGATCAGAATGGATGCATGGGAAAAGTTTCAGCAGCTGCCTACACCTACGATGAGAGATGAAGAATGGAAGTATACTAACATGTCTGATTTAGATCTGGTAAGAGTCAATCCTTCGACGATAAATAAGATGAAGCTTGAAATAAGCAATGAGCTGAAGAATAGAGGAGTCGTTCTCTCAGATTTGAGGGATGCTCTAGAAAATCATGAAGAACTGGTGAAAAAATATTTTTCTTCTGTTGTTACGCCGAGCAAAAAGTTTGACTCATTGAACTTTGCAATGTGGAATAATGGTATCTTCCTTTATGTCCCGAAAAACGTGGAAATAAGCATTCCAATAAGAGTCTCATTTTTGACGAAAGACGTCTCCGGAATATTCACTCATAATCTGATTGTGCTGGAAGAAAATTCATCCGTGAATTTTTATGAGGAATATTCTTCCAATGAAAATAAGAAGCAGTCGTTGCAGTCCGGAGTTACAGAAATTGTCGCCAAAGAAGGATCCAGCTTGGATTTCGTCTCAGTTCAAGAATGGAATGACAATTTTTATGATTTTTCTATCAAGAGAGCAGTCTTAGAAAAGAATGCAATAGTTAATTGGACATTTGGATGCTTCGGGGGGAAGACGACTAAATGGAATATCGAAACTGTTTTCAACGGCGAAGGCTCGCAATCAAAAAATCTTGGCATTTTCTTTGGATCTTCGAGTCAGCATTTCGACATAACTACCAATGCTTATCACATGGTTCCCCATACTACGAATGACATATTGACGAAAGGAGTTTTGAAGGACGACGCAACGTCTGTTTATCACGGCTTAATCTCTGTGGAAAAAGATGCGCAGAAAACAGATTCATATTTGGCCGATCACACGCTGCTTCTGAGTGACAATGCATTGGCTAACAGCATCCCGGAATTGAAAATAGAGGCGAATGATGTGAGAGCCACTCACGGTGCGACAATAGGCAAGATAGATGAAGAGCAGCTATTCTATCTAATGTCAAGGGGTTTGAAAAGAGAGGAGGCAGAGATGCTTATAGTCAGAGGCTTTTTCGAGCCGGTCATTAGTAAAATATCAATGGAAGATATTAGAGATAAAATACAAAGAATAATAGAAAGGAGAATGATGTAATAATGCTTGACGTGAAAAAGATCAGAAAGGATTTTCCTATTTTAAAAAGAAAAGTAAACGGGAAGCCATTAATTTACCTCGATTCCGCTGCCACGAGCCAAAAACCTAAGCAAGTTATTCAATCTTTGGTGAACTTTTATTCTAAACACAATGCTAACATCCACCGCGGCGTCTATACATTATCAGAAGAAACATCGCAGATGTATGAAGAAGCATATGAGAAAGTAGCCAAGTTCATTAATGCAAGCGGCATGGAAGAAATAGTTCTAGTAAAGAACACGAATGAAGCTATGAACATAATCCTCTACTCGTGGGCTTGGAATAACTTGAGAAAGGGGGATGAGATAGTCACGACGATCATGGAGCATCATTCTAACATAGTGCCGTGGCAGATGCTGGAAAAGAGAGGCATCAAGCTGAAATATGTTGGCATTAACAATGATGGAACTCTGAGAATGGGAGATTATGAAAAACTGGTCACAAGAAAAACCAAGCTTGTTGCAGTTGTCCATGTGTCAAATGTTCTTGGGACGATCAATCCAGTTAAGGAGATTGGTAAGATAGCTCATGATAACGATGCTAAATTTTTGGTGGACGCAGCACAGTCAGTTCCACACATGCCTGTTGATGTGAAGGAGATAGATTGCGATTTTCTTGCTTTCAGCGGACATAAGATGCTTGCACCTACAGGCACTGGAGCGTTATTCACTAAAAAAGAAATTTTAGAAAAGATGCCGCCATTCATGAGAGGGAGTGCAATGATAAAGGAAGTATATTTGCATGAAACTAAATGGAACGAGCTGCCATGGAGATTCGAGGCAGGCACGCCAAACATTGCAGACAATATTGCCCTCGGCACGGCCATAGATTATTTGCAAAAATTGGGAATGGAAAATGTAAGAGAGCATGAGAAGCAGTTGACGAAATATGCATTGAAGAGAATGAAAGAAATAGAGCAATTGAAAATATATGGACCACTTGATGCAAATAAGAGAGGCGGCGTTATATCATTTACTTTAGGTGATGTTCATCCACATGATTTATCTACTGTACTTGATGATTTTGGTATTTCAGTTAGAAGTGGACATATGTGCGCAATGCCTTTACATAATAGATTAAAATTAGTAGCTTCTACTCGGGCCAGTTTCTATATTTATAATACAAAGGAAGAAGTGAATTATTTTGTCGGTGCTCTGAATAAAGCAGCAAAGGTGTTTAAATTATGAAGATTTATTTTAGTATTGATACAGAAGTTGATGATTCGTTGGAAAATACTAAGAAGTTAATGAACTTCTTGCAAAGTCAAGGTCATACACTTTATAGAGCTCCATATGCAATTTCAAATAATCGTAATCAATTTATGCGTAAAGATTTAGGTCTAAATAGAGACCCAACAAAAACCGAGATAAGAGATATACACATTAAATGGATAGATAATTCTGATTTATTACTTGCTGACATCTCTTATCCCAGTGAGGGAATGTGGCGAATTATTCAGAGAGCGAAGGATAATAAGGATTTTCGTTCCAGATTTATACCGATTATCTTGATTAAAAATAAGAAAATAGAAAGAAAGTTTGGTGAGATTGTAACAGGTGAACTTGAGAGTGGTGATGTTGTTTATTATGAGTATGATTCGATTGATGACGTTATTAATATTTGGCCTACATTAGTTGAAAAAGCAAAATCTAAAAAATGAAGTGGTGTTATGAAAATAGCTATAGGTTCTGACGAGAAGACACATGTTACGGATTTCGTAGTTGAATATGTAAAAAAATTAGGTCATGAAGTAGAATTATTCGGTCCGCTTAAAGGAGACAATAAAGAATGGGTGGATGTTAGTATAGAATTAGCTGAAGCAGTTGCAGAGAAGAAATGTGATCAAGGCATATTATTCTGTTGGACAGGCACAGGCTCTAGCATAGCTGCAAATAAAGTGAAAGGAATAAGGGCTGCATTATGCGTAGACAGCGAGGAAGCTAAAGGTGCGAAGAAATGGAACCATGCCAATATTTTGGTGATGGCTTTGCGGCTGACCACCGAGGATTTAGCAAAAGAAATTTTAAATGCCTGGTTTAGCGAACCTTTTGGCAAAGAAGATTTTGATATAAGAAATGTTGAAAAACTGAACCAGCATGAGAGGCAACAGAAATGAATGCAGACATGTATGGTGAAATAATTCTGGATTATTACAGACATCCAAGGAACTTTGGTACATTAGAAAAGCCAAACATAGTTTCAAGGGATGCCAATCCTCTTTGCGGAGATATAATTGAGATGCAATTAAGGGTGGACAAGAGAAAAATTACTGACATCAAATTTAACGGCCATGGCTGTGCTATCAGTAAAGCCGCTGCTTCCATGCTTACTGAAACGATAAAGGGAAAATCACTGGATGATATTATAAAAATCTCAGAAAAAGACGTTTTGGATTTGCTTGGTATTGAATTGAGCCCAGTCAGAATTAAGTGTGCCTTGTTGTCTTTGAAAGCACTGAAGCTAGGTGT